>NZ_JBSFAI010000004.1:0-353647 GCF_056280165.1 Ralstonia sp. 110700041-2 | reverse complement strand
AAATCCGCCGCACCCAGTATTAAGCGCCCACACTTATCGGCTGTTTGCTTGTTAAAGAACTTCGCGATCAACTTTGTTTATCGCGTCGCTGCGTTTTCTGCAGCAGAGAAACGAGATTATGCAGAGCTTTTTCGTCGCTGTCAACAACTCGTCGAAGAATTTTTATCCACCAACGCGCTGCCAACCACCACCGAATCTCCAGCCAATCGCCAACCACCCAATCGACCGCAAACCCGCTCTACACCTGCTTCTCCACCACTCAACACCACCACCGTCACCTGCGTTTCGGCGCTGTGTTTTGCAGCGAGGGGCGAACTATAGGCGGGTTTCCCGAACAGCGCAAGCCCTTTCTTTTCGCGGGGTCTTTCTGCACTTTTCGAGGGGCTACAGCGCCTTGTGAGACCGTACCCAGCGCAGCCCCCGTCCTGCCCGCTTCCGCGCGGCGCTGGCGCGCTTGTGAAAGGCGCTCACTATAGATAGCGGCGGCGGCTCGTCCAATAAGTCGGCAACGCAATCAAGGGAAACACTCGCATCGTGAACCTCGCCCAAGGCGTCTTGCAGTTTGCGCAAGTGACTTCGGTAGCGCTTGGCCGCGTGGGCCCCAAGCGCCGGGTAGAACGCTTCATATAGATAGCGCCACTGCTTTGCGGCGATGCGGGCACGATGCAGTCGTGGTGCAGACGATCGCTTGGGGTGACGCCCGCGACGAATCAGCTTCTTTCGGAGCGCTCCGGCCCGGGCGCGAGCAAAGCGGGAATGCCGCCCAGGCTCGCCGTCCGCATGAAAGGCAGCGACTGCCTGCTCCAGTTCGAACAACATTTCCGGCACGTCCGGCGAGGCCAGCCCGGCACGCAATTCCCCCCAAGCGCGGTTGCGCACCTCTTGGGACTTCTCAAAAGCCTCGTCCAGCCACGCCCGGCCGGCCTTGTCGCTATCGAGTAGGGACGCCTGGACGGCGGGGAGCCAATCGGTGAGCAGCACATCCCATTCGCGCACTGGGCCAGTGGATGCGGCAAGCGCTCGCAAGCGGGGCTTCCACTTGGCAACGAAGCTGGCAGGCAGGACCGGCGCAAACGTCACCCAAGCGGAACGCAGCCGACGCAGGGTGACGCGGAACTGGTGAAGATCTTCGTCGCTGGGACTGGGCGCAGCCAGCTTGGCAAGGGCGTCGCGCAGCGCAGCGATGTGTTCAGTGACGATACCCCCGAAGATCGAAAGGATAGCCGCATGTGAGTGCTTGCTCACAATGCTCTCCGTGTGACGAGTCTGGATGACAGGGAAGCACGCAAGGTGCGCGCCTTGTCATTTCACTGTAGTGGAACGGTCGAAGACCGCAGAGAAGCTGGATCAAACGTCAGCGCGTTTCGCTGGCGACGATCACGTCCACCTCGGCGGCGCGGAGGACTTCGGCCATCGGCTCAGGCACGGGGACGTCGGTGAAGAACTTGTCGATCTGCGAGACATGGCCCAGGCGGACAACAGCGCGGCGACCGAACTTGGAGTGATCGGCCACGAGCCAGACTTCGCGGGACTGCTCGATGATGGACTGGGCGACGCGCACTTCACGGTAGTCATAGTCGAGCAGCGTGCCGTCTTCGTCGATGCTGGAGACGCCGATGATGCCGATGTCGACGCGAAACTGCTTCATGAAGTCGATCGTGGCCTCGCCAACGATGCCGCGGTCGCGGTTGCGCACGAGGCCGCCGGCGACAATGACCTCCGCGTCCGGGCTGCCGGAGAGGATCGACGCGACGTTCAGATTATTGGTGATGACACGCAGACCGCGGGGCCCGTTCTGGCCGACCAGTGCCTTGGAGACTTCTTCGGTGGTCGTTCCAATATTGATGATGAGCGAACGGCCGGGCTCGACGTGGCGCGCAACGACCTCGGCGATACGCCGCTTGGCGTCGATGTGCAGGACCTGGCGCTGGTCGTAGTCGATGTTTTCGACCGACGAAGGCAGGCCGACGCCGCCGTGATAGCGCGCGAGCAGGCGCTCGTCTTCGAGCTGCCGGATATCGCGACGGATGGTTTGCGTCGTGACGCCGAGCACGCGGGCAAGCGCGTCGACGGAGGCATCGCCGTGTTGGCGGACGTATTCGAGGATCTGGCGGTGTCGCGGAAGCATCAAGTCACGAAATGAACACAAACGAACACATATGAGCGGATTAGGCGATTCCCTATGTTGCTTTATTTTCGCCCTTCACTAAACTATCCGCCAACGCGTCACTATTCGCAAGGAAAGGCGCGAAAATCAACAGATTCAAACCCATGCAACTCACTGACGCGTCGCATCTGGACTGTGATCTGCTGGTGGTCGGAGGCGGCATCAACGGCGTGGGTATCGCGCGTGATGCCGTGGGCCGTGGCCTGTCGGTAGTCTTGTGTGAAAAGGACGACCTGGCCCAGCACACCTCTTCGGCCTCGACCAAGCTGATCCACGGCGGGCTGCGGTACCTCGAATATTACGAATTCAGCCTGGTGCGCAAGGCACTGCAGGAGCGCGAGGTGCTGCTGCGCATGGCGCCACACATCATGTGGCCGCTGCGTTTCGTGATGCCGCACGATGCCGCGCAACGTCCGGCGTGGATGATCCGCGCTGGCCTCTTCCTCTATGACCATCTGGCACGCCGGCGCTTTCTGCCGGGCTCGGAGTCGATCAAGCTGGCGCGGCATCCGGCCGGCAAGCCGCTCAAGGCTGGCTACACGCGGGGGTTCGTCTATTCCGACGGCTGGGTGGACGACGCCCGCCTGGTGGTGCTCAATGCCCGGGACGCGGCGGACCGCGGCGCACAGATCTTCACCCGCACGCGCTGCTTGAACGCGGAGCGCCGCGCTGATGGGTGGCACGCCTCGCTGGCTGGCCCGGACGGCATCCGCTCCGTGCGCGCAAAGGCGATCGTTAATGCCGCCGGGCCGTGGGCGGCGGAGTTCGCCCGTTCTGCGCACGCGCTGCCGAGCACGCGCGGCCTGCGGCTGATCAAGGGCAGCCACATCGTGGTGCGGCGGATGTTCGATCACCCGTTCGCCTATATCTTCCAGAACCCGGACGGGCGGATCGTATTTGCGATCCCGTACCAGAACGATTTCACGCTGATCGGCACGACGGATCTGGAATACAAGGGCTCGGTGGACCAAGTGGCCATCGATGCCGGCGAAATCCAATACCTGTGCGAAATGGCCAGCCGCTATTTCACCCGGCAGCTGACGCCGAGCGATGTGGTGTGGAGTTACTCCGGGGTGCGGCCGCTGCTGGACGACAGCGCCGCCAACGCCTCGGCCATCACGCGCGATTACCTGGTCGAATGCGAAACCGGCGCCGACGGCGCGAACGCCCCGCTCATCAACGTGTGGGGCGGCAAGATCACGACCTACCGCAAGCTGGCCGAAGAAGCGCTGGACCAACTGGCCCCGCATCTGCCGCTGGCCGGCAAGCCTTCGTGGACGGCCACCGCATCGCTGCCGGGCGGCGATCTGGAAGCGCCGGGGCAGCTGGTTGCCGAATACACCTTCGACGATTTTGTGGCGCGCCTGCAAAAACGTTTGCCGTGGCTGCCGACCCTGCTGGCGATGCGCTATGCGCACCAGTACGGCACGCGCGTGAACACGCTGCTGGCCGGCGCCACGCGGCTGGAAGAACTAGGCGCCGAAGTAACGCCCGGGCTGTACGAAGCCGAAATCCGCTACCTGATCGAACACGAATGGGCCCGCACGGCGCAGGACATCCTGTGGCGGCGGACCAAGCTGGGCCTGCACGCCAGCGATGCCGACCGCAGCCGGCTGGAAGTCTGGCTGGCGCGGCATCTGCCGGAAGGCGACACCACACCAGTGGCAGAACGAGCGCCCTGAAGCACCGGGACCCGCCGCCCGAGCCAAGACATCAAGAAATCAAAGCAGTAAGACGGGAGACATCAATTGATTCTGGAACTGGACCAGGTTACGGCCATGGTCGGGGCGCAGACGCATCTGTACCCGACCAGCCTGCGGCTGGCGCCCGGCGCCATCAACGTGCTGCTGGGGCCGACGCAAGCCGGCAAGACCACGCTGATGCGCATCATGGCCGGGCTTGACCGGCCGACCACCGGCCGCGTACTGGTCGACGGCAAGGACGTGACGGGCGTAGGGGTGCGCGATCGCAATCTGGCGATGGTGTACCAGCAATTCATCAACTACCCGGCGATGACGGTGTACGACAACATCGCCTCGCCGCTGCGCCTGCAGGGCACCAACAAGGGCGAGATCGACTCGCGCGTGCGGGCCGTCGCCGCCAAGCTGCACATCGAACATCTGCTGCAGCGCCTGCCGGCCGAGCTGTCGGGCGGACAGCAGCAACGCTGCGCGCTGGCGCGGGCGCTGGTCAAGCGGGCACCACTGGTGCTGCTGGACGAACCGCTCGTCAATCTCGACTACAAGCTGCGCGAAGAATTGCGTGCCGAGTTGGCATCGCTCTTCGCTGATGGCGGCACGACCGTCGTGTACGCCACCACGGAGCCGCAGGAAGCGCTGCTGCTGGGCGGCCACACCGTCGTCATGCATGAAGGCCGCGTGCTGCAAGACGGCCCGACGCTCGACATGTACGAAGTGCCGGTGTCGGTCAACGCAGCGGCCATCTTCAACGACCCGCCGATGAACGTGCTGGACGCCACCGTGGTGGAAGGCAACCAGATCCGCCTGCCACAAGGCATTGACGTTGCATGGACGCGCCCGCTGCCGATGACGGCCGGCACGCGCTGCCGCATCGGCCTGCGTCCGAGCCACATCCGCCTGGCGCCGCGCAACGGCGGTGCCGTCGCGCTGCCGGGCACGGTGGAGTTGGCCGAGCTGTCGGGCTCCGAAACGTATCTGCACGTGCGCGCGCACGCCGCTGGCCAGTCGAACACGATCGGCCTGGTCGCGCAGTTGCCGGGTGTGCATGAGTTCGAACTGGGCGCGGCGCTGGACGTATTTGTCGATCCGGCCGAACTGTTCCTGTTCGACGATGCGGGCAAGCTGGTGAGCGCGCCCAAGCAGGGAGGCGCACATGGCACGCATTGAATTCCGCAATCTGGGCCACAGCTACCGCCCGAATCCGCAAGCGCTGTCGGACTACGCGCTGCAGCCGATGAACATGACCTGGCGCGACGGCGGTGCGTATGCGCTGCTGGGACCGTCGGGCTGCGGCAAGTCCACGCTGCTGAACATCATCTCGGGGCTGCTGACGCCGTCGGAAGGCCAGGTGCTGTTCGACGACCGCGACGTCACGCACGCCAGTCCGCGCGAACGCAACATCGCCCAGGTGTTCCAGTTCCCCGTCATCTACGACACGATGACCGTGTTCGACAACCTCGCCTTCCCGCTGCGCAATCGCAAGACGCCGGAAGCCGAAGTGAAGAAGCGCGTGGAGGAAGTGGCCGAGATCCTCGAGCTGCAGCACGCGCTCAAGCGCCGCGCCTCTGGTCTGGCGGCCGACGCCAAGCAGAAGATCTCGCTGGGCCGCGGCCTGGTGCGCAAGGACGTGGCGGCCATCCTGTTCGACGAGCCGCTCACCGTCATCGATCCGCACCTGAAGTGGCAACTGCGTCGCCAGCTCAAGAAGATTCACCAGCAGCTCAAGCTCACGCTGATCTACGTGACGCACGACCAGGTGGAAGCGCTGACCTTTGCCGACGAGGTGGTCGTCATGACCGAAGGCAAGGTCGTGCAGCAAGGCGGGCCGGAAGCGCTGTTCGAGCGGCCGGACCATACCTTCGTCGGCTACTTCATCGGCAGCCCGGGCATGAACCTCTACCCGGTGACGGTGGATGGCGAGGTGATTGCGCTGGGTGATCAGCGCCTGTCGGTGGGGCGCGACACGCTTGCCACGCTCAAGAACGCAAACGGTTCGCTCAAGCTCGGCATTCGGCCGGAATTCGTGCAACTGGCCGCACCCGGCGAAGTCGGCACCGTCGCCGCCAACGTCCATCAGGTGCAGCAACTGGGTACGCACCAGTTGCTGACCGCCAGCCTCGGGGAAGCCGGCGGACTGCCGATCAAGGCCAAGCTGCCCAACGAAGTGTCCGTGACCGAATCGCGCGTGTGGCTGCGCCTGGATGCGCCGCAGACGCTGTATTACAGCAATGACGAGAGGATCGGCCGATGAACAAGCCGCTCAACAACAAGGCGTGGTTCCTGATCCTGCCGGTGTTCCTGTGCGTGGCGTTCTCCGCCATCCTGCCGCTGATGACGGTGGTGAACTACTCGGTGCAGGACATCATCAGCCCCGAGCAGCACGTGTTCGTGGGCGTGGACTGGTTCCGCCAGATCCTGCGCGACGGCGATCTGCAGGACGCGCTCACGCGCCAGCTGATCTTCTCGCTGTGCGTGCTGGCCGTGGAAATTCCGCTGGGCATCGGCCTGGCGCTGTCGATGCCGTCCAAGGGCTGGAAGGCGTCGGCCGCACTGGTGGTACTGGCCATGCCGCTGCTGATTCCCTGGAACGTGGTGGGCACCATCTGGCAGATCTTCGGGCGCTCCGATATCGGCCTGGCCGGCTACTGGCTCAACCAGATGGGCATCGATTACAACTACACGTCGCACTCGTTCGACGCGTGGATCACTGTGCTGATCATGGACGTGTGGCACTGGACGCCGCTGGTAGCGCTGCTGGCCTATGCCGGCCTGCGCTCGATCCCGGATGCGTTCTACCAGGCCGCCGAGATTGACGGCGCCAGCCGCCTGGCCGTGTTCCGCTACATCCAGCTGCCGAAGATGCGCGGCGTGCTGATGATCGGCGTGCTGCTGCGCTTCATGGACAGCTTCATGATCTACACCGAACCGTTCGTGCTGACCGGCGGCGGCCCGGGCAATGCCACGACGTTCCTGTCGCAGTACCTGACGCAGAAGGCGGTCGGCCAGTTCGACCTGGGCCCGGCGGCGGCATTCTCGATCGTGTACTTCCTCATCATCCTGCTGTTCTGCTTCGTCCTCTACAACTGGATGCAACGCATGGGCAGCGCCAGCACGGCCGTGGGAGACGACCATGCCTAAGCAGAACCACAACAACGAACACAAGCGCAGGATCGCGCGCGCGATCACGCTGGCGGTATACGTGGCGTTTGCCGTGCTGCCGCTGTACTGGATGTTGAGCATGTCGCTCAAGACCAATGAGGAGACGCTGGCCGGCTTCTCGATCTGGCCGAAGCTCGTCACGTTCGACAACTACAAGATCATCTTCACCGATCCGTCGTGGTACTGGGGTTACATCAACTCCATCATCTACGTGACGATGAACACGGTGCTCTCGACCGTGGTGGCGCTGCCGGCGGCCTACGCCTTCTCGCGCTACCGCTTCCTGGGCGACAAGCACATGTTCTTCTGGCTGCTGACGAACCGCATGACGCCGCCCGCGGTGTTCCTGCTGCCGTTCTTCCAGTTGTATTCGACGGTCGGCCTGATGGACACGCACCTGGGCGTGGCGCTGGCGCACATGCTGTTCAACGTGCCGCTGGCGGTGTGGATTCTCGAAGGCTTCATGTCGGGCATCCCGCGCGAGATTGACGAGACGGCCTACATCGACGGCTACAGCTTCCCCAAGTTCTTCCTGAAGATCTTCCTGCCGCTGATCAAGGCCGGCGTGGGCGTGACGGCGTTCTTCTGCTTCATGTTCAGCTGGGTGGAGCTGCTGCTCGCACGCACGCTCACCTCGGTCGATGCCAAACCCATTACCGCGGTGATGACGCGCACGGTATCGGCTTCGGGCATGGATTGGGGCGTGCTGGCCGCAGCCGGTGTGCTGACGATCATTCCCGGTGCGCTGGTGATCTGGTTTGTGCGGAACTACATCGCGAAGGGCTTCGCGATGGGCCGCGTCTAAAACAAGAACGGGAGACACAGCCATGTTCAGCTGGATGGCCTGGACGCCCGAAGTGGCGATCTTCTTTGGCTGCATCGCCTTGATGCTGGCCAGCATGACGGTCTGGGAGGTGGTGCGGCCCACAGTGGAGCGCAAGGGCTTCCTGCCCATCGCCACCACGCGCGGCGACCGCCTCTTCATCGGCCTGTTGACCGCGGCCTATATCAACCTGGCGTGGGTTGGGCTCACGTCGGAGGAGACCGGCGCCTGGGGCGGCTTCATTGCCTCGATGGTGGTGCTGGCGATCGTGATGTGGCGCGGCTGATGCCGGTGCATCGTCCATGAATTTGCAGGTCCGGGAGCATCTGCGCAGGCTGATGCTCCCACGCCCAATTTGACGTACGGGCACAGGCATTCCATCACGCTCCCCGCGTCGGAATGCCGGATGTTTTCGCTGCGGGGAGAACAACAAGCCAACAAGCACGAGGAGATACCGATGAAAACATCCTGGCGCATGACGCTTCAGATCAGTGCCATTGCACTGGCGAGCGCCCTGGCAGTCGGCGCAGCCCATGCCGGCGAAGCCGAAGCCAAGAAGTGGATCAGCAGCGAATTCCAGCCCAGCACGCTGTCGCAAGACAAGCAGATGGCGGAAATGAAGTGGTTCATCGACGCCGCGGCCAAGCTCAAGGCAAAGGGCGTGACCGAGATCCACGTCGTGTCGGAAACGCTCGACACCCACGCCTATGAATCGAAGACGCTCGCCAAGGCCTTCGAAGAAATCACCGGCATCAAGGTCAAGCACGACATCATGCAGGAAGGCGATGTCGTCGAAAAGCTGCAGACCTCGATGCAGTCGGGCAAGAGCATCTATGACGGCTGGATCTCCGACTCCGACCTGATCGGCACGCACTATCGTTACGGCGTGATCATGCCGCTGTCGGACTACATGGCCGGCGAAGGCAAGGAGTTCACCAACCCGGGCCTGGACCTGAAGGATTTCATCGGCACGAGTTTCACCACCGCGTCTGACGGCAAGCTGTACCAGTTGCCCGACCAGCAGTTCGCCAACCTGTACTGGTTCCGCGCCGACTGGTTCGCGCGCAAGGACCTGCAAGACAAGTTCAAGGCCAAGTACGGCTACGACCTGGGCGTGCCCGTCAACTGGACGGCCTATGAAGACATCGCCAACTTCTTCACCAACGACGTGAAGGAGCTGGACGGCAAGCGCATCTACGGCCACATGGATTACGGCAAGAAGGATCCGTCGCTCGGCTGGCGCTTTACCGATGCGTGGCTGTCGATGGCCGGTTCGGCCGACAAGGGCATCCCGAACGGCCTGCCCGTCGACGAGTGGGGTATCCGTGCGGAAAACTGCGCGCCGGTAGGCGCCTCGACGTCGCGCGGCGGCGCCACCAACAGCCCGGCCGCCGTGTACGCCCTCACCAAGTACATCGACTGGATGAAGAAGTACGCGCCGCCCGAAGCGACCGGCATGACCTTCAACGAAGCCGGCCCCGTGCCCGCGCAAGGCCACATCGCCCAGCAGGTGTTCTGGTACAGCGCCTTTACCGCGCCGATGACCAAGCCGGGCCCGGTCGTGAACGCCGACGGCTCGCCGAAGTGGCGCATGGCCCCCTCGCCGCACGGCCCGTACTGGAAGGACGGCATGCAGAACGGCTACCAGGACGTCGGCTCGTGGACGTTCTTCAAGTCCACGCCGTTCGAGCGCCGCTCGGCCGCGTGGCTGTACGCGCAGTTCGTCACGTCGAAGACCGTGTCGCTCAAGAAGTCGATCACCGGCCTCACGTTCATTCGCGACTCCGATATCCACAGCGACTACTTCACCAAGAACGCGGCCAAGTACGGCGGCCTGATCGAGTTCTACCGCAGCCCGGCCCGCGTGGCCTGGACGCCGACCGGCAACAACGTGCCCGACTATCCGAAGCTGGCGCAGCTCTGGTGGAAGAACGTCGCCACGGCCGTCACGGGCGAGAAGACGCCGCAAGGCGCGATGGACAACCTGGCCAAGGAAATGGACCAGGTGATGGGCCGCCTGCAGCGCGCCGGCATGAAGAACTGCGCGCCCAAGCTGAACCCGGAAAGCGATCCGTCGAAGTGGCTGTCGACCGAACACGCCCCGTGGAAGAAGCTCGACAACGAGCGACCGAAGGGTGAGACGGTGGCCTACGACAAGCTGCTGGCTGCCTGGAAGGCAGGCAAGGTACGTTAATTCGCGCGTGTCCGTCGGTCGCCAACACGGGGCCGGCGGGCTACCATGCTTGCATTCGTTTCACATGCCGCGGGGCCGGCTGATCGTGCCCGGCGGTCACTCTTTTCTGCCTTATGGAATACCTCCTCGCGCTCGACCAGGGCACATCCAGCTCACGCGCCATCGTCTTCAACCGCGCCGGCCAGATCGTCGCCAGTGCCCAGCAGGAGTTTCCGCAGCATTTCCCGCAGCCCGGCTGGGTCGAGCATGACCCGTTCGACATCTGGAACAGCCAGCTCGCCACCTGCCGCGCCGCACTCGAACAAGCCAAGCTCTCCGCTGCCGACATGGCGGCGCTTGGCATCACCAACCAGCGCGAAACCACCATGGTGTGGGAGCGCGCCACGGGCAAACCGATCTTCAACGCCATCGTCTGGCAGGACCGCCGCACCGAAGCCATCTGCGAAAGCCTGCGCGCCGAGGGCCTGGAAGACGAGGTGCGCAAGCGCACCGGCCTGATCATCGATCCGTATTTTTCGGCCACCAAGCTGCGCTGGATTCTCGACCACGTGGACGGCGGCCGCGAGCGCGCGGCACGTGGCGAACTTGCCTTCGGCACCATCGACAGCTGGCTCGTCTGGCAACTCACACGCGGCCGCCTGCATGTGACCGACGTATCGAACGCTTCCCGCACGATGCTGTGGAACATCCACACCGGCGAATGGGATGCGGACCTGATGCGCGCGCTCGACATTCACCCGAGCCTGTTGCCCGAGGTGCATCCGTCTGCGCATCAGTTCGGGCAGACCGATGCCGACTGGCTCGGCGCCTCGCTCACCATCGGCGGCATTGCCGGCGACCAGCAATCGGCGCTCTTCGGCCAGGCCTGCTTCAAGCCGGGCATGGCCAAGAACACCTACGGCACCGGCTGTTTCATGTTGCTCAACACGGGCGACAAAGCGGTCCAGTCGCACAACGGCCTCATCAGCACGGCGGCATGCCAGAGCGGCACGAAGCGCAGCTATGCGCTCGAAGGCAGCGTATTCGTCGGTGGCGCGGTGGTGCAGTGGCTGCGCGACGGCCTGCGCGCCATCCAGCGCTCCGCCGACGTCGAAGGCCTGGCCGCCTCGGTGCCCGATTCCGGCGGCGTGGTGTTCGTGCCGTCGTTCACGGGCCTGGGGGCACCGTACTGGGACCCCACCGCGCAGGGCGCCATCGTCGGCCTCTCGCGCGGCACAACCATCGGCCACATCGCACGTGCGGCGCTCGAATCCATCGCCTTCCAGAGCACCGCATTGCTGCAGGCTATGACGCGCGATGCCGTTTCCACCATCTCGGAACTGCGCGTCGATGGCGGCGCCTCGGCCAACAACCTGCTCCTGCAGTTCCAGGCTGACCTGCTCGGCATTCCGGTCGTGCGTCCGGAGATCATCGAGACCACGGCGCTGGGGGCGGCTTACCTGGCGGGCATCGCCACCGGCTTCTATCGTGATGAAGCCGAGGTCGCCCAGCAATGGCGTGCCTCGCGCACGTTCCACCCCGTCATCAGCCGCGACGAGGCCGCACACCGCATCGCCCAATGGGAAATGGCCGTTGCGCAGGTCCGCCTGCCGACAACGCGCGGCCACTGAAGGCAAACCCGGCAACCAGAAAAAAGGCGACCCTCGGATCGCCTTTTTTCATGGTTCGGCCGGCGGCTTACTTGCCTTCGCTGTTCGGCGTCTGGGCGGGCCCGCCTTGTTCGCTCATCGCTTCCTTGCGCTTGGCGCGAGCTTCCTTCTTCTCGGCCTTGCGGTTAGCCTTGGCAGCCTTCTTTTCTTCCTTGTAGGCAGCCTTGGCGTCGGACTTGCGAGCCTTGTATTCGTCGCTCGCGGCCTTGTCGTCAATGCGCTTCTGAACCAGCGGGTCAGACGACGAAGTGGCCGGCCCGTCTTGCGGGGCGGTCTGCACGGTGCCGGTGGTCTGCGGTGAAGTCTGGGGTGCCGGCGTCATCTGTGCGAAAGCAGCCGACGCAGCAAACGTGGCGGCAACGGCAAGGGCGGTTTTCAGGCGCTGTTCAATCATGGTTGAGCTCCTTCTTTTACAAAAACACGGAATGGACGGACCACATAAGCGGCGCGCGAAGCACCCGAAGTGATCTCGGCGTACATCAACGGCGCACGCCGGGCGTTGCAAATCACAACACCCATCCCTTCGCAAGAAGCGCTCCCGGCCCATCGACTACACTGCGCGCTCTCTCTTCCCTCACTACGCCGTGTCCGATCCCGCCCCCGATTTCGTCCTGCTCGATCCACCCGCCGACGCCCTGCCGTTGGACGCGGACGCCGTTGCCCTTCATGTCGCGAGCGTGCAGCGCTGGCTGGAAGACGCCGTCATCGGCCTGAACCTCTGCCCGTTCGCCAAGGCCGTCCACGTCAAGCGGCAGGTCCGATACGCCGTCAGCCGCGCCACGATGGACGGCGACGTGCTCGACCACCTGCGTGCCGAAGCCGATCTGCTGCACACCACCCCCGCCGCACAGATCGACACCACGCTGCTGATCGTCCCCGCCCTGGCCGATTTCCTCGATTTCCACTCGCTTACGGAGCGCGCCGAATCGCTGCTCGCCAAGGCCGGCTACGAAGGCGAGCTGCAACTGGCCAGCTTCCACCCCGATTTCGTCTTCGCCGATGCCGAGCCGGACGACATCGCCAACGCCACCAACCGCGCGCCCCTCCCGATCCTGCATCTGCTGCGCGAAGACAGCATCGCCCGCGCCGCCGCGGCCGTGCCCGACGCAGCGGACATCTACGAGCGAAATATCGCGACGATGGAAAAGCTGGGCCCCGAAGGCTGGGCAGAAATGGCAAAGAAGTTCGGCAAGACACCGCCCCGCGATTAACCAACTGACCAAAGGCAGCGACGGTTTGGCCGTCCCTGCCCTAGATGGCGCCTTGAATTTCTGTGAGCGGGCGGAAAAAGGAAGGAGGCCTGTCTGAGCGCAGCGAGTTTGCCTCCTTCCCCGCACGGTCACATAAATTCAAGGGGAAGTCGCCATCTCGGGCGCGCATTTCTTTGCTTACTTTCTTTGGGCAAGACCAAAGAAAGTGAGTCAGCCCCGGCAGGGGATGAAACAAGAGATGGACCGGCACCAGCCATAAAAGCCGACGCCCCAAGAAACGACGCTCACACGCCTCGATCCACCGGCGGCGTCCACTGATACGCCCAAGTCTCAGAAAGCAACCGCTCCCCCGACTGCAACGTCAGCAACAACTCAATCGGCGCATTGCTCGCATCCGGCACCACATCAAACATTGCCCGGACACCATCGATGCTCGCCAGCGGCCGCGCCGACGCAATCTCCACCCGCCCGCGCGAGGCGCGTATGACAGGCTCCACAGTCGACCCCGCCGTGCTGCGCCCCAGCCGCGACAGCTCACCGCCGGCAAAGTCGACGACAAACCGCCACGAGAAGTATTTGCGCGGCTGCCCCACCACGCCGCCAATGCCCGTACGCGTCGCCACCACCCGCGCCAGTGGCGAGGCCGCTGCGGGCTGCGCGCCCCACGTCAGCCGATAACCGAACGCCAGTTCCTGCCCGGCATGCGGCGCAACGGCGGGCCGCCAGAAGGCGACGATGTTGTCGAAGGTTTCATCGTTGGCCGACAGCTCCACCAATTCGACCGCGCCCTCGCCCCAGTCATGCGTGGGCTCGACCCACACGCTCGGGCGCTTCTCGTAGAACACGCCGTCATCCTGGTAATGATCGGGATTGCGATCGCGCTGCAGCAGGCCGAAGCCACGCGGGCTGTCGTCGGCAAAGCGCTGGCTGCGCAGCACGGGCGGATTGGCCAGCGGCCGCCAGATCCACTCGCCCGAGCCACGCCAGATGGCCAGGCCATCGGAATCATGGATTTCCGGGCGCCAGTCCGATGCGCGCCAGCGACGTGCGGCGCTATGGCGATCGCCGGCGCGGTCGGTGCGGTCGTTCTCGCCGTAGAGGAACATGCTGGTCAGCGGCGCGATGCCCAGACGCTCGATCGGCTTGCGCACGTAGAGCGTGGCGGCCACGTCCATCACGAGCGTGTCGCCGGGGCGGATGTCGAAGCGGTAGATGCCGGCCACGCTCGGAGAATCGAGCAGCGCATAGACGCGCGCCGTATCGGCATCGGCGGCCGGGCGCACCAGCCAGAATTCAGTGAAGTCCGGAAACTCTTCTGCGCGAGGCAACCCCGTATCAATCGCCAGGCCGCGCGCCGACATGCCGTATTGCCACTGCCCGCCGACGGCGCGAAAGTAGCTGGCACCCAGGAAGGCCGTCACATCGCGCGTCGGGTCCGCCTTGGTCGTCAGCCGAAAACCGGCGAAACCGAGATCGGCCGGCAGCGCCTGGTGATCCAGTCCGCTCTTGCCGTAATCGAACATGGCCGGGTCGTAGGCAATCAGGCGGGCATGGCCGTCCACCACCTCGTGCATCTGGACAGCCGACTTGAAGAACAGCCCGAGGTGGAAGAACTTGGCCTCGAACGGCAAGTGCTGGCCGGCCCACAATGCGTGATCGGGGCGATAGCCAATCGATTGATAGCCGTCCCAGCCAAGCGTGACCAGCGGCTTGGGCAACTGCGTGCTGCGGGGCCGGTATGGCCTTGTGGCCAAGGCCCGGGCACGCGCCAGCAGGCGGGCTTCGTCAAACGGTTCGGGGGCGCCAGCGGCGGTGCCGGGCGTGGCGCTGCGGGACAAACCAGGAGCCAGGGCAAGCAGCCCGGCGGCCAACTGCTTGAGCAGGTCGCGACGGTGCATGGATGGGGGCAGGACCAGGGGATGAGCCAGGGGTGATTCATCTTCGCACAACCCACGCCCAGGCAGCATCCGGTAAAAACCTTTCATTGGACCCACAACCCTGCGCCGTGACCGGGATTGCGCCAGTTGTGCGTGGCGCGGGGCCGCCAGTTGGAGCACAATCCCGGGTCTGTTCGCATGTACAACGCATATACGTCGCCTATGGTGAACAGAACAGATTCGAGCAATCGGCCTGGCTAAACGGGTCGACGCCCGCCACGATCATCACGGCGCCCATGCTTTCACAATCCTCCACGCCCCCGCTGCCCGATACGGCCTCGACCGAACCGTCCCCCGCCATTGCGGCTGCGCTGGAGTCATTCGGCCGCTACTACGACGACGTCCTGCTGCCCATGTGGCTGGGGCCCGGCTGGAATGCACAGGCCGGCCTCTGCTATGAGGCGCTCATCGTCGACAACGGCGCGCTGGTGCCGGCATCCACCGCGCGCTACCGGGCGATGGCGTGTGCGCGGCAGCTGTATACCTTCGCGCGTGCCACACAGCTCTCCAGGCGCCACCGCGATCTCTGCGCCGAACGCGCCGCTGCCCTGTGCCACGCGCTGGACACGCGCTTTCGCGACACGATCCACGGCGGCTGGCTGTTTGCGATCGACAGTGCGCTGGCCCCGCACGACACCACCAAGGATCTGTACACGCACGCGTTCGTGCTGTTTGCCGCCGCACACTGGCTTGCCGTGAGCGGCGACCCACGTGCGGCCGCGCTGATGCATGACGCGCACGACGTGATCGCCCGCAGCTTTGCGCGGGCCGGGGTCAAACCGCTGCCGGTCGCGTCCATGGACGCCAGGTTCAGCACCACGCTGGCCGGCGTCGCGCAGAACCCCGTGATGCACCTGACCGAGGCCTACTTGGCCGCCGCCGCGCTCGACGAACCGCCCGCCTGGGCCGAGACCGGGGTGCGCACGCTGGCCGAGGGCATCCTCGCGCGCTTCATCGACACGCGCACGGGCAGCATCGCCGAGTTACCGATCGACGAGGCCAGCACCGACAACCGCATCGAACCCGGTCACCAGTTCGAATGGTTCTACCTCGTACGCGCGCACGCCGATGTCTTTACGCGCTCCGAAGCCGGCCTCCATCTGGCCGAGAGCCTTGCCCGCGCGGTGGACGCAGCCTGCGCCGACGGCGTGGATGCCGACACCCAGGGCGTGTGCCTGTCGCTCAATCTGGACGGCACGATGCGCGACGCCAGCCAGCGCATCTGGGCGCAGACCGAATACGGCCGCGCCCTCGCGCTGTGCACCGAAACGCAGGGCGCCATGCTCGCGCGCCTGCTGCCGGTGTGGTCGGCGCGCTTCCTGCACGCACAAGGCTGGAACGAGGTCATCGACCCGGCCGGCCAGCGCCTGCGTGCCGACATGCCGTCGAGCACGCCATACCACATCACCACCTTTTACGAGGCGGCCCGCAGTTCGCTGTCCGGCTCGCCCGCACGTTGTACCCAAGCTGTTGAATGACATCCACCATGCATACCACCAACCCCAATGAATCCAAGGCTCGCACCGTCTTCCGGGTGGTCAGCGGCAACTTCCTGGAGATGTACGACTTCATGGTCTACGGCTATTACGCCAAGGCCATTGCCGACACCTTCTTCCCCGCCGGCAACGAGTTCCTCTCGCTGATGCTGTCGCTGGTGACCTTTGGCGCCGGCTTCCTGATGCGGCCCCTGGGGGCAATCTTCCTGGGCGCGTACATCGACCGTCACGGCCGCCGCACAGGGCTGATCGTCACGCTGGCGCTCATGGCCTGCGGCACGCTGCTGATCGCGCTGGTGCCAAGCTACGCCACCATCGGGCTGGCGGCGCCGCTGCTGGTCCTGATCGGCCGTTTGCTGCAGGGCTTTTCGGCCGGCGTGGAGCTGGGCGGTGTGTCGGTCTACCTGGCCGAAATCGCCACCCCGGGCAAGAAGGGCTTCTTCGTGAGCTGGCAATCGGCCAGTCAGCAGGTGGCCGTCATGTTTGCCGCGCTGCTGGGCGTGCTGATGTCGTACCTGCTGCCGCCGTCTGAGATGAGCGCCTGGGGCTGGCGCGTGCCGTTCCTGATCGGCTGCCTGATCGTGCCGTTCCTGTTCATCATCCGCCGCTCGCTGCAAGAGACCGAAGAGTTCCAGAAGCGCAAGCACCGTCCGGACCTGCGCGCCGTGTTCCGCTCGATGGGCCAGAACTGGCGCCTGGTAGGCGCGGGCACGCTGATGGTCGTGATGACCACGGTATCGTTCTACCTGATCACAGCCTACACGCCGACCTTCGGCAAGAGCGTGCTGCACCTGTCCGACATGGACAGCCTGATCGTCACGCTGTGCGTGGGCGCCTCGAACTTCTTCTGGCTGCCGATGATGGGCGCGGTGTCTGACCGCGTCGGCCGCCGCCCGCTGCTGATCCTCTTTACCGTGCTGATGCTGGTGACGGCCTACCCGGCCATGCAGTGGCTGGTTGCTGCACCGTCGTTCGCCCGCATGCTGACCGTGCTGCTATGGCTGTCGTTCCTGTACGGCAGCTACAACGGCGCGATGGTCGTCACGCTCACCGAGATCATGCCGCCGGAAGTGCGCACCACCGGGTTCTCGCTGGCGTACAGCCTCGCCACAGCCATCTTCGGTGGCTTCACCCCGGCGATTGCCACATGGCTGATCCACGAAACGGGCAACAAGGCGATGCCGGGCGTGTGGGTGTCGTTCGCCGCGCTGTGCGGGTTGATTGCCACGCTGGCGATCGTCAAGCCGGCGGGCAGGCATGAGCATGGGGCGGGCACGGCGCCTGTGGCCTGACGGGCATTTGGGATGAAGGAACGCCTCTTGGAGGGGAATCTCTCTGAGGGTCGTTTTGATTTTCGGCTTTTGTTTTCTTCTGGGATTTTTTTGTGGCCCCCCCTTTCGTTCCCTGCCGGGACCGACTCACTTTTCTTTGTCTTGCCAAAGAAAAGTAAGCAAAAGAAAGGCGCGCCCGAGATGGCGACACCCCCTTGAATTTGTGTGACCGTGCGGGGAAGGAGGCAAACTCGCTGCGCTCAGACAGCCTCCTTCCTTGACCCGCCCGCTCATAAAAATTCAAGGCGCCATCAAGGGCTCAACGTCAAAAGAGAAAGGCCAACCCGTCGCGCGGTTGGCCTTGTCGTTTGGGCTGGCGCCCAGAGGGTGTGGCTTTTGTCTTTTGACTTTCCTGCCCTAGATGGCGCCTTGAATTTCTGTTGCAGGGAAGAAAAAGGAAGGGAAACTGTCTGAGCGCAGCGAGTTTTTCCCTTCCCCTCCCTGCGACAGAAATTCAAGGAGGGGGTCGCCATCTCGGGCGCGCATTTCTTTGCTTACTTTCTTTGGGCAAGACCAAAGAAAGTGAGTCAGCCCCGGCAGGGGATGAAACAAGGGATGCACCACCAGCAAAGAACCCCCCGTTCCTCCTCACTCCCAACCCCGCCATTCAGCACAACAAGCTTCACGCGCCCAGCGTTACTGAATCACCATCCCATTCGGCCCCACCACGCCCAACTCCACATAGTGCGAGCCCGGACGCGTGCGGTCGGAAAAGTCCACCATAAACCCGCCGCCAACATCGAAGTTGCGCAGGTGGGCCAGCTCGCGGCGCACCTGGTCGCGCGTGGGCTTGGGGCCGGCGCGGCGCACGGCTTCGGCCAGCACCTTCGCGGCCACAAAGCCTTCCACCGCCCGGAATGAAAGTTCGACATCCTTGGCGCCCACGGCCGCGCGTGCGCGGTTGAATTCGCGGATGACGGGGTTCACGCCCTTGCCGGGGTTCGGCATCACGAGCGCCAGCGAATAGCCGCGCACCGCGTCGATGCCGGCCACCCGGAGCAGGATGCCCGGATCAATCGACGACAGGCCCAGCAGTTGCGCGCCGCCACCGCGCGCGCGGTATTGCTTGATGAACTGCGCGGCGGGTTCGGCCGTGGCGCCCAGGAAGATGGCCTGCACATCGGCGCCGAGCAGCTTGTCGACGGCGGCGCTCACCGAAGCCGTATTGCGTGGGTACGAAGCCGTGCCGCCCATCGTGAGTTTGTACGGCTTGAGCGCGCGCTCCACGCCTGCCAGCACCTCCTTGCCGAGCGCATCGTCCTGATACAGCACGCCGATGCGCGTGACGCCAATGGTAACGAGCGCGCTCACCATCTTGTCGATCTCTTGCCGGTAGCTGGCCTTGATGGGAAACACCAGCGGATCGCCGGTCATGCTGGACGCCCCGGTGGCCGGCCCAACCAGCGGCAGGTTGGCTTCGGTCAGCACGCCGCTGCGCATGAGCGCTTCCACATTGGCGGTGCCGACCACGGTAAGCGCCGCCACCGGGTTGTCGATCTTGGCCATGTCGCGCACGTTGCGGACGGTCTGTTCGACCTTCTGCTCGTCGTCACGGGCGACCAGGCGAATGGTCTCGCCGTTGATACCGCCGTCCAGGTTGAGCCAGTCGAAATACAGCCGCGCGCCCGCATTGAGCGCCCGCCCCGTCGCGGCTTGCGTGCCGGACAGCGGCAAAGACTGGATGATGCTGATGTCGGCGTGGGCCGCTGGCGCTGTCAACGCGGCCATGCATGCCACACACGCGGCAAGCGCGGCCCACGGCCGCAAGCACCCCATCGCTCCGCGCGCCCCCCGGCTACGCGTGTGATTTCCCGTTTGCATTGTTCGCACCCATGTCGCCGCGTGCCTCCTGGGCAACGGCGTTTTTTTTTGTCGAGACCGCTTCGGCGGTCCGCTTTCTAGTGTGGCGCCCACCCTCGTCGACGCCGGGCGATAGCCTGCCATCGACCTCCGGCTTCCACAAGTCCTGCCGGCGCATTTACACTGGCCCGACTGTTTCTGTCGCGAACCCGCCATGCCACAGCGCCTCCTGCCTACCGATATCGAAGGCCGCACGCCGCCCTCCGCGGCGCACCCGGTGCGGCTCTACACGCGGCAGATGGAGGCCAATACGCGGTTTCCGCGCCACACGCATCCGTGGGCGCAGGTGGCGTATAGCCACAACAGCGTGCTGCGCGTGCAGGCGGGCGACACCGCCTGGGTGGTGCCGCCCTCGCGGGCGATCTGGATTCCGCCCGGCATCGAGCACGAGGTGTGGGTGGTCGAGGCCGCCTTCCTGCGCACGCTGTACGCTGACCCGTCCGTGGTGACGGGCGCGTTGGCGCAGTGCCGCGTGATGGAGGTGTCGCCGCTGCTGCGCGAGCTGATTGCCGCGATGGACGTCCGCCAGCCGCTGCCGGCCGCGCGCGAGCAGGCGCTGGCCATGCTCATCCTCGACGAGCTGCGCCGCAGCGCCCCGCTGCCGCTGGATCTGCCGATGCCCACCGACAAGCGCCTGCGCGCCCTGTGCGAACGCGTGATGGCCGACCCCGGCACCCCGCTCACCTTCGACGCGCTCGCCCGCGATGTGGGCGCCAGCGCACGCACGCTGGCGCGGCGCTTCCGAGACGAACTGGGTGTGAGCTTTTCGCAGTGGCGCCAGCAGGCCGTGCTCGCCAGCGCCATCCCGATGATGTCGCAGGGGATGCCGCTGTCGCGCGTGGCGCAGGAACTGGGCTACAACAGCCAGAGCGCGTTCTCTGCGATGTTCCGCCGGGCGTTCGGCAGCAGCCCGAGCGCGTTTCTGCATCGGCCAGGCGGCGACGAGACCTAGCTGCCCCGATCACCAACCGCGAGCGCGGCTGGTCGGGCCACATTGACGTGGCGGCGCCGGTCGTGAGCTAGGGCAGCGACACGATCACCGTGAGCCCGAGCCTGCATTTCGGCCCGAGCAAGTACATGCAGACGTACTTCGGGGTAACGCCGCAGCAGTCGTCCAACAGTGGCTTTGCGCAATACAGCGCAAGCAGCGGCCCGCAAGGCGCCACGCTCACGGTGTGGCCTGGACGCATACCTTCTCGCGCCACCGGGCCGTGCGGACGGCGGTGGGCACCTCGCGCCTGCTGGGCAATGCGGCCAAGAGCCCGATCGTGCAGAACAAGCAGAGCTACTTCGGCGGCACGGGCCTCGTCTACACGTTCTGATCGGGCCGCCAATCAAGCGAGGGCATCGAGCCACGCCACGGTTTCGCGCCACCACGGCGCACCGGACGATGCGCGGAAGAAGCCCATGTGGCCGACGCCCTTGGCGCCCAGCGCCGCGCCGCTCACCTGGCGGCGCGTGACGCGCGTGGCGGGCAACTTCGCGATGAGCGCGTCGATGGCGTTGGCGGGCGCCATCGGATCATCGTCGAAACCCCAGGCGAGCAGCGGCACGGCGAGCCTCGGGTAACGCGACGTATCCAGCCCCGCGCCAGGCGCAAAGAAATAGCCACGCCGACGGGCAAAGCGCGCCCAATCGCCGAGGATGGCAGCCGGAATCGACATCGGCCCCATGCCGACGGCCGCCAGCGGCAGCATGCCGCCGCGCACGCGCGCCACCGCCAACGGAATCCGCACATGCAGCAGCCACGCGAGCTGCGGACGCGTCAACAGCCCGCGCCACGGCCAGAGCCGCGCATTCGCCAGCGACACCGCCACGTGCACCAGCGCATCGGCGTGCACGATATGCGGCGCCAGCCCCGCCAATTGCCCGCCCGCGCTGTGGCCGAGCACCACCAGCCTGCGGCCGCTGCAGCCCTCGGGGACGAGCGTGTCGTGCACCCATTTCAGCACGGCGTCGATGTCGTGCCGGCCCCAATCGGCAAAGCGCGGCGTGCCCGGGCCGGTCGCGGCCGCCTCACCAATGCCGCGATAGTCGAACGTCACCACACGCCAGCCCGCCAGGCACAGGGCCCGCGCAAACGCCGCGTAGAACCGGCGCGGCACGCCCAACGCCGAGCAGATCACCACCGTGCCGTGCGCGCCCAGCCCAGGGCTGGTGACCGTCACGGGCAACGTCCAGCCATCGGCTGTGCGGACGTGGTCATCGCGGGTGGGAAGGGCATCGGCGGGGTAGTCGATCGGTTCGCGCTGCATGGGAACTCCGCTCGGGGTGTCGGGATGGACCCAGTATTGGTCCCGCCGAAGACGGTCACAATTACGCGGCACGTAATCGCAGCAGCTACTCGACTCTGCTTCAATAGGCGACATGACGCCCACCAAGCCCGCCTCCGCCCCGTCCAGCGACGACGACAACCTCATGCTTGAAGACGCCAACACCGTCCAAGCGGCGATTCATCCGCCTGAAGCGGCGCTCTCGCGCTTCCCGCAGTTGCTGCGCTTCTGGCGTACGCGGCGCGGGTATAGCCAGCTGGCGCTGGCCCTGGCGGCGGGTGTGTCGCAACGGCATGTGAGCTTTCTGGAATCGGCCCGCGCGGCACCCAGCCGCAACATGATCCTGCAACTGGCCGAGGAGCTGAACGTGCCGCTGCGCCATCGCAACCAAATGCTGCTGGCGGCCGGTTTCGCTCCCGCCTATTCCGAACGGGGCCTCGCCACGCCGGCCGATGAGGCTTCGCCGATGATGCAGGCAGTGCGCCATGCGGTGAAGCTGATCCTCGACAAGCAGGCACCGTATCCGGCCATCGTGCTCGACCGCTTCTGGCATGTGCTCGACGCCAACGCCGCGCATCGGCGCCTGATGCGCTGGGCCATCGGCGACGACCGGTCCGAAGGCGCGCCAGGCGCCGTCAACATGATGAAGCTGGTGTTCGACCCGACCGCGCTGTGGCCGGCCATTGCGAACCCCGATGTCGTCGGCCGCTACTTGGCCCGGCGCGTGCGGCAGGAGCTGGCCCTGCAAGCCATCGACCCCGCGACGCAACGGCTGCTGCACGACATCCGCGCGATGCAACCTGCGCTGTTCGATGCGGCTGATGCACCGCCCCCCCCCGCCGCATCAGCCCAGGACGCCGCTGATCCGCCGCCGTTCCTGCCCGTCTCACTGCAGCGCGACGGCGTGACGATCTCGCTGTTCTCCACGCTCACCACGCTGGGCACGCCGCGCGATGCGGGGCTGCAGGAAATGCGCATCGAGTGCTTTTATCCGGCAGACGAGGCGTCGCGGCGGGCGTTGGAGCGTATTACGCTGTAAGTTGCACCCGATTGCAACGAGAATCATTCTCATCTATATTGGCCGGTCGATTTGCCTCCCTCCGGCGGCCCTTGCGCCGCCTTGTGCTTCATGACCGACCTGTCCCATCCCCCGCTTGCGGCTGAGCCGGCCGCCAAACCGGCGGCCAATGCTCGCCCGGCCAAGGCCAAATCCGAACACCCGGCCAACCGCCGCACCACGATCGTCCGCTGGCTGCGCAAGACCCACGGCTGGTTCGGCCTGTGGGGCGCCGTGATGGGCCTGATCTTTGGCGTGTCGGGCATCTGGCTGAACCACCGCGCGGTGTTGAAGCTGCCCGTGACGCAACAGCGCATCAATACGCAGATCGCCCTGCCCGACCCCGTGCCCGCCACGCCCGAAGCGATGGCCGCTTGGCTACAGCAGACGCTGAACACGCCGGAACCGGCCACCCGCACGCGCGTGGAAAAGGCCAAGCCGGTGGCCTGGGCCGAGCGCCCGGCCAAGGGCGAAGGCGCCAAGGACGAGAAGAACGCCGACGCACCGCGCGGACCCGCCGCCAAGCCGCTGATGCAGCCCGAGCAATGGACCTTCAACTTCGGCGGCGCCACCTCGCAAATCCAGGCCGAATACTGGGCCGGCAACCGCTCGGTAGCGATCCGCCAGACCGATAACGGCTTCCTCGGCACGCTGATGAACCTGCACAAGGGCGTCGGCATGACCGTGCCGTGGATTCTGCTGGTGGATACGCTGGCCGGCTGCCTGATCTTCCTGTCGATCTCGGGCCTGTGGCTGTGGGTGATGACCACCAAGCGCCGCACGGTCGGCTGGACGATCTTCGGGTTGGGGAGCCTGCTGGCGATCGGGCTGGCGATCTCGCGGCTTTGAGTGCCGCATGTGTTGTGGATGGCGCCCGCGTGGCGCCATTTTTTTCCCCTTCGACGCGTCGTCGCGGTCGATTACGGGCGATCGACGCTGCGCTCGGTCAGCAGCCGCTGGATTGCCCGCATGCGCGAACGCACCATCTCGTCGCGGCGCTGCGCCACGCAGGTCATCAGGATTTCGATAACGGTCAGATGCACGAGGTACGCCTCGGTGCCGACCCGCATCACCGCATCTTCCGGCACGTCCACCGTCAGCGCGATCTGCGCGCGCTCGGCCAGTGGCGTGCCCGCTTGAGTGATGGCGATCACGCACGCACCCTGCTCGGCCGCATACGCGATCGACTCCAGCAGATACGGCATGCGCCCCACGTGCGAGAACGCCACCACGACGTCGGACGCGCCGAGCATGGCGGCTGACACGAGCTGCAGATGCGCATCGAAGTAGGCGTTGGACGCCAGCCCTAACCGCATGAGCCGCGCCTGCATGTCGTTCGCCATGAACGATGAGGCCGCACCGGCCGCATAGCAATCGACGCGGCGCGCGCGGGCAATGCGCTCGGCGGCGGCGTCGACCTGCGTGGTGGACAGCGATTCACGCAGCTTGGCCAGCGCCCGCGTAGCGCCGTCAATGACCTTGCTGGCGACCAGCGCAGGCGGGTCCGCCCGGCCGACATGGCCCGGCAGCGTCGGCTGCGCGTGCGCCAGCTCGGCGGCCAGCGTGGCCTTGAACTCGCGCAAGCCTTCAAATCCGAGCGCCTGGCACATCCGCACGATGGTCGGCATCGACACGCCGGCGCGCACGGCCAGCGTCTCCACCGATTGTTCGAGCGACAGCTCCGGCGCGTCCAGGATCAACCGCGCCACGCCCTGCTGCGCCGGCGAAAGCGCGGGCAGCTGGGCGCGCAAGGCGTTGAGCAGGGGAACGGAGAACGAAGGCATGGGCGATACGTGGGCGGCGAACAGAAATGAGCGTCGCCAGTGTAGCGGCAGCCCCGCCCCACGCCGCCTGCCCGAGGGAAAACCCCCAAGAATCTGTAAGCCGGCGGTTTACGCTCAGAGCCCCTTCAGAGGGCAACGCCCCGGCCAGCGCGACGCGTGCGGCGCTTTACCGGTGCATGCGTAACTTCAACCCTTACAGCGCAGACTTGCCTGAGAGTCGGCCCCCGAGCCAGGCCGGAAAACCCGTTCCGGCCAACACAACAGTCGTGACGACAATAAGGGAGCCACATGACCACTTCGATCCGTTCCATTCCGCTATCGGCCGTTGCAGTGTCGGCGCTGCTTGCCTGCGGCGCGGCGCACGCGCAATCGAGCGTCACGCTGTACGGCGTGATGGAAACCGGCCTGCGCTACAGCACCAACAACGACGCCGAAGGCCACGGAAAGGCCGAGATGGCGGGCGGCTACTACAGCGGCAGCCGCTTCGGCATTCGCGGCTCGGAAGACCTGGGCAACGGGCTGAAGGCCGTGTTCCACCTGGTCAGCGGTTTCGCGCCGGACACCGGCGTGGGCTCCACCAACGACATGGGCCTGGGCGGCTACAAACCGACCACGCCCGCCACCTCGCGCCTGTTCGGGCGCCAGGCGTATGTCGGCTTGGAAGGCGGGTTCGGCTCGCTCACGTTCGGCCGGCAAGAGAACCTCGTCTTCAACACGGCCGGCCAGTACGACGCGCTCTCCATCGGCAACCTCGGCGCAACGGCATGGCACGTCACCGCCACCGGCGTGCGCATCGACAACTCGGTCAAGTACGTGGGCGATTTCAACGGCTGGCGCCCGGGCGTGATGGTCGGCATGGGCGAGCAGGCGGGCGCGTTCTCCGCAGGCAACTACAGCGCGCTGTCGCTCAACTACGCCAGCGGCCCGTTCGCCTTCGGCGGCGCGTGGGAGCAGCAGAAAGACCTGCAGTCGGTCGGCACCCGTACGTGGACGACCGGCGGCAGCGTACAGGTCGGCCCCGCCAAACTGATGCTCGGCTACATCAACTACCGCGATGGCACGCCGACCAAGAACGACCTCATCCTGGGCGGCGTGAAGTACGACTTCAGCGGCCAGTACAACCTCGTGGTGGGCGGCATGGCCACGCGCCAGCGCGACCCCGACGGCCTGCGCTACACCGCCTACGCGATCATGAATTACGTGGTCAGCAAGCGCACGTGGCTGTACGTCGGCATGGACTACACCCACCAGAAAGACGCCGGCACCGTCCTGGCAGCCGCACTGCCGAAGGCCTCGCAGACCGGCGTCATGGTCGGCATGCGCCACGGCTTCTAAAACGAAGACACGGCCTGGGCGCCAACAAATGCGCCCAGCCGGTTTGGCTGTTGACTTTCCCTGCCCTAGATGGCGCCTTGAATTTCTGTTGCAGAGAGGAAAAAGGAAGGGAAACTGTCTGAGCGAAGCGAGTTTTTCCCTTCCCCTCTCTGCGACATAAATTCAAGGGGTGGGTCGCCATCTCGGGCGCGCCTTTCTTTGCTTACTTTCTTTGGCAAGACAAAGAAAGTGAGTCGGCCCCGGCAGGGGACGATACGCGGGATGGACCAGCAACACACCTTTAAGCCGGCGCCCCCGCAGCGGGTGGCTCGGCCGTAGGCGGCACCTTCCGCTCATCCGGCCCACCAACCCGCGCCATCCACTCCTCCAACGCCGCCGAAGTCCGCAACACCGTCCCCGGCGCCGCCAGCGGCACGTGCGCCTTGTCGAACGCATCCTTGAGCACAACGTTGAAGGCCCGCAACACATCCGCCTGCTTCTGCGGACGCGTCTTGAACCGCCCCTTGACGATCATCGCGCCGCCTTCAAAGCGATCCAGCCCGAAGATTTCCGCACCGCCGAGCAACGTGTAGCCAAAGCGCGGCTCACCCGCAATCTGGTCAGCCGCCGCGCGCACGAGATCGATCGCCTGCTGGGGCTCGGCCTCCATCGCCACGCGCACTTCAAAGTCGGCAAACGAGTAATCGCGCGAGAGGTTGCGCACGGTCTTGATCTGGCTGAACGGAATCGACAGCACCGCGCCCGTGCCATCGCGCAGCCGCACCGTCCGGATAGTCAGGTTGATGACGGAGCCCGTGGCCACGCCCACGTCCACCACATCGCCTACGCTGATCGTGTCTTCCATCAGGATGAAGATGCCGGTGATGAAGTCCTGCGCCAGCGACTGCGCGCCAAAGCCGACCGCCAGGCCGATCACGCCGGCGCCGGCCACCAGCGGCGTCACGTTCACGCCCAGGTTGGCCAGCACGCCAATGCTGGCCGTCACCACCAGCGTCACCTTCAGGCCATTGCGCAGCAGCGGGAGGATGGTCAGTGCACGCGTGCTGGGCTGCGCCCGCGCGGAGGCCGGCGACAGCGCCCGCAGGATCGCCGTGTCGAGCAGGATCCAGACGAGCCAGGTGGCAAACACGGTGCCGATCAGGCCCACCAAGGCATCGGCGATGCGCTTGCCGTTGACCGAACTGTGTGTGACCTCCACCAGCGTATGGCCCCACACGCGCAGCACCAGCTCTAGGAAGGCGATCCAGATGACGAGCTTGATCAGCGCGCCAACAAAATGCTTGAGCCGCTCGAGATAAGGCGAGCTGCGCGTCAGACGCAGGTGCGCGCGCCAATTCGCGCGGGGGCGGACCAGCGCCGACAGGAAGAAGGCGGCCACCAGCAGCAGCGACGTCATCACCGCGCGGCGCGCCACGACGTCAACGTTGTCGGGCATCGTCAGCGTGGCCATGACGGTGGCGCCCGCCAGCACCACCACCGGCACTGGCCAGAACGCCGCCAGCAGGCGACGGATCTGATTGCCCGTGTGTTCGCCGCTGCGCAGCTCCAGCGGACGATTGGCGATCAACTGGCCGATGGGCCGCCGCGCCCACAACGCGCCCACCGCCAGCATCAATGAAGACACCACGTTGCACACCGTGGCCAGCAGCAGACTGAGCGAGCCGCCCAGCACCAACGCGACGCGCGGGTCCACCAGCGCATCGCCGCAGGCGCCCAGACTGGCCGTCAGAAAGATCGGCCACATGCCATGCTTGAACAGGTATTCCACTGCCACGCGCCGATGCGCGCTGCCGGAAAACAGCGAGAACAGCATCGCCACGCCCGCCGTGATGATCGCGCCCCATACGATGGCGTAGGCCAGCACCAGCGCCAGGACGAAGCCCGGCGAGGCGTCGTGGTCGAGCCGCATGATGACGGCAAAGGAAATCGCCCACGGGCCGATCTTGCGCAGCGCGTCGATCAATAGCGCGCGCGTCGTCGGGTGCGGCCCGAGGCCCACGGTGAGGCCAAACACGCGGCGGATCAACCAGCCCAGGCCCAGCAGGCCAGCGGCGATGGCGGCCCAGATGCCAACGGTGCTCGCAAGGTCGGCAAGCAGCGGCATGCGCTTCTCGGGCGCGACGAGCAGGCTCGCGTTCCCGCTGGCGGCCTCGATGCGGCGCAGCCAGTAGCGCGGCGCACCGGCTTCCACATCGGCCTGCAACGAGCCGTTCTCGATGAGCGAAGCCACCGCGCCCAGCAGGCCCGGCGCCTGTTCGGCCTGCACCTTCTGCTGCGCGCTCATGCCGTCTCGCAACTGCTTCAGTTCATTGACGAGGGCGGTGCGTTGCTGGTCGTTGTTGAGCAGCGTGATGACGGTGTCGAGCGACTGGCGCGTCTGCGCAGGGTCCGCCGCGGGCGCCGATGCGCTGGCGGTGGAAGTCGGCAGCCCGGCCAGCTTGGCAAACGACACCGGCGCGGCATCGGCCATGTTGGCGACGCACGCCATCAGCAAGAGCAGGAGCGATGCGAGCGGCCACAGTCGCCGCGTGCAAAACAGGGAATGAGTACGCATGACAGGGAAAGCGATCGTGCAGACATCGATCACGGCACGATACGCGAATTCCCCGGGCGTACAACCTCAGCGCTTGGCGCCCGGTGGCAGCGGGGCGCGCCGCCAGAGCCAGACGGCTGTGCCCAGCGCACATGCCATGCAGCCCATCACCAGCGTCACGACGCCCGGCCAGCCCCACGGCGCGTAGAGCTTGCCGCCTGTCGTGCCGATCAGGCTGGAGCCCAGGTAGTACGCCAGCAAATACAGCGCTGCCGCCTGCCCCTTGGCACGCTGCGCGCGGCGCCCGACCCAGCCGCTGGCCACCGCGTGCGCACCGAAAAAACCAAAGGTGAGCAGCGCGATGCCGCCAATCACCAGCAGCAGCGGCCCCGCCAAGGTCAGCAGCACACCCGCCGACATCAGCACCGTGCCCGCCAGCAGCATGCGGCCCCGGCCATGGCGATCCGCCAATCGGCCGAACCATGCAGAGGCACCAATGCCGAGCAGGTACACCATGAAGATGCCGCCCACCGCCGTCTGGCTGAGAGCATACGGCGCATCGAGCAAGTGAAAACTCGCGTAGTTGTAGATCGTGACGAAGCCGCCCATCAGCAAGAAGCCCATGGCGAACAGCGCGCGCAGACCCGGCTCGCGCAGATGGGCGCCCAGCGTGTCGAACAGATCGGCCAGCGCCACACCCTTGCGCGGCACAAAGCGGCGCGACGGCGGCAGCAGCCACAGGAAGGCCATTGCCGCGAGCAAACCCAGCATGCCGGTAAAACCGATGGCGGCGCGCCAACCGAAATGGTCCGCCACGGCGCCGGTCATCACACGCCCCGCCATCCCGCCGAACGCCGTCCCGCCGACGTACAGGCCCATCGCCATGCCCAGCCCTTGCGGATGCACCTCCTCGGCCAGATACGCCATGGCCACCGCAGGCACGCCACCCAGCACCACGCCGAGCAACGCCCGCGTGGCCAGCAACCCGTGCCAGCCTGGCAACACCGCCGCCGCCAGCGTGAGCACCGACGACAGCACCAGTGACACGCCCATCAGCGTCTTGCGATGGATCGACTCCGACAGCAGCCCCGCAAACAGGATCGCAAACGCCAGCAGCAGCGTGGACACCGACAGCACCAAGCTCGTCTGCGCGGGGGTGAGGCCAAAGTCGTGCGCCAGCAGCGGCATTAGCGGCTGCACGCAATACAGCAGCGAGAACGTGGAAAATCCCGCCGCGAACAGCGCCAGATTGGCGCGCAGATAGCCAGGATGGCCCCGGACCAGCCAGCGGGAATGATCAGCGGGTTCGATGGCGGGTAGAGGGGACGGCGGCGGAGACGGCGAATGGGTCGGCGAAGGCGGAAGCGGAGCGTTCACGGCGGGCGGGTTGAAACAAGCGCAGGGGCGGGCGCCTATTATCGTTCGCAGGCACCGTTCCTGCTGCGATGCGACATCGACCTTGCTGCGCAGCCTCCATCTCGCTCATCTGCCCGATCATGGAAACCACGCTCTACTACTGGCCCGAAATCCAGGGCCGCGGCGAATTCGTCCGGCTCGCGCTGGAGCAGGCCGCCGTGCCCTATACCGACCTCGGCCGCGAAGATGCATCCGCCATCGAAGCGTTTCTCGACGATGCCGGCATTCCGACACCGCCGTTCGCGCCACCGTTCCTGGTGTCCGGCCCGCTGGTGATCGCACAGACGGCCAACATCCTGCTTTACCTGGGCCAGCACTACGGCCTGGCCCCGCAGGACGAAGCCGGTGGCCTGTGGACGCACGGCCTGCAACTGACGATTACCGATTTCGTGGTGGAAATTCACGACACGCACCATCCCATTGCGTCATGCGAGTACTACGAAGATCAGCGCGCCGAAGCCAAACGCCGCACACAGGATTTTTTGGATAATCGCGCGCCCAAGTTCCTGCACTACTTCGAGCGCGTGCTCGACCGCAACCCCGCCGGCCCGACATGGGCCGTGCGCGATGCGCTGACGTATGTGGACTTGTCGCTGTTCCAGATCGTGGCGGGGCTGCGCTATGCCTTTCCACGCCACATGCGGCGCTACGAACGCGAGCTGCCGCATCTGGTGGCGCTGCATGATCGCGTGGCGGCGCAGCCCAACATCGCGGCGTATCTGGAATCGCCGCGGCGCATCCCGTTCAACACGATGGGCATCTTCCGCCACTATCCGGAACTCGATGCGCTGAAATGACAAAACCCGGCGCAGGCCGGGTTCGCAGTGGATGCGTCGTTCCGGCTGCCAGCGGCGTAGCGAGCAACCGGCAGCGGATGTCTTCCAGCGCGGCGGGCCAGCTTTCGATGGCCGCCAGATCATGGATGTCCTGCAGATCGATCAGCAGGTCCACCACCTGATCGTCGTCGACATTCACGCCGGAGCTGCGTAGCGCACGCGCGAGTGGATCCTCGCTTGGCACACGCAGCAGGCTCACGCCGAGGCGCTCGATGGCGCTGCAATAGAACGCATCGTCGATGAGAATGCCGACGCCGCATCGGCGGTTATCGAGGCCGCGGTAGCGCGGCTCGCCGTCGGTGTCTTCAGAGCGGCATTGCTGCGCGAGCAGGTGCGCGCGCACGCGTTCAAAAATGTCCTCGATGGCGAGGAACGTCCCCTTCCCTTTCATGGCGTCACCTTCTTTAGGGTGATCTGTGACCGGCCGGTCGGTCAGAATGTATCGACGAGAGCGCCGCTCAGGCCGAATTGGCGCGCAATCGACTGCAGACGCTCCTTCCACTCCCACGTGCCGAACACGTCGTGCGCGTTCTGCAGCTTGGAGAGCAACTCGACGGTGTCGCGGTCATCCACATCGATGCGCGCACGCTTGAGCGCGCGGCGCAATGCGATGACGCCGGCGTCCATGTAACGCGGGATCTCGTTGGTGGGCTTGAGGATGTAACGCACCGGCACGCTTTCCATCGACGTGGTGTAGTCGCGCACGCCGATCAGGTTGCCGATGGGGCAGCAGCGGCCGCCCTGGCCGTGGTACGCAGCCCCGCCGCGCGGGAGGATGGCAGCGCCGCCCTGACCGAACAAATGGCGAACTGCGCCGTCGTAGATTTCTTGTTTGCTGAGATATTGCGTCTTCATGTTCTTTCCCCTGACCCCAGATTGCAGGCGTCGCCGATTCGATTCACTTCCGACTTCCGGCCTGACGTTGCGTCCGACGTCGCACATCTGCCATCCGTGCGATCTATCTTGGTTCAGGATGCACCAGAACCATGGGCCGAAAAAGGACCGGAATGTAAGTCATTTTTACCGTTTGCTTTTTGGCAACGGATTGCCCGAAAAGGTGCGCCAGTCAACGCTTTATAGGTGCCTTTCACACCACGCGATCACACTGTTTTCGGATGTCGTGATGCACGTTCGCAACAGCGTGTGCGCAAGGCTGCGCGCACGTGGCGCATGGGTCGTAGGCGCGGCGCTTACATCCCGATGATCTGGTCTGCGTGGCCGAGGCAAAAACCACGTCGGTCATGGTGCCCGCAGGTGGGCATCACCTCGTAGCCGGCGGCGCGCAGCAATACCGCACGCGCGGCAACTTCCACCGGAGGCAGGGGCTGCCCCGAGTGCTCATCGCGCACCAGCCGGCCGAGTTGGGCAAACGGCTGGTGCAGCAGATGGTCCAGATCCAGCGAACCGCAGTACCGCATCACATCACCTTCTTGAAAACAGCGGCGGCACCGGGGCACGCCGTTACATCGATTCGTCTGCCAGCTCAGGACACGGAACCAGCGTCTGGCGCACACGCGCATACGCGCCACGCTGTGCCCAGATCGCGTCGGTCAGAGCGGCGATCAGCGCGTCGCGCGGCAGGCTTTGTGGTGCCACGCCGAACTGCGCCTCCACGGTACGTAGAGCCTCCGTCACTTCGCTTCGCCATCGGGCGTCGAGTCGCTGGGTCATGTGGTTCTCGCTGGGTCGGTTCTGGCGCGGTGGGCGGCGGGCTGGTGCCCACTCTGGCCGCGCTGGGAAGGGATTGGCGGAATGGGTTCCGCTCTTGTTTGTGAAGAACGGCACACGGGGCCGAAACTTGATTGCCGCAGCGGGGGGTAACCGGTGCTCCGTCGTGCTTGGCAACACCCGGCGCCACTCCGCCAAACGGGTTCCCCCATTCGCGCAGCAACTTCGGCGCGCTACCGTGGCCCAATCGGTTCCGAAACCGCCCACCCCCTACCCACCGATGAAGATGGAGCGTCACGTGTCCCGACTGTCTTTCCTGCGCCGTACCGTCCTCGCCCTTGCGTGCGTGCTGGCCGTGCCCGCCGTTGCTACGGCCGGCGCGCCCGATCCGCGTCAATACATGCACGGCATCAGCGCGGTGCCTGGCGCAACGGCCAACACCTTCAACGTATTCTTCAGTAGCTCGGGCCTGCCCCCGCGCGGTGCCGATCGCAGTGGCAGCTGGCCGCACGATGTCTATGTCGCGCAATGGCATGCCGACACGGGCGTGCTCGATGCCCCGCGCATCTTCATCCAGAAGCCGGAAGCGCAGGAGCCCGTGACGGTGGCGCGCAACCGTGCTGGCCAGGTGATGGTGTCGTTTGAAGACGGCTGGAATGCGCCGGAAAACGTCAACCAGCGCTTCGGGATCTACGACACCGCGCTGCGGCCCATCAAGCCGTATCCGCAACTGGTGGAATCCGGTAGCCATTCGGGCCATATCACGGCCGTGGGCGAGCGCTTCGTGGTGTTCTATTCCGACGGCTGGATCACCGGCGGCGGCGTCGACAACCTCGGCAGCGGGAACGGCGTCTACCTGAAGGTCTACGACGGGCGCGGCCGTCGCCTGCACAACGTCGATGTTGCCGATGGCCGGCGCGAATGGTGGCCCATGGTGGCGGGCGGCAGCACCAATGCGCTGCTGGCCTGGCAGCAGTTCGTACCAGGGCAGACCGAAGCCAATCTGAAGATCGCCGTCTTTGATCCGGTCAGCGGGCGCGTGACGGGCGAGCAGCTTCTGCACAAGCATCTGCAGTACTACACCTACAACGTCACGTGGATGCCGGCGATCGAGCGGTACCTGCTGGTCGGCGTGGCCAAGGGTAACGGCTTTGCCGATCTGATCGACACCACGGGCAAGGTGCGCGCGTCCATTTCATGCATGCCGGCAACGGTGCGCGAGGCAGGCATCACCGTCAACCAGAGCACCGCCTATACGCCCGCCGCCGATGGCCGCCTGCTGCAACTGCAGGCGGGGCCGGATTCGCTCACGCTATCTGCCACGCTGCTGAACACCGATGGCAAGCGCGTGCAATGGCGCCCGGTGGGCAGCACCGGTTTGCTGCGCACGTCCGGGGCAATCGACTGGATGTCGCTGACGGAAAAAGGGTTGGAGCAGCTGCATTTCGACCCCGCCAAGACGCAGCCGGCCAACGCGGTCGATCAATGCCGCTAGCGCGACAGGCTTAGGCTAGGCGTCTGTGACGAGCACGCGCAGGCGCACAAGACCATCCCACCGCGCGTGGACGGCATCGGCAATGCGCGCGAGTTCGCCAGCCAGCGCGGGCGGCAAGACCAGGTCAACTTCCACCGCCCCATCAACGTAATGCAGCACGCAGTGGCGCGCGTCGAGCGGCGTGCCGGGCGGCAGCAGTTGTGCCAGCACGGCGCGCAGCGCCTCGCGGTCGGGCAGCGGCACGGGGTCGGTCGCGATATGCTCGCGAGGGTCGACGTGAATTTGCACGTCGAGCACCGCCATCGCCGTATGCGCCGTCAGCACGTTGGTGCGGGCCCGGACAGCAATCGCATGGCCCTCGCTCACGGAGACGCGCGGATCCACCTCGATATGCGCGTCGACCAATGCCTGGTCTCCTGTCACACGCGTACGCAGGTCGTGCACGTTGATCACGCCCGGCGTGGCTTCCAGGCTGGCACGAATCGCCTCCACCTGGGGGGGCGGCAAGGCCCGGTCCATCAGGTCATTGAGCGCTTCCCAACCAAAGCGCACGCCCACACGGCCAATCATCAACCCGACAACGCAGGCGGCCACCGGGTCGAGCCAGTGATAGCCCATCAGGTTGCCCGCCACGCCGACGGCCGCCACCAACGACGACACCGCGTCGGAACGCGCATGCCACGCATTTGCAATCAGCATGCGTGAGTTGATGCGCTTGGCCATGGCCAGCATGTAGCGAAAGAGCCCCTCCTTGGCCGCCAGCGCGATCAACGCCACCACTAGCGCCGGACCATGCACCGGCGCCGGCCCCTGCGGCGAGCGCAGGCTCTCCACCGCAGCCCAGATCATGCCCGCACCCGCCCCGACCAGCAGCAACCCCAGCCCCAGCGACGCGGCGTTCTCGTAGCGCGCGTGGCCGTACTGGTGGTCTTCGTCCGGTCCCTTGTGGCTGTTGCGGTTGGCAATGAAGACGATGCCATCGGCGATCAAGTCGGACAACGTATGCAGCCCGTCGGCCACCAAGCCCTGCGAGTGCGACCACAGCCCCGCCGCAATCTGCCCCGCCGAGAGCACGCAATTGACGCCCGCACTCACCAGGGTGGAGCGTTCGGCGCTCTGCTGGCGCGCGGCCGCGGAAGGTGCTGTCGAGGATGTGGGCGTCATGGGAAATCGGTGCAATTGAAGCGTGCGAAGCAATCGCGAGCATTGTGCCACGCACCAACGCGCCGCCTGAGTCAGATCTCATCGCCGCAATCACAACACGTTGCGACAAATTTGCACCAGAAGGGCGCGGATCGGGGGGGCACGAATAGGACTTTTCCGATGTTCCACGCTGGCGGCTTCGGCGATTCTCAGCAATGCGGCAAACACGTTGCCGCACGTTACACGCTCGGAGATACGTCGACATGCAGCCTCCCATCCAACTCGTCATTGCAGATGACCACCCCGGTGTGGTGGCGGCCGTGCGGCGCCTCGTGTCCGGCGTCCACGGCTTCGAGGTGGTTGGCGAAGCCAGCAACGCCGATGAGCTGCTCGCCGTGCTTGCGCGCGTGCGCTGCGACCTCGCCATCACCGACTACGCCATGCCCGGCAGCCGCTATGGCGACGGCATCATCCTGCTCGAATTTCTCATGCGTCGCCACCCGGACCTGCGCGTGATGGTGCTCACCATGCTTGAGACCCGCGCGCTGATGAGCAACATTCTGCGCGCGGGCATCAAGGTCATCGTCAGCAAATCCGACGAGCCGCAGCACATCCTCGAAGGCATGCAGGCGGCGGTGGATGGTCGCATCTATCTCTCGCCGCTGCTCAATGCCAAGCTGCTCTGCCGCAACGGCGAGCCGCAGCCCGCCCACGACGACCCGGTCGCCAAGCTCGGCAAGCGCGAGCTGGAAGTGCTGCGCATGTACGTAACCGGCAAGACGGTCAGCGAGATCGCCCAGCAGCTCAACCGCAGCGTCAAGACCATCAGTTCGCAGAAGCAGACGGCCATGCGCAAGCTCGAGCTTGGTAACGAAGCGGCGCTGTTCGACTTTGCCGTGCGTCACGGCCTGCTTGGCAGCGGCGAGGGCTGAGCCGATGCGGCGTTCCCTCTTCGCGGTTTCCGCCGTCGTCTGTGCGGCCATCCTCGTTTGGTGGGGCGGGGACGGCGCACGGCAAGCCGATACCGGCGACGCTGGGCAGGGGCCGGTGTATCGATTAGCCCGCTTTCCGCCGATGCTCATCGTGGGCGTCATCGGCAACGCGATGATGCCGCTGGAGGGCATTGAGGCGGACCGGCTCAGCGGTTTCTCCGGGGATCTCCTCATGCAACTGATCCCGCACGATCAAGTGCGCGTGGTACCGCGCGTATTCGCACGGCGCGACGAACTGCTCAAGGCAGCATGTCGCGGCGATGTCGACATCATCATGAGCGTGGCGCCACGCTCCCAATACGACCACTGCCTGGAGTATTCGGCACCGTATCTCGAACGCCCCACAGCGGTGGTCGCGCGCACGGAAAACGTCGAAATAGCGCAGAACCCGTTCGGCGCGGGCGTTCGCGTTGCGGTCGAGCAAGGCTCTTCACTGGAGGAGGAGCTGGCCCATGAATATCCGAACATCGCGCTGTTGAGCACGCCCACAGCAGCCGACGCTTTGGACGCCGTGCTCGACAAGACGGTCGACGTCTACGCTGGCGTCACCTACCCGACACGGGAATTGATAGCGCGGCCGCGCTACCGGGAGCTATCGATCGTGCAGCTTGCAAACCAGCAGGTCGATGCGCTCCATTTCGCCGCGCCCCGGGATCGCGCGACGCTGATTCGCCATCTGGATCGCCATCTCGCGCAGTTGCCTGACACCACGATGAGCCAACTTCGCGCGCGCTGGATCGCTCAGGGCGGTACGTCGACCGTGGCGCTGCAATTGTCGGACGATGAGCGCGCCATGCTGGCATCGCTGCCCCCGTTGCGGTATGCAGCCGACCCGGATTACATGCCGTACACATTTGACGACACTGGCGGCGGCCTGCTCGGCATCTTCCCGGAGTACCAGAATTTCCTTTCGCGAACGCTGGGCCTGCAGTTCGAGCGCGTCCCCGTGCGTGACTGGGCCGACGCGCTCGACAAGGCGGGCAATGGCGAGGTCGACATCTTGCTCGGCATGTCAGATCAGGATGCTCGCCCAGCTGGATTTGCGCTCACGCAGCCCATCGATGCCACGCCGCTGGTTATCGTCGGGCGCAACGATGCGTTGACTGTGGCGGCGTTGTCCGAGCTTTCCGGCAAGACTGTCGCACTGCCTGCCAGCGATACGCTGACCGCGATCTTGCGCCAAAACGTGCCGAAAATCCGCCTCGTGTCGGCGGGTTCGGTCGACAACGCGCTGTCCATGGTGGCAAGCGGCAAAGCCGATTTCACCATTGTCAATCTGCCGGTGGCCGACGCGTTGATCCGCCACCATTTTCCGGGCGAACTGAAGGTCACGGGCTCGGCCAACACGGTCGAGAGCATCGGCGTGGGCGTGTCGGCAAGGTACGCCGCGCTGGTGCCGCTCATCAACCGCGCGCTCTTCGCCATGCCCGAAGGCGAGCAAGTAAGCATCCGCAACAAGTGGCTGTCGGTCAGCTATCAGCTCGGTCCTTCGGCGTCGGCCGTGCTTGGCAAGTTTGGGCCGGTGGCCGCGCTGGTGCTGGCGGCACTGGTGGCGCTCTTCATCAAGCAGATGCAGTTGCGCCGTGAAAATCATCAGCGCCGCCGCGCTGAAGAAACCCTGGCCCAACAACTGAGCTTTCAGCGCGCGCTGATGGAGGCCGTGCCGTTCCCGCTCGTCGCCAAAGACGCCGCGCAGCGTTACGTTGCCGTGAATGCTGCGTTCTGCAACATGTTTGGCCAACCACGCGCTTCTTTGCTGGGGCGCACGCCGCAGGAGCTCGGGCTGTATTCGGTCAGCAACACGTCGCCGCTGTCCGACATCAACCAGCGCGCTGCGCAGATCAGCGAAAGCACGCGCGAAGAACTCATCATCGACACGCCGGACGGGCAATCGCGCAACGTGCTGTACTGGATCGAGCCGTTCCATCTGCCGGACGGGCAACCCGCGGGCACCGTCGCCTCGCTGGTCGACATCAGTGAGATCCGCGAGGCGCAAGCGCGAGCCGAACGCCTTGAACAGCGCCTGCGCGAGGTCACCGAATCGCTGCCCGCGCTGGTCTATCAGTTCGAGCTGCCACCGGGTCAGGTCCAGGGGCGCATCACCTACGTCGCGGGCAAAGCGTACGAGACGCTGGGCGTGCAGCCTCAGGATCTGCTGGACTACCTGTCGACCCCGGAGCTACTCATTCACGAAGACGACCGGCAGCGCATGCTCGACACGGTGCTGGTCTCGGCGCAGCAGCTGACGCCCCTGGACCAGCAGTTTCGCCATGTCAGCGCAGACGGCGTGGTCCGCTGGCTTCATGCGCGCTCGATTCCGCACCGCGAGGCGGACGGCCGCACGGTCTGGAACGGCTACCTGAGCGACGTCACCGCAGAGCGCGAGCAGGCCGACGCACTGGAAGCGGCCAAGAACGCGGCGGAATCGGCATTGCATGCGAAAGACCGCTTCCTGGCCATGATGAGCCACGAAATCCGCACGCCCATGAACGGCGTGCTGGGCCTGGTCGAACTGCTGCAGCAGACGAAGCTCGAGGGCGAGCAGAAGCAGATGGTCTCGCTGGTGCAGGATTCGGGGCGCGCGTTGCTGCATATCCTCGATGACATCCTGGACTACGCAAAGATCGAGGCCGGTCGCTTGGATATTTCTCCGGCGGCCACGGACCTGCGCGAGGTCTTTGATGGCACGGTCGGCTTGCTGGCGAGCCGCGCACACGAAAAATCGCTGGCGGTGCATGTGACTGTGGCTGCCGACGTGCCGGCCAGCGTCTCGGTCGACAGCATTCGTCTACGCCAGATCCTGTTCAACCTGCTCTCGAACGCCATCAAGTTCACCGACACCGGAAGCGTGCGCCTTTCAGCGGAATGCGCGCGCGTCACCGACGACACGGCGCATCTCATCATCTCCGTCACGGATACGGGCATCGGGATCTCGCCGGCGGTACAGGCCACGCTGTTCGCGCCATTCGTGCAGGCCGAGCGCTCGACCACGCGGCGCTACGGCGGCACCGGCCTGGGCCTGGCCATCTCCCGCCAGCTCGCGGGTCTGATGGGCGGGAAGCTCGTCATGGAAAGTGCCCAAGGGCAAGGCACCGCCGTGACGCTGGAACTGACCGTGCCAATGCTCAAGGCGCGGTATGCGCTGCCGCAACTGGAAGGCCGCAGCGTTGCCATTACCGTGGATGACGCGGCCGTGCGGCACAGCCTCACGCAGCTGGCGGTCGCGGCCGGGCTCCGGCCTGTGGTTGCTGCAGACGCCGACATCCTCCTGACCACCACGGCGCCGGCACACGAGCACGCCATCCGCATCACCTCCGAAGCCAGCTATGCCGAACCGGGCAACGCGCTGAGCATCAATCCGCTGAACTGGCACGCTTTCGTGCAGGCGTGCGAGCACGCGCTGCGTCGAGCCGGGCACGCGCACGTGGCGAGCGTGGCGGCCCACACACCGCCGGCCGCCGCGCCTTCAGAAGCGCCCGGTGCACATATCCTCGTGGCGGAAGACCATCCGATCAACCGCGAACTGATCGCCAAACAACTCCGGCTGCTGGGTTATCGGGTCACGCTGGCCGAAGATGGCGTGGTCGCGCTCGAACGTCTGCACGAACACCGTTTCGACGCGTTGCTCACCGATTGCCACATGCCGCGCATGGACGGCTTCGATCTGGCGCGGCATATCCGCCACGAAGAAGGCGACGGCCCTCGCCTGCCGATCATCGCCATCACGGCGACGACGCTGGCCGAGGAGCACGCACGCTGCCGCGCCGTCGGCATGGACGCCAGCCTGCTGAAGCCGACCACGCTCGCGACGCTGCAGGAAGCGCTGTCTGCGCTGTGCACCGGTGACGTTCCCGCGGGCGCCGGCGGGGCCGCGGAGGAGCCGCCCACCCTCTCGCTCGACGACCTGCACGCCGCGCTCGGGACGGACCCCGCAGCCATCGGTTTGGCGCAGGTCTTCCTCTCGTCGCTGGCCGATGACGCGCAGCGCCTCCAGCCGCTGCTGGACGCGATGGACCGTGCAGCGCTGCGCCGTTGGGCCCATCGCACCGGTGGTGCCCTCGCGCTGTTGCACAACCCGGGCGTGGATGCCGTAGCGGAAGCGTTCCGCCATGCCGTGCATAACGGCAGTGCGAACGACATCCGTGCTGCCGGGGCGCGCACGATGAGGCTTTTGACGCATATCAACGGACTACTCAGCGCCTTCGGATCCCCCGCCGCCGACGTTGTGCACCGCACGCAAGTGACGGATTCATAAGGGAAAACCGTTTCAAGCGGTGCATGCACCGCTTTTAGATTAACCGTTCCAATCGGCCGATTGACTCGGTCGGGGCAGCCTCCTACGATGACATCGATCAATGTCACATTAAGAGGCGCCCATGTGGTGCCCACGGAGACACCACGTGAACGCACGGACCGACTTTCCGCGCGCCGACGCCTTTGCGTCGGCCCCGCACAGCGCTGACGCCCCGCCCCTGATCGATGCCGCCATCATCGGGACGGGCTTTGCCGGCCTGGGCATGGCGATCCAGCTCAAGCAGCACGGCATCGACAACTTCCTCGTCTTTGAAAAGGCGGGCTCCGTCGGGGGCACGTGGCGCGACAACCATTACCCCGGCTGCGCGTGCGATGTGCAATCGCACCTGTATTCGTTTTCGTTCGCGCCCAATCCGGACTGGTCGCGCATGTATTCGCCGCAACCGGAAATCCGCGCGTATCTGGAGCGCTGCACGGATGAATTTGGCGTGCGCCCGCATGTGCGCTTTCATCACGAGCTGGCGCGTGCGGCCTTCGACGACGCTGCAGGCGTGTGGAACCTGGAGATGGCCGACGGCCGCCGGTATCGTGCCCGCACGCTGATCTCCGGCATGGGCGGCCTGAGCCGTCCGGCCTGGCCGAATATCCCCGGCATCGAGACCTTCCAGGGCAAGGCCTTCCACTCGCAGCTCTGGGAACACGATTACGACCTGCGCGGCAAGCGCGTCGCCGTGATCGGCACCGGCGCTTCGGCCATCCAGTTCGTGCCGCAGATTGCGCCGAAGGTCGGCCGGCTCGACCTGTATCAGCGCACGCCGCCGTGGATCCTGCCCAAGCCCGACCGCAAGGTGTCGCGCGCAGAGCACTGGCTGTTCCGCCACCTGCCGTTCACGCAAAAGCTGATGCGCACCGGCATCTACTGGATGCTGGAGTCGCGCGTGCTCGGCTTTGTGATCCATCCGAAGCTGATGAAGGCGGTGGAGCGCATGGCGCGCGGCCACATCAAGCGCCGCATTGCCGACCCCGTGCTGCGCGAGAAGGTCACGCCGGACTACACCATCGGCTGCAAGCGCATCCTGATCTCGAATGACTATTACCCGGCGCTCACGCGCAAGAACGTCGACGTGATCACGTCCGGTATCGCTCGCGTTGAGCCCAACGCCATCGTCACCACCGACGGCACGCGGCGCGAAGTCGATTGCCTGATCTTCGGCACGGGCTTTCATGCAACGGACCCGTTCCCGCGTGGCGTGCTGCTCGGCAGCCAGGGCGTGGACATTGTCGACATGTGGGACAAGCACGGCGCCGAGGCCTACCTGGGCACCACCGTGTCGGGCTTCCCGAATTTCTTCATGGTGGTGGGCCCGAACACGGGGCTCGGCCACTCGTCGATGGTGTTCATGATCGAGTCGCAGGTGGCGTACATCGTCGACGCGCTCAAGTCGATGCGTGCGCACAACGTGGCGGCCATCGACGTACGCCCCGACGTGCAGCGCCGCTTCAACGACGGCATCCAGAAGCGGCTGTCGCATGCAATCTGGTCTGCCGGCGGCTGCGTGAGCTGGTACCTCGATCCGAAGACCGGCAAGAACACGACGCTGTGGCCGGGATTCACGTGGCAGTTCCGTCGCGCCACCGCGCATTTCCGGCTGGCCGATTACCGCACGCGCCCGATGGCGGTGCCCAAGGGTGTGCCGCTGCGCGTACCCGCCCGCACAGTGCCGGCCGCTCAAAACACCCCCAACGAAGAAGCGCTCGACCGCGTCTGATGCGCGTCAGCCCCACGGAGACCCCGCCATGAAGTCATTCAACAACCAGGTTGCCGCCATCACCGGTGCTGCGTCGGGCATGGGCCGCTCGCTGGCGCTGCGGCTGGCACGCGAAGGCTGCCACCTTGCGCTGGCCGATCGCAATGAAGCGGCGCTCGCGCAGACGCTGCAACTGGTGCGTGCGCATGAAGGCGACCGCATCCGCGTGACCACGCATGCCGTCGACGTGGCCGACCGCGCCGCGGTGTACCGCTGGGCCGAAGAAGCGGCCGCCGCGCACGGCAAGGTCAACCTGATCTTCAACAACGCGGGTGTGGCGCTGTCCAGCACGATCGAAGGCATGGAAGACGACGAGCTGGCCTGGATCATGAACATCAACTTCTGGGGCGTCGTACACGGTACCAAGGCGTTCCTGCCGCTGCTCAAGGCAACGGGCAACGGCCACATCATCAATACGTCGAGCATCTTCGGCATCTTCGCGCAGCCGGGTATGGGCGCCTACAACGCCAGCAAGTACGCCGTGCGCGGCTACACCGAAGCGCTGCGCCAGGAACTCGATCTGATGGACTGCGGCGTGTCGGCCACGTGTGTCCACCCGGGCGGCATCAAGACCAACATTGCCAAGTCGAGCCGCGTCTCGCCGAGCATGAACGGCTTCCTGGTGCGCGACGAACAGCAGGGCAAGGCCGAGTTCGAGAAATTCTTCATCACCTCGGCGGACAAGGCTGCGGAGGTGATCCTGGACGGCGTGCGCAAGAACAAGCGCCGCGTGCTGATCGGCCCCGACGCGCACGCTGCAGACGTGATGGCCCGCGTGCTGCCTGCCGCGTATCAGGCGCTGGTCGTGCGCGAAGCGCGCCGCACGCGCAAGAAGGCACTGCGCGACGATGCGGCGCCGGCCACCGCGCGCGCCAAGTAGGAGGTGCCGATGACCACGGCCACCACCGGCGAACCGTTTGCCAGTCCCCCGCGCGCGAATCTGCTCAACGTTGCACGCGCCATGCTGCGCCCGGGCCGCATCGGCTTGCGCAGCATCGGCCGCGATGTGCTGATCGCGCGCTACGCCAAGCCGCAATCGCGCTACCTGCCACTGATGGGCACGCGCGTCCATTACACCGATGAAGGTGCCGCCAATTCCGAAGGCACGTTGCTGCTGATCCACGGCTTTGGCGCATCGCTGCACACGTGGGATGGCGTGCTACCGCAGCTCACGCGGCGCTACCGCGTGATCCGGCTCGACCTGCCGCCCTTCGGCATCACCGGCCCCCTGCGTGATGCGCAAGGCCGCCCGCGCGCAATGGAGCTGCCGCTGTACCGCGACTTCATCGACGCGTTTGTCGACACACTCGGCCTGTCGAAACTCACGCTGATCGGCAACTCGCTCGGCGGCATGGTGTCGTGGGACTTTGCCGTGCGGCACCCGGGCCGCGTCGAAAAGCTCGTGCTGATCGACTCGGCAGGCTTTCCGATGAAGCTGCCGATCTACATCGATCTGTTCAATCACCTGGGCGTGCGGCTGACGTCGCCGTGGATGCTGCCCGAGGGGATCATCCGCGCCGCCACGCGCGATGTATATGGCGACCCGTCGCGCGTGTCCGAACCGACGCTGCGCCGCTACGCCGATTTCTTCTATGCCGACGGTGCACGACAGGCCATCGGCAAGATGGTGCCGAAGTTCCGCTTTGACGATGTCGATACCAGCGGGCTGGCCTCGATCCGAGTGCCCACGCTCATCCTCTGGGGCCAGCGCGACCGGTGGATCCCGCCCGCGCACGCCGGCGAATTCGCCCGCCGCATTCCCGGCGCCACGCTGCGCATGTATCCGGCGCTCGGCCATATCCCGATGGAGGAAGACCCCGTACGCGTGGGGACCGACCTCTGTGCATTCCTCGATCAAGGGCGCGCATCGACGCGCCTCGCCGCAACCACATTCCAGGAGAACCGCCCATGATGCCAGTCCGCCGCGACGTGCATCCTCACCTGCCGGCTGATCGCATCAGCAACTGGCACGAGCGAGGCACGCACGTCACCCACTTCCTGAACGCGCTGTCGATCTTCTTCCCGACCGGCGAGCGCTTCTTCATGGACAGCGTGCGCAACTACCGTCATCTGGTGACCGACCCCGAGCTCAAGCAGGCCGTGGCCGGCTTCATCGGCCAGGAAGCCATGCATACGCGCGAGCACGTGTTGTACAACGACCTCCTCGATCGCGCCGGCCTGCCCGCCACGCGCATCGACCGCTTTGTCGGCAAGTTCCTGAACGTGCTGCGCAAGTGGACCCCGAAGTCGCACCAACTGGCCGTGACCGTGGCGCTGGAACACTACACCGCCATGCTGGCCGGCCAAGTGCTTTCACATGAAGATGGCCTGGGCCGCAACTCGGAGCCCGGCTACCGCCAGGTCTGGCTGTGGCACGCCATGGAAGAGACCGAACACAAGGCCGTCAGCTACGACGTGTGGAATCTCGCCATCAAGCCGGGCCTGCGCCGCTACATCCTGCGCACATCGACGATGCTGCTGACCACGCTGCTGTTCTGGTCGATGGTGTTCTACGTGCATCTGCGGCTGATCTTTGCCGATCGCACCTGCAAGAACATGTTCTTCGGTCTGGGCAAGGCATTCCACTTCCTGTGGATTCACCCGGCGCCGCTGCGCAAGATCATCCCGGAATTCTTCGACTTTTTCCGGCCTTCATTCCACCCGTGGGATGAAGACAACCGTGACGCACTTGAACGCCTGCCCAAGCTGATCTCGGAAATCGAAGCGTATGCGGCAGCGAACGGCGAAGCGCCGTCGCCGTCGATCCGCCGCAAGCTGTCGACGGCGGGTGCAGCGGGATCTTGAGCAGGCATTCAAAACGCCTGCAGCACCCGTCGTATCGGGATCAAACTAGAAATAGATCAGGCGCGCCCCACGCATGGGCGCGCTGGAGACACTAGCCTTTGTCCGGCCCGGGCGCGCTGCCCGGCGGTTCGTGCATGTGCTCGATGACCTGCGCCACGCGGTCGCCCAGGTATTTGTTGGCGGCCGTCTCAAGTGCGCGCATCAGCTCGGCTTCGACTGCCACCAGCGCCAGCGGACGGATGCGCCAGATCACGTCGACCAGACGCGGCACGTCTTCGACCGGCGGCAGATCGCTGCCGTACTTGTCGAGTTCGCGCACGACCATGGAGACAAGATCGTCGGCCACCGCCTGCGTATGCGGCCGGGCACGCTCGATGATGTCGAGCACCTCAACAAGCGGGAAACCGGCCTTTGCCATCTGCGCGCCGGCCAGCAGCGCCTTCGGGCTGCGCGCCAGATAGCCGAGGCCATCGGGCTCAAGCAGGCCGAGCGAGATGGCCCGCGCCAGCGCCTGACGCGACATGGCACGGCCAAACAGCTTGGCAAGCGCCAGGAGCGAGTAGTGCTTGGGCGACTCGTCCGACCAGGGGCTCGCGATGGCCGATTCGAGCCCGAGGATGGAGCGCAGGTCATGGCCTTCGACGATGGCCTTGAGCAGCTCCTGGATGTTGGAGAGCGTGTAGCCGCGCCCGAGCAGGTGATTGATGAGCTTGAGCCGCCCCAGATGCGCCTGCGTGTAGATGCCCACGCGTCCGCGCCGCTCGGGCGGATCGATCAGGCCGCGGTCCTGATACGAACGGACGTTGCGGACAGTGGTTTCGGCCGCGCGCGCCAGTTCGTCGATGGTGAACTCGCGGGCGGGCGGAATGGCAGGCGGACCGGCGTCGCCGGTTGGTTTGCGGGCGGGCATGCAAAAAATTCTACACGAGCGCGGCGACAGACCGCGTCGGTTGCCGGAACGTTTCCGGTGCGTTTCTCACGACGAGGAGACCGTCGATGTGGGACTTGACCTTGCGTCATCGAAATAGCGCGCTGCGGGCTGCGGGCGCAGTGGTGGCGGCGCTGCTGCTGCAAAGCTGCGCCACCGCCGGCGACGGATACGGCGCCATCGAAGCCGACAAAGCCAAACAGCTTGAAGATGCACGGGCCCAGGCGCGCGCGCCGTTCCAGGTGGGCAATCTCGCCACGCGCGAGGTGCGGCCCGCCACGCTGCGCGATTCGGGCCAGCCCGATGCGATCTCGTATCTGCGGCATGTCGATTTTCGTTTCGATGGCGGCGTCGGCTTCCTGGTCGACCAGCTCGCGCTGCGCATGGTGCCGCGTGCACCGGGCGATCCGGTGTGGCTCGACGATGTGTCGTCGTACACGCTGCAGCCGGTGAGCGGTTCGGTGCGCGTTACGGCCGAGAGCATGGCCGCGCTCTTCAACACCGTGGTGTTTGCGCGCGGGCCGGGTGAAGATCCGCCGCTGCGCGGCTTCAGCTTCTCGCTTGATGACGGCACGCTCGACATGCGCGCCGAGATGCACCGGCGCGGCGCCTGGGTGCCGATCGAGCTGCGCGGCCCGCTGGTGTTGCGCGATCCGCAGACCATCGTGTTCCACCCCAACGTGGTCAAGGTGCGCGGGCAGGACGCCGGCGCGCTGATGGGCGCGGCGCATATCGAACTGGCCGATCTGTTGCCGGTATCGACGCCTGCCGTGCAGCTGACTGGCAGCGAAATCGTCATGCAGGTGCCCAAGCTGTTTCCGCCGCCCGCGCTGGAGTTGAAGCTCTCCGCCATTCGCGTCACGCGCGACGGGCTGCTCATGCAGATCGGCGATGGCAACCCGCAGATGCCGCCGCTGGCCAACGCCGCCGACGCGCAGCGCCCGTACATCCTCTTCCGCGGCGGTGACATCCGCTTCATGCGCTCGATGCCGATGAACGCGCGCATCGATATCGTCGTGGCCGACCCGGCCAAACCCTTCGTGTTCAACCTGTACCGCTATCGCGACCAGCTTGTCGCGGGGTCGCTGCGCTTCTCGCCGGATGGCGGCATTCGCGTGCTGATGCCGTCGTTCGACACCCTCGCCGCTGCCAAAGCCGCCAAGGCAACAGCAATTGCCAAAGCAGGCAAGCCTGCCCTGCAACTCGCCAAGAGGACCGCGCCATGATCGCCCCCGCCTTCGCTCTCGCCGCTGTGATGTTGCGCCTGGCGCTGGTGACGCTTGGCTTGGCCGGGCTGCTCGCCAGCGCACTCGCCCGCGCCGCCGAGCCGCCGATGGCCAACGCCCAACGCAAGGAGTTGACGACGGTACGCCAGCAATGGGCGCAGCGCTGCGATCCGTCCTCCGGCGCGCCCAATGCCAGCGGCCCCGCCGTCGCGCGCGACTCCGGCACCGCACCGCCCGTCGTGCAGATGCGGGATGTGGATTTCCGCATCACCGGCGACATCGGTTTCCACGTGCATCAACTGACCGCGCAGCTCGTGCCGCACAAGCCGGGGCAGCCCGTCGACATGGACGACCCGGGGCAGTTCGACATCCGCATCCTCGGCGGGGAAGTGACGGTGCCCAAGGATTCGCTCGACGCGCTGTTCAACCGGTATCTGCTCGACTATTCACCGCGCTCACTCAATGCGCTGTCGCTGACACCCGGCGACGGCGTGCTCGACGTGTCGGGGGGGCTGAAGCTACGCAATCATTTTCCCGGCGTGTGGCTGCCGTTCGGCATGCGCGGCACCTTGGCGCTCAAGGAATCGCGCTTTCTCGTCTACACGCCCACCGAGGCACGCGTGATGGGCATCCAGACGCTGGCGCTGCTCAAAGGGATGGGGCTGGAGCTGTCGCAGCTTGCGCCGCTCAATCGCACCGGCGCCAAGCTGGATGGCAACGACATGGTGCTGGACCAATACACGGTCTTCCCGCCGCCGCGCCTGGTCGGTCAGATGAAGACGGCGCGTGTCACGCCGGACGGGCTGGTGCTCGGGTTCGGCCCCGCGCCCGCCATGTGTGCGCCGGCGCCAACCGACGCCGCGAGCCGCATCTGGATCCAGTCCGGCGACCTGAAGATGTACAACGTGCTGGTGGCCAACAGCCGCGTGCTCGTGACCGATACATCAACGCGCGGGCCGCTGCGCTTCGACCTGTACCACTACCGCGAGGCCGCCGCGCGCGGCACCACGCGCATGGATGCCGATGGCACGCTGCGTGTGGACCTCGCGCCGGCAGGGGCCGCTCAATAGCGCCATCGTCACAGCGCATTACTTCTGGCAGACGGCATGCAGGATCGCCTCGCCCTCTGAGCGCGGCACGACGGCCTCCCAGCGCGGGCCGTCGATGGTCTTGGTGAGCACCGTGCCGTGCTGGCTGTCCTGGATCAGCGCACTGACCGGCAGGATACGCCCCTCCTTGCAGTCGTAGACGGACGTGCGCGTATCGTATTGATACGCCTTGCCGTCCGAGAGCTTGCGCGGCGCGTCATAGGCGTCGCGCGTCGTGGCGCGCACAGTGCCATCCTTGTTGCGCTCGATGGAGTCTTTGTCCAGATAGAGCGAGCCGCCGTTGTCGGCCAGCGGGGCCAGCTTGACCCAGTTGTCGGCCGCCGTGGCCGTCGAGCTACCGATTGCCAGCGCAGCAGCTACCCAGTAGATCAGCGTCGTTCGTTCCGTTCGCATCGCAACCTCCGTTTGCCTCATTGCACAGACGTATGCGGGGCGCAGCAGCATGGCTGCATCGTTCTCCGCACATCAAAAAATGCGTAGCAAACGGCATGCCCCGCGCGTGACACTGCCGCGGCAGGCAACAAAAAAAAGCCCGCTCGGGGCGGGCTTCTTCGGGAATGCAAGGGCGGCTTACTTGGCAGCAGCGGCCATGTAGTCGACGGCGGCTTTCACGTCGTCATCGGAGCCGGCATAGGTGCCCTTGGGCGGCATCGCGCCCTTGCCGTGCAGCGCGGAGTCATACAACTTGGCCTTGCCTTGGGCGAGGCGCGGCGCCCAGGCGGCCTTGTCGCCAAACTTCGGCGCACCGGCCACACCGGCGGCGTGGCACATCTGGCAAGTCGACTCATAAACCTTCTTGCCAACTTCCCCCGCCGAGGCTTGCGGTGCGGCGGCTGCAGCCGGCGCGACCGGTGCTGCTGCCGGTGCCGGCGCAGCAGCGGCCGGAGCCTGTGCTGCCGCCGGTGCGGATGCATCCGGCGCTGCTGCCTGAGCCGGTGCTGCGCCCGCGCCTGCCGGGGCGGCCGGTTCCTGCAGCTTCCCACCGGCGGAGTTGGCCATGTAGACGATGGCACGCTCGATTTCGTAGTCGCTCACATCATCGGGCGACGTGCCGCCGCGTGCGGGCATGCCCCCCTTGCCGGCCAGCGCCACCTTCGTCAGGCCATCCAGGCCCTGCGGCAGCCGCGGACCCCAGCTTGCCGCATCGCCAAATTTCGGCGCGCCGGCCACGCCTGCAGCGTGGCAGGTCGCGCAGACTTCCTTGTAGAGCTGCTCGCCGGTCTTGAAAACGCGCGGTGCGTTCGGGTCTTTCAGTTCGAGCTGCGCAACGGGCTTGATGCGATCGTTGACGGCCTCTTCCGACATGCCGGAACCGCCTGCGCCTTCCCGGGCGCCCAGGCCAACGTAATTGGCCAGCAGGATGATGATGAGGATGGGAACGGCAAAGGCGGCGATGACCGCGATGATCAGCTGCTTGGGGGTCTTGATCAGAGGCTCGTGTTCGTCGTGTTGCGCGTCGCTCATGCTCAACTCTCAGGATGGTGGAACCGCTCTTGGAGCCCTCGGAGCGCCGCCGGCAAGGTCACGAGCATCGCCGGCAGTGCGTGGGGGCCGCATTGGATCGCGATGAGGGCAGGAAGACCATGGCGATTGAATCGCCGCGTCGGCCCAGACAGACCTGTCCCCGTCTTTCTTCTGGCAAATAACGCGCGATTATATCCGCAATGCTTGGGCCTTTGACACGCGGGACAGCCCTAGGCGCCGCTTTTCGACCTGCGTCAAAAACCCAACGAAACGTTGCAGCAGCCCGCCTGGTACCGGGCCGTTCACGGGTCTGCGATGGACGCTTGCGCCCAAATGCGCTATCCTGCGGGGCTTCTCTTTCGGTGCGTTCTGTGCCGATATGCGCCCGTAGCTCAATGGATAGAGTACTGCCCTCCGAAGGCAGGGGTTGCTGGTTCGATCCCAGCCGGGCGCGCCAAAAATCAAAGATTTACGCAACTTGTACGGTTTTCCGACGCCAGAACCGCGCTTCTGCGCTTCTGCCGCAACGTGCAGGCCTGCCTATTCCCGAACCTTATTCAGCTTCCCAGCCTTTTTCGATTCATCGATCGCGCTGCGGGCACGCTTAGAAAATAGTCACCTCATCAGGAGTCGAGTCGTGAGCCGTTACTGGAGCGATATCGTTCAGCAACTTGTGCCCTATGTCCCGGGCGAACAGCCGGCCATCGCGCGGCCCATCAAGCTGAACACCAACGAGAACCCGTACCCGCCGTCGCCGCGCGTGGTGGCCGCGATCGCTGCAGAGCTGGGAGAGACGGGCGAGAATCTGCGCCGCTATCCCGATCCGCTCTCGCGCCGGCTGCGCGAGACGGTCGCCGCGCATGTCGGCCTCAAGCCGGAACAGGTTTTTGCCGGCAATGGGTCGGACGAAGTGTTGGCGCACGTCTTCCAGGCGCTGCTCAAGCACGACAAGCCGCTGCGCTTTCCGGACATCTCGTACAGCTTCTATCCGACCTACGCGCGGCTTTACGGCGTGCAGTGCGAGGTGGTGCAGCTGGCGGACGACTTCTCCATCCGCGCCGATGACTATCTTGGCGACGCAGGCGGCGTGCTGTTCCCGAATCCGAACGCGCCGACCGGCCACGCGCTGCCGCTGGCAGAGATCGAACGGATCGTCGCTGCGAACCCGTCGTCTGTCGTCGTGGTGGACGAGGCCTATGTGGATTTCGGCGCGGAGTCCGCCATTGCGCTCATCGACCGCTATCCGAATCTGCTGGTTGTGCACACGACGTCGAAGTCGCGCTCGCTGGCCGGCATGCGCGTGGGCTTCGCGTTCGGGCACGCGGCGCTCGTCGAAGCGCTCAATCGCGTGAAGGACAGCTTCAACTCGTATCCGCTGGATCGCCTCGCGCAGGCTGCCGCCCAAGCGGCTTACGAAGACGAAGCGTACTTCCGCGCCACGTGTGCGCGCGTGGTGGCAAGCCGCGCGCGGCTGACGCAATCGCTGCAATCGCTGGGGTTCGAGGTCGTGCCGTCGATGGCGAACTTCCTGTTCGCACGGCATCCGCACCACGATGCCGCAACGCTGGCAGCACGGCTGAAAGAGCGCGCCATCTTCGTGCGCCACTTCAAGCTCGCACGCATCGACCAGCATCTGCGCATCACCGTCGGCACCGACGATGAATGCGACGCATTCTTAAACGCGTTGCAGGGTCTACTGAAGTAAGTACACACACGCGTGCGGCAAATTGCCACCGGGGTCGGCCGGCCATTTGGGGGGCGGCGCCCCGCGCTGACGGCTGCACGCCCCGATCGTACGGTGCATGTGGGTACTTGCGCGGCATGGCACGGCGCCAATCGAAGGCCACGAACATCCGCGATTGCTGCGCTCAGGTATGGGGAACATTGACCGGACGCAGATGCCGCCGCCCGATTGCTGTGCCAGAATGCACAAGCGGGTAAACGGCGCGCCGACGCCGTCCGCTGTCTCCTAGGGCGAGCCTGAGCACTGCGCGGGCGGCACGGGACGCCACACAACACACTCCCACAAAAGGAATCAGCATGTCCAATCGTCGTCAATTCCTGAAGAGCATCCCCATCGTGGCCGCCGCGGGCGCCGTCATGTCGATGTCGGACCTCGCACTGGCTGCACCGATGGTGGCGGAAACCGATCCGCAAGCCAAGGCACTGGGCTACGTGGCTGACACCACCAAGGCCGACAAGGCCAAGTTCCCGAAGCACACGCCGGATCAGCACTGCGGCAACTGCGCCCTGTACCAAGGCGGTACGGCTGCGCAAGGCGGTTGCCCGCTGTTCGCCGGCAAGGACGTCGCCAACAAGGGTTGGTGCAGCGCCTGGGCAAAGAAGGCCTGAGCGAAGCGGTATCGCATGCAAGCAAGACGGACCCTGCGGGGTCCGTTTTTTTATGGGCGCGCTCTACAATGCGTGCCATGCCGTTCACATTCACACCCACCGTCCTCGTCATCGACGACGAGCCGCACATCCGACGCTTCGTCCGCGCTGCACTGGAGGAGGAAGGCTGCGAAGTCCACGAAGCCGACCGCGTCGAGCGCGGCCTGATCGAAGCGGGCACGCGTCAGCCGGATGCGGTGATTCTCGATCTCGGCCTGCCCGATGGCGACGGCATGCAGTTGATTCGCGAGTTGCGCACCTGGACGGAAGTGCCGGTGCTCGTGCTTTCGGCCCGCGTGGATGAGCGCGACAAGATCGAAGCGCTCGATGCGGGCGCGGATGATTACCTGACCAAACCCTTCGGCGTGGGCGAACTGGTTGCGCGCCTGCGCGTGCTGTTGCGGCGACATGCCAAGCGCGGCGAAGACGGCGGCAGCGTCATCCGCTTCGGCGAGGTGGAAGTCGACCTGGCGCGCCGCCTGGTCAGCCGCAACGGCGAGGCGGTGCATCTCACCCCGATCGAATACCGGCTGCTGGCGGTGCTGCTCGGCCGCCGCGGCACCGTGATGACGCACCGCGAGCTGCTGCGCGAAGTCTGGGGCCCGGCGCATTCCGACAGCAGCCACTACCTGCGCATCTACATGGGCCATCTGCGCCACAAGCTGGAACGCGATCCGGCGCGGCCCGAACACCTGCTGACCGAAGTCGGCGTGGGGTACCGGTTTACGGCGTAAGCCGGCTCACTGTTCCTTGATGCCGGCGGCGCGCACGATGCGGCCGTTGCTGTCGTATTCCGCCCGGATGGCCGCGGCAAACTGTTCGGCCGTGCCGCCGGCCGGCACCACGGCGGCCTGCGTGAGGCGCTCGCGCAAATCGGGCGCAGCCAGCGCCTTGTTGATCTCTGCGTTCAATCGGGCAATCACGGGCGCAGGCGTCTTGGCGGGGGCGAACACGCCGAAGGTCGAGGCCATATTCGCCTTGGCGTAACCGAGTTCGGTGAAGGTCGGCACATTCGGCAGCGCATCGAGCCGGTGCGGCGCCCCAACCGCCAGCGGGCGCAGCTTGCCGCTGGTGATGTGTTGCATCAAGGTCGGACCGACGTTGGTCGACATGACTTCCACTTGGCCGCCCAGCGCATCCGTCAATTGCTGGCCACCGCCCTTGTACGGGATGAGCGTGATATCGACGTGCGCCTGCGACTTGATCTGCTCCAGCGCGAGATGCCCCACCGTACCCAGGCCCGATGTCGACCAGCGGATCGAGCCCGGTTTGGTGCGCGACTGGCTCAGCATGTCGGCAAAGCTCTTGCCTGTGAACGACGGCGTGCCCAGCAGGATCATCGGCGCATACATGACATTGGCCACGGGCGCGATGTCTTTCTGCGGGTCATACGGCAGCTTGCTGAAATGCGGGTTGAGCGTGAGCGGGCTGACCGATGAGAAGCCCAACGTGTAGCCATCGGGGGCCGACTTGGCCACGGCATCCATGCCGATGCTGCCGCCGGCACCGGCGCGGTTTTCCACCACCACCGGCTGGCCCAGTTGCGCCGACAGCTTTTCACCCAGTGCACGCGCCACGTTGTCGGAAATGCCACCAGTCGGATAGGCGACGATGATGCGGATCGGCTTGGCCGGATAGTCCTGCGCTTGCACCGGCGCAGCAGCAAGCAACGGCAGACCGGCGCACAGTAGCGCAGCAGAAGCAATCAGACGACGGCGGGCAGTACGTGCGGAAGTCATGGCGCAATGTCGGAGGAAAGAAACGGAAAGAAACATTGTAGGCCGATGCCCAGGCAAGCTCGCCCCGGCGAAATACAAAAACGGCAGGCAAAAGAAAAGGCGCCCGAAGGCGCCTTTTCCGTTCCCAATCGAGTGACAGCGTCGATTAGAAGATGTGGCGGATACCCACGCCAACGCTCGTCTGGTTCGACTTGCCAACGCCGGTTGCGTTGCCGCCACCCGACAGTTCCGGCAGAGCTGCGTCCTTGACCTTGTTGTAGTCGACCGTGCCATACACTTGCGTGCGCTTGGACAGGGCGTACTCGGCCAGCAGCACGCCGGTGTAGCGCTTGCCGTCGTTGCCGGCGGTCAGGGCAGCGTTGTTGATGCTGTCGTAGTAGAACGCGCCCGTCAGAGCCAGGGCCGGGGTGATGTTGTACGTCACGCCCAGGATGCCGACGTGGTCACGACGCTTCGTGGCGCCCGGGGTCAGGCCAGCGCCCGAGGTGGCGTTGCCGTAGATGTTCAGGCCGAAGGCGCTGCCGCCGACGCAGTTAGCCGAGCTGTTCACGCAACCCGTGGCGTCGCTGCTGTCGATGTAGCCTGCGAACAGCTTGGCTGCAGCGATGGTGTAGTTACCACCGATACCCCAAACGGTTTGCTTGTTGCCAGCAATATCCTTGTGCTGCTGTGCGAATGCGCCGATGTAGGCCGGGCCGAATTCATAGGCCACCGTGCCGCCAACGTACGAGTTCTGGCTTGCAGCACCCGGCACTTCGCCAAAGCCGTAGGCCAGGCCGACCGACAGGCCGTTCCACTTGCCTTCGTACTTCAGCATGTTCGATTCACGCAGACCGGTCAGGCCGTAGTACATCCACGAATTGCCGTCGTAGTTACCCACGCCCAGCGGGTCGAAGTTGCCGCCCGTCGTGAAGCCGAAGTTGTATTGACGGCCCAGGGGATGGTGCCCAGGTCCTTGTTCGACAGACCCACGAACGATTGACGGTTGAACAGCGTACCCTTGCTGCTCATCGTGCCCGAGTCGGAGTTGAAGCCGCTTTCCAGCACGAACAGTGCCTTGTTGCCGCCACCCAGGTCTTCCGAGCCCTTCAGGCCCCAGCGGCTGTTCGACACAGCACCGCTTTCCATCTGGGTCACGCTGTTGCCAGCTTGGTTGGCGTTGTTGATGTAGTGAATGCTGGTATCGACAATACCGTACAGCGTCACGCTCGATTGGGCATAGGCAGAACCTGCGAACAGGGCGCCAACTGCGACCAGAATGGCAGACTTTTTCATGTGGGCTCGTAATAAAAGAGTTGTCTCAAACCGCCCGACCCCGTGTGCATGAGGTTGGGCTCCTCCGTTTCCTTAACTTCCGTGTCGGAAGTGCCGCGCAAATTTAACAAAAGCCCATATGCGCGGCAAAGCAATTCACGGAATCGTTCTACCAAGTGTGGTAAGCGCGCATCGCTCTTAATGCGCTGCACCAAATCGGCCTATGGCAAGGCTTGCCGGCTCGGGACGCCCTGCTGTGGTGCATCAACGCCGAGCGCTGGCTTTCACCCCATCTCTTGATTAGACAAAAAGGTTGGGAGATTGCCGGTGGCGTTACGCCATTGGCGCGCTTTTCAGCGCCGTTCACGCTGACTTGCATCATTTCGGCGCCGACAACAAACCGTTCGTCGCTCCACCGTGGATGCGGCATGCCTCCTGACCTAGGCTGTAGACCGTGGCAGGACATCAAATGACCACGCCTAAAACAGCACCGAAAATCAGTTGAAGAAGGAGTTCGCCATGCGACTCAAGCAAATGGGGTTGGCCGCCATGTTGGCGGTCGGGGCCCTCGCGGCGGGCAGCGCTTGGGCGCAGGCCAGCCGCGTGGAAGTGTTCGGCCAGAATGCTCGCGCCGAACGGTTTGACGTCTATAGCGACGGTGCCCGCACCGGCCGCTTCGACACGTATACAGAAGGCGCGCGCGCAGGCCGCTTCGATCCCTATTCGGAAGGCATGCGCAGCGACCCGGCCGGCCGCTCCCGCGAGGGCGGCGGCACGGTCTACGGGTATCCGGTTCCGAATTGATGCGCTGAACGGCATTCACCGCGTTCGTCACGCAGCCGTCACGCATTGATCAGTTACGGGCCTGTCTCCAGGCATCCTCCGTTTTCCGCCTCTTGGCCCACTCTGGCCCCGCTGGTGATGCGCCGGCGGGGCTTTTTCATGCGCGCTCAGATGAGCTTGTCGAGCGTGATCGGCAATTCGCGCACGCGCCGGCCGGTGGCGTGATAGACGGCGTTGGCGATGGCCGCCGGCACGCCGGTGATGCCGATCTCGCCGATGCCCTTGGCGCCCAGCGGGTTGATGTGCGGGTCCGCCTCGTCGAGTACGAGGATGTCGATGTCGGGCACATCGGCGTTGACGGGCACGTGGTACTCCGCCAGGTTGTTGTTGACGATGCGACCGTAACGCGGGTCCAGCAGGCTCTCTTCGAACAGCGCCATGCCTATGCCCCAGACGATGCCGCCCATGAGCTGGCTACGGCCCGTCTTGGCGTTGAGCAACCGCCCGACGCCGTAGCTCCCCACTATGCGCGAGACGCGGATCACGCCCAGGTCCGCGTCGACATGGACCTCGGCAAACACCGCGCCGAACGAGTGCATTGAGAACTTCTGCTTCTCTTCGCCCGGCTGCACCTTGGCGGTCACCTCGATGGGGCGACCATAGCGGGCGACTACGGCAGCCGCCGGTTCCCGAGCACCGCTGTGTGCGCTCAGAACACCATCGGCCACCGTGATGGCGCCCGCGTCCAGCCCATGCAGCGGCGAACTGGCGTCGGCAATGGCCGCGGCAATCAATGCATCGCGTGCCTGCTGGCCGGCGGCCTGCACCGCGGGCGATACGCTGGCCACGCTCTGCGAGCCGCCCGACACCGGCGCTTCGGGCATGCGCGTATCGCCCAGACTGAAGAGCACGCGGTCGACGGGCATGCCCATGGCATCGGCCGCCACCTGCGTCATCACCGTGTAAGTGCCGGTGCCCAGATCCTGCGATCCCGATTCGACCTGCGCCGTACCGTCGGGCAGATAGCGCGCCGTGGCAGCAGCCGCGCTGCGATTGGCTGGGTACGTGGCCGTGGCCATGCCCCAGCCGACGCGCGTAGTGCCCTCGCGCATGCTGCCCGGCTGCGGGTTGCGGCGCGCCCAGCCGAAGCGCTCGGCGCCCGTCCGGTAGCAGGCAGCCAGGGATTTGCTCGACCACGGGATGCGTTTTTCCGGGTCTTGGGCGGCATCGTTGCGCAGGCGCAGTTCCACGGGGTCGATGCCAAGCGCGTAGGCCATCTCATCCAGCGCGACTTCCAGCGCGAACGTGCCAGTGGCTTCGCCGGGTGCGCGCTGGAAGGTGGGCGTACCGACGTTCAAACGCGCCAGCCGATGCGTCGTCCGCTGGTTGGGCGTGTCGTAAAGCATGCGCGTGACGATGGCGCAGGGCTCGGTCCAATCCTCAATCATCGACGTGGTGGTCAGCGAGTCATGAGAGATGGCGGTGAAGCGGCCATCGCTGGCGGCGCCCATGGCGATGCGCTGCTCGGTACGCGGGCGCCCGCCGACGGGGCCGAACATCTGCGCCCGCTCCAGAACAAGCTTGACGGGCCGCCCCGCCTGGCGCGCGGCCATCGCCGCCAGCACCACGTGCGACCACACCGAGCCTTTGCAGCCGAACCCGCCGCCCACGAACGGGCACACCACACGCAGCTTGTCAGGCGACAGACCTAGCGTCTTGGCGACGGTGCGGCGCACACCCGAGACGTACTGCGTGCTGTCGTACAACGTGAGCGAATCGCCCTCCCACACGGCGATGGTGGCGTGCGGCTCCATCGGGTTGTGCGCTTCCATGGGCGTCCCGTAGATGGCCTCGATGCGCTGCGCCGCCTGCGCCATGCCGGAGGCCATATCGCCGCGCATGGTATCGGCCGATTGCGTCTGCACCTTGCCGGGCGAGTGCGCATCGGCGCGGGCGGTTTCGAAGTCGAGCCGCGCCGGCTGCTGGGCAACCTCTACGCGCACCATGCGCGCTGCGGCCTGCGCGTGTTCCAGAGTGTCGCCCACGACGACCGCCACGGGCTGGCCGTTGTAGTGCACCTGATCGTCCTGCAGCAACGAGAGCACGCGTCCGGCCGGCGGTTCCAGCGCGGGCTTGCCATCGTTAGGCAAGCGCGGCGCGTTCTCGTGCGTCATCACCAGCAGCACGCCGGGCATGGCCTGCGCAACGTGTGTATCCACCCGGGTGATTCGGCCGGCGGGCACCGTGCTTTGCACCAGCACCGCATGCACCAGACGCGGCACCTGAAACTCGGCCGAGTAGCGTGCCTGGCCCGTGACTTTAAGCAGACCGTCAGTGCGGTCCAGCGGTTGGCCGACGTTGCTCATGCCACGCCTCCAGTCGGGTCGGAAGCCACGGTTAGCGCGCGCGCCACCGCACGCTGTGCGAGCGGCACCTTGAAGCCGTTGTCGCGCAGTGGCTGTGCGCCCTGCACGGCCAACGCGCCGGCCTGGGCAAACAAGTGCGCGTCCAGCACCTGCCCCGCCAGCATCTGCTCCGCCGCATGCGCACGCCACGGCTTGTGCGCGACGCCGCCCAGCACGATGCGCGCCTCCCGGATCGTCCGCCCATCCGCTTGCAACGCCAGCGCCGCAGCCACCGACACCAGCGCAAACGCATAACTGGCACGGTCGCGCACCTTCAGGTAATGCACGTGCGAGCCGAACACGGGCGGCGGCAGATCGATGGCGACGATCAGCTCGCCGGGCCCGAGTGTCGTGTCGATTTCGGGGTGCGCTTCCGGCAGCCGATGGAACGCGTCGATCGGGATACGCCGCTCACCGCGCGCGCCGTGCACCACCACCGTGGCGTCGAGCGCGGCCAAGGCGACGGCCATGTCGGACGGATGCGTCGCCACGCATGCCTCGCTCGCACCCAGAATGGCATGCATGCGATTGAAACCCTCGCGCGCGGCACAGCCGGAGCCGGGCTGCCGCTTGTTGCACGCCGGGTACGCCGTGTCGTAGAAGTAATGGCAGCGCGTGCGCTGCATCAGGTTGCCGCCGTTGGTGGCCATGTTGCGCAGCTGCCCCGACGCACCCGAGACAATCGCCTCGCTCAGGAGCGGATAGCGCGAGCGCACCAGCGGATGCGCCGCCGTGTCGGCATTGCGCGCCATCGCGCCCAGTCGCAGGCCGCCGTCGGGCAACGCGCGAATCTGCGCCAGCGGCAGGCGGCTCACGTCCACGAGGCGCTGCGGCTGCTCGATCCCGCCCTTCATCAGGTCCAGCAGATTCGTCCCGCCGCCGATATAGCGCGCGCCCGGCTCGTTGCCCAGGCGCACGGCAGCCTCGACGGAAGATGCACGGTCATAAGCAATCGATTGCATGAGGCTCCTCAGGCACCGTTGCCGGACTTGGCAGCCACCACGCGAATCGCCGCCACGATGTTGGGGTACGCGCCGCAGCGGCAGAGGTTGCCGCTCATGCGCTCGCGTATTTCGTCTTCGGTCAGCGCAACGGCGCCGTCATTACCGAGCGCCGCGGGCGACGTGACGGTGCTCGGCATGCCGCAGCGCGCCTCTTCCAGCACCGCCACCGCCGAGCAGATCTGGCCCGGCGTGCAGTAGCCGCACTGAAACGCGTCGCGTTCAAGAAACGCGGCCTGCACCGGGTGTAACGCCGCACGGTCGACCACGCCGTCGTGCACGTGCGCCAGGCCTTCGACGGTGGTGATGTCCTCGCCTTCGTGCATGATCGCCAGCGTCAGGCAGCTGTTGATGCGCCGGCCATTCACGAGGACGGTGCACGCGCCGCACTGACCGCGGTCGCAGCCTTTCTTGGTGCCGGTCAGACCCAGCACCTCGCGCAGCGCATCGAGCAACGTGACACGCGGCTCCAGCGACAGCCCATACCGCTTGCCGTTGATATTGAGCGACACCGGCCTTGCCGGTGCCAACGCGGCCGGGCGGGCCGCACCTGGCGCCGAAACGCGCGCTGCAGCCGGCTCATGCGGCAGCGCCAAGGCCGAGGCGGCGGCGGCCGCGCTCTGCAAAAAGCCGCGCCGGCTCGGCCGCGCGGGCGCTCCCTCCGGTTCGCAGGCGGGGTCGTTCGATGCTGCGGCGGGATGTTCGGACATGGCGCACGCTCCACCGGCCGGGCGGCCGTAGCTGGGGACATGCGTCAGGGGAAAGCAAGCGGAATACCCGGCACCCGGGCGGTGGGAAGCCGCAGGGCAGCGGCTTCGCGCAAGAGAGCTGCTGCGGCGCGTGTAAGGCTTACGCGCCGCATTGCAGTGCGGTTACTTGGCCGGGCCGACGCGATCGCGCGACACGTCCATGATCATGCGCGTCAACAGGTACAGGCGCGGCACGATGGAGTTCAGGTCGACATATTCGGCGTCATTCGAGTGCGCGCCAAAGCTCGCCAGGCCAAAACGCTCGATCACGGGCGCCTTCGTCTTCGACGCGGCAAACGCGGCATCGGTGCCGCCGCCTTCGGCCTTGTCGTCAATCTCCAGCGTCTTGCCGAGTTCGCCATAGATCTTCTGAGCGTGTTCGGCCAGCGCGCGCGACGCCGGCGTGGCTTCCAGCGGCGGGCGACGGCGCTCGAACTTGGCTGTGACCTGCGTATCCGGGATCAGTTTGTTCTTGATGCGTTCGTTGACGGTTTCTTCCAACTTGTCGGCGTCGGCTGCGCGCAGCAGGCGCACATCGGCCTGAGCGCTGGCCGCGGCCGGGATCACGTTGCGGTTCGTGCCTGCCTGCGCCACTGTCCAGTTCACCTTGAGGCCCGTTTCGGGCTTGGACAGATCGCGCATCTGCAGCACCTGGTGCGACAGTTCGTACAGCGCGTTGCGGCCCTGCTCCGGCGCGCCGCCGGCGTGCGAAGCCTTGCCCTTCACATCCAGCAGGATCGCGCCGATGCCGCTGGTGGCCACCGACAGCTTGTCCGACGTCACGCGCGTGCCTTCGCACGAGAACACGGCGTCCTGCTCGGCGCCCAGCTTGGCCTGCATGGCCCGCGCGCCCGGCGAGCTGATTTCTTCATCGCCGTTGATCAGCACCGTGAGCGTGCCGTATTGCTTGAAATTGACGGCCTGCAGGATCGACACCGTGTGGAGGATGACCGCGACGCCGTTCTTGTCGTCGGCAATGCCCAGACCGTAGGCGCGTTCACCGTCGATGCGGAATGGCTGCTGCGCGAGCATGCCCTTGAGATACACGGTATCCATGTGCGCAATTAGCATGATGTTGCGCTTGCCATCGCCCTTGAAGCGCGCGAGCACCATCTTGCCGATCTTCTCGGGGGTATCGGCCATGCGGTAAGCGTGGTCGCTGGGGTCGATGAGCTTGACGTCGCCGCCCATGCCGCGCAGGCGCTCGGCAATCACGCCGGCAATCTTGTCCAGGCCTTCGATGTCCTTGCTGCCCGATTCGATCGAGACCAAAGTCTTCATGGTGTCGATCAGCGCGGGTTTTTCCTGCTGGGCGCGCTTGTAGATTTCAGCCGGCGGCACGGCGGCAGCGTGGCCGGCAGCCAGCGCACCGACCAGTGCGACGGCGGCCAGCACTGCAGGGCGCAAACCCTTGGGCAACAACGGGGCTCTCATGGATGTTTCCTCACCTGTTCTTAGTTATGGTCTGCAACAAAACCGCGATTTTCTCACGCCAGCCTGAGGATTGCCCGAGGGCTATCCCCCCTTCGGATAGGCACATGACACCGCGCAAAGGAATACTGATAGAGATGCGTAAAACGAAAGCGCGGCGATGACACTCTCGCTACAATTGCTGCCATGCAATACATCCATGTCGTCAACGGCGAAGTTGCCGGCGCCACACTCAAGCAGGCGCTCGCACAGGCTGGCCGCCCCGATTCCGTAGTCGTGCTGCGCGACGATCTCGCCGTCGGGCCGCTGGTCGACGTCGACAGCGTCGCCATGGCGCGCTCCGGCTTCTGGCAGCGCGTGGCGCCCAACAGCAACATCGATTTCGCCGCCGAGATGCGGGACGCACTTGCGTCACTCGCCGACCTGCGCGATGCCACCACGGAAGTCGCCATCTGGCACGGCCAGAGCGCGTCGGATCAGCTCATGCTGCGCCGCGTGGCGTTTCACCTGCATCAATCGCCCCAGCGCATCAATGAAGTCGGCATGGATGTGCGCGAACTTGAGGCGCCCAACGGTCAGGGCCCGCTAACTACCATCGGCATGTATTCAGGCGCCCGGCTGGCGCGGCGGTTTTCGACCATCGCGCCGGTGTCGGTGCTGCGCATCGGCCGCCTGGCCTACGAATGGCAACAGACCGTGCGCGAGAACGCCGATACGCGGCTATGGAAGGGCAACACGCTGGTACCGGTGTCGTACGGCACGGTGGATGAAGTGATCCTGGAGCATGTTCCCACTGACTGGGCCAGCGCACGGGACGTGGTCGGCAGCATCATGGGCGCCATCGACGGGCTGCTCGCCAGCGACTGGTTTGTCTTCTGGCGCTGCCGCGAACTGGTCGGCAACGGCCAGTTGCTGTTGCGCGGCGAGGCCGATTCGCTCAGCACCTGCGAACTGCGGCGCAATGTGAGCGTGGCCGTGTAAGCGCCGCGCAATCCTGCCAGTCTGCCCCGAGGAGCGCCCAAAAGCGCTCCTTTTTGTTTGTTCACGCTGCTTGCGCCTAGAACGGGGTTCATCACCAGCGCGGGTCAGCCGTCGCGTCGGATGCCCGCGCGCGCGGGGCAATCAATCGGAGCGTCGGCGTCGCCACCGTCACCTTCGTTGGCCAGGTCGCTGTCGGGCTGCATGCCTTCCACGTCGCTGTGGTCGTCGCCCTCGCCCCAGGGCATGCCGGATTCGCGCAGGCGCTTGCGCTGCATGCGGTCGCGCTGGAACATTTCGGTCAGTTCGTCACGCCCTTGCTGTGCAAGGGAAACGAGCTTCTTCTGATCGCGGTAAACCGGGTAGACCTGCTCCATTGAATTGAGCGTGTGGCGGCGGAACGTCTGCGCGATGCGGTGCGCTTCGTAGGGCTCCTTGCCCAGGCCCTCCAGCACCCGGCGGCTAAGCATGAGCGAGCCCTCGAACATCTCGCGCTCGATCACTTCCACGCCGCGGTCGCGCAGTTGGTACACGTGCGACACGTTGCGCGCCCGCACGTACAGCTTCAGGTGGGGAAAGCGCTCGCGCACGCGGTCGACCACCTCCAGGTTGGTTTCCATGTCGTCGATGGCGACAACCATCATGCTGGCCTTGTCGGCGCCGGCGGTCTCCAGCAGGTCCATGCGCGTGGCATCGCCGTAGAAGACCTTGAAGCCGAAGCGGCGCAGCATGTCGATCTGGTCGGGGTCGTGATCGAGCACGGTGGCGCTGTAGCCCTGGCTATAGAGCATGCGACCGACAATCTGCCCAAATCGGCCGAAGCCCGCGATGATGACTTCGTTCTCCTGCGGCTCGATCGTGTCGGGCGCGCGCTTCTTGCCATCCATGAACCGCGGCACCAGCACCTTGTCGTGCAGGAGCAGCAGCAACGGCGTCGCGGCCATCGAGAGCGCCACCACGAGGTTGAGCGCAGCAGCCGTCTCCGCACCGAGCACGTTGCCCGCCACGCCGGGGCCGAACACCACGAATGCAAATTCACCACCCTGCGAGAGCAGGAATGCAAACAGCCACGCCTGCCCGCGCGCAATGCCAAAGCGGTTGGCGAGCAGGCGCAGCGCGCCAATCTTGACCGCCAGGAACACCGCAACCAGCCCGATCACAGCCCACGGCTGGCGCATCAGCACGCCAAAGTCGATCGACATGCCGACGGCCAGGAAAAACAGGCCGAGCAGCAGGCCCTTGAACGGCTCGATGTCGGTTTCGAGCGCGTGACGGTATTCGGAATCGGCGAGCAGCACACCGGCAATGAAGGCGCCCAGCGCCATCGACAGGCCCACGCCGTGCATCAGCAGCGCAATGCCCACCACCAGCAGCAGCGAGAACGAGGTGAACATCTCGCGCATGTTGGTGCGGGCAATTGCGCGCAGCACGGGCCGCAGCAGGGTGCGTCCGCCAAAGATCACGGCTGCCACCACGCCCACTGCCTTGGCCGCCGCCACCCAGCTATGGCCGCCGGACGCGTCGCTTGCGTCCGTCGCCAACAGTGGCAGCAGCGCGATCATCGGGATGGCCGCAATGTCCTGGAACAGCAGAATGCCGAAGCTGGCCGTGCCAGCGGGCGTGCGCATGAGGTTGCGCTCGGAAAGCGTGGCCAGCGCAATCGCCGTGGATGACAGCGCCAGGCCCAGCCCCGCCACCACAGCTGAGCGCCACGGATGGCCCACCGCCATGACCGCCAGCCCGACGGCCAGCGCACACACCACAATCTGCAGCCCGCCGTAGCCGAAGATGCTCCGCCGCAGCGACCACAGCCGCGCCGGCTCCAGCTCCAGGCCAATCACAAACATCATCAGTACGACGCCGAATTCAGAGAAATCCAGAATCGACTGCACATTGGTGATGAGCCGCAGGCCCCACGGCCCGACGATCACCCCGGCCAGCAGATAGCCGAGCACCGAGCCCAGCCCCAGCCGACGCGCCAGCGGCACCGCTGCCACAGCCGCAGCCAGGTAGATGACGAAATTGACGAGCAGATCGTGCGATTGCATAGGCAGGGAAGAGATCGGAAACGTCAGGCGACGGAGTTGGCGTCGGCATCGGCCCGGAGCCAGGGCTGCAGTGCGGCGCGGACCTGCGCGATATGGGCGTCGATGACGTCAGCAGACGCATCGTCGGCGTCGTGCAGCACATGCGGCGGCTGCCATTGCATGCCGCACAGCGCGGCGGTCTGCTGCAGCGGCAGCAGGAACATGTCGAACGTGTGGCCGTGAACGCCATCCGGGTTGTAGGAATGCGCGCGGCCGCCAGTGGTGGCGAGCACCATTAGATGCTTGCCGCGCAACGCCGTGCCGCCCGGCCCATAGGCCCAGCCCATCTCCAGCACCACGTCGATCCACTCCTTGAGCAGCGACGGCGTGGCATACCACTGCACCGGAAACTGGAAGACGATCAGCTCCGCCGCTTCCACCGCTTCCTGCTCGGCACGCACGTCGATGTCGAAATCGGGGTAATGCCAGTACAGGTCGTGCATGGCCACGCCGGGCAAGCTGGCCAGCGCACGCGCGAGTGGCTTGTTGGCGCGCGACCGGCGCGGCGCAGGATGCGCGTAGATCACAAGAATGCGCGAGGGTGTCATGGAAAATCAGGAGGCTGGGGCGTCTTGATGGCGCATCTTCGCACGGCTATTGTTGAGCGGCGTTACAGGCGGCGATCGTACTGCGGGTAGTGATGTAACGCGTGCGGCACTTGGAAAGCGCACGCCCCATCTCTTTTGCGCGACGCAGCATTTACGTTGTTGCTGCACCACACCGCTGGAGACCTTGCTCAGATGCGCTAAATCAATGATTTATCGGGAAATTCTATGGAAAGTCTGACACCAGACTTACGGGGAAACCCTGATTGCACTACAATAGCATGGTGCATTGCACAACACTCAGTTGCCCCCCCCTGAGTGCCCCGGAGGTGTCATCCGCGCCTCCAACTCATCACTTGCCGCCCTCCACTGAAGGGCGCGATCAGAACAGGAACCGTGTCGTGAACCCGCTCGAACTGAGCAAGGCCATCGGCGTCGTCACCCAGGACGACATCGACAAAACGGAAGCCGCGCAAGGTGCGCCGCGTTCCACCGTGCTGGTGCGCGAGCTTGCTGCGCACCACCGGTCGCGCCTGCTCAAACACCTGCTCGCCCTGGGCGAGGAAGACCGTCTGCTGCGTTTCGGCCAGGTGGTACGGGATCACGTCATCGAAGCGTACGTCGACAGCATCGATTTCGACCACGACAAGGTCTTCGGGGTCTACAACGAGCGCCTGGAGCTGACCGGCGTGGGCCACCTCGCCTACCTGCGCGACAACCCGCAAGGGCGCGTGGCGGAGTTCGGCGTGTCGGTGTCGGAATCGGCGCGCGGCAAGGGCGTAGGCAGTGCGCTGTTCCAGCGTGCCGCCATGCACGGCCAGAACACCAAGGTTCGCACGCTGTACATGCATTGCCTGTCGCGCAACGCGGCCATGATGCACATCGCCAAGAAGGCTGGCATGCGCGTGCAATACGCCTATGGCGAGGCCGATGCCTACCTCGAATTGCCGCCCGCCGACACGATGAGCCTGTTGACCGAAGCCATCGACGAACAGGTCGCCGATCTCGACTACATGCTCAAGCGCAACCTGCGCGATGTGCGCCGTTTCGGCCAGCGCTTCTGGCGCTCGCTGGTGCCGCAAAAGCGCGCTGTGTAAGCGCATCGCTCTGCAACAAACGCCCGGCTCACCACCGGGCGTTTTTGTTTGGTGTTGGGCGTTGCTCGCCATCTCCCGCCTAGGGCAATTGCGCGCTTGTCAGCCGCGCGGGTGCTTTCCCTACGATGAGGATGCGGCACCTCTCGCTCTCCAGCGGCGGCCATCAGCGTCGCCCGCGAGCCGATGCCGAGGCAAGAAGGAGACGACGATGAAGACACCATCCGCGCAATCGATACTGCTGCCAGCGGCCATGCTGCTGTGCCTGGGCGCCGCGCCCGCTGCCGCCCAAGACGCCGCCATGGGCGACATGACCATGATCAACCCATCCGCCCTGAAGTGGGTCGACGCGCCGCCCGGCTTGCCCAAAGGCGCCAAGCTTGCCGTGCTCTACGGCGACCCCGGCAAGGACGGCCCCTACGTCGTACGCCTGAAAACGCCAGGCGGCTACAAGGTGCCGCCGCACTGGCACACCGAGACCGAGAACCTCACGGTGATCTCGGGCACGCTGTACCTGGGCAGCGGTGACACCATGGACATGGGCGCCGCGCATGCGCTCAAGACCGGCGGTTTTCACAACCTGCCCGGAGGCATGCACCACTACGCCTTCACCAGGGCGGCGACGGTGGTGCAGATTCATGGCACGGGGCCGCTCGATATCAAATACGTCAACCCGCAGGACGATCCCTCGCCCAAGCAGTGAAGCCCGGCACGCCACCGATGCCAATTGCCAGCCACCGGCAAGGTACATCAACAGCCGTTAACACGCCGCCGACGGGCGCTGGCTACCATGCCCCTCCACAGGTCAAGCAACCACGGAGGGGCAGATGGTCACCAAGGCCCAGGCCAGACCGAAAACCGATTTCGAGCGCTGGCAGGACCACGGCGACGCCGCGTACATCCGGAAACTCGATTACGTGCTCACGCTCATCCCGAAGATCGGAACCGCCGCATGCAAGTAGGACGCCTCCTCGTCGCCGTATCGCTGCTGACCGCACAATCGACCATGGCCGCAGATGCGCTGACCGGAACCTTCCGCGGTGACGGCGTGCCTGCTACGGCGCCTTGTTCCTGCGCTCGAACACCATCGAATGGAATGCCAGCTTCTTCAAGTGCGGCCCCACGCGCTACAAGGTAATCGAGCAGGACTTGTCCGGCGACCACCCGCACGCGGCCTTCAAGATTGAAGACCATCGCAAGCGCTGCGGCCTGGCCGTCATCGAGGTCTCGCGCTACAGCGAGTTCTCCTGGAGCGTAAAGGGCTACCAAACAATGGAGGCGTACCAGAAGCGCGAAGAACCCGACTGGAAGGATTCCGCCGATCCTGCACGCCAGGTCGCCCTGTGCGGCATGCGCAAGGAATAGCGCAGCCAACGCGCCGCCGCCATGCAGCCGCTCCAACGCTTCGCCCTGGAGAAACACAGGGGCCCGTATGAGCAATGGCCCATGCGCACGCGCGTGATTGTCGACGGCGTGCCGCACCCGACGCTCACCATCCCCGGCTACGAACTGCTGCGGCAGTACCAGACCGATCTCGGCTTCGTCCTCATCACCAATTACGACTGCCCGTTTGAAGAGGCCGTCTCCATCACGCTCGTCGCGCCCGACCTTTCACGCGCGATCAGCACCGGCACCATCGGTGCGGCGTACTACACGTTCTGGCTGGATGAGGTGGAGTGGATCGATGCGGACCACTTTCGCCTCACCTGCGAAGACGCCGTGGGCGATTGGCTGGTCACGCTGCGCGCCCGGCATATCCCGGTGTTATCCCCGGCGGTTTTCATCAAGCGCCGCGTGGCGCCACCGACCCAGCCTGCGGCGTAGAGTGGAACGCCGCCCTATGCTGCTCGCGGCTACCCAATAGACCGCCGAGCGCCGCAGTTTTGGCCTCATGTGTCGCGCTCAAACACCTGAATTCGCTTGCATGAGAGCGACACCTCGCCGTCAAACTGCGGCGCGCGGGGCTCAAAGGTTCGCACTCTGCCCAAAAACATCCCACCCATCGGCCCTCCGAAGCCCACGCTTCGCCATCAGAGATACGAAGTCATCGAGTCGAGGCTGGCGTTCCGCCGTCAGAGGGTCGAAGCCGTCTGTCAGAGGTCGAAAGTTTCGACCTCTGACTGCGGAATGCGAGTATTTGAGACTCGCGTGCCGCCCGCAGCGATTCAGGCTCGAACAAGGAAGGCCCACGATCGGACCGCTGAGGTGCGTCATCGGCGGTTTAGGCCTTTATGGCGCAACTAGCCAATCCCTTAAACCACCACCGGCAACGCCGTCGTATCCTTGATCCGCTCCAGCGCAAAACTGCTCTTCACATCGATCACCGCCGGGTGGGCGAGCAACTGATCGCGGATGAAGCGCGCGAAGTGCTCCATGTCTTCCACGAACACCTTGAGCAGGTAATCCATCTCGCCGGTCATGGCGTAGCAGGTGACCACCTCGGGCCATGTCGCCACGGCGGCGCGGAAGATGTCGGACGGGCCTTTCCCTTTGGGCGCGCCGCCCTGCTTTTCCAGGCGCACGTTGATGTACGCCGACAGCCCCAGCCCGATCTTGGACGGGTCGAGCAGCGCGGCGTATTGGCGGATGACGCCGGACTCTTCCAGGCGCCGGATGCGTCGCAAACACGGGCTGGGCGACAGATTCACCCGCTCGGCGACTTCCAGGTTGGTGAGGCGGCCGTTGTTCTGCAGGACTTCCAGGATCTTCCGGTCGATCTTGTCGAGTTCCACTTTATTCATTTTGTTGCTCCGCACCAATTAACTCGGCAATTTTCTTGCGCAAATTTAGCAAGGTGGGCACAACTTCGCAATTTTTGCTTGGATGGACACACCTACACTGCGAGGATCGTCAAAGACCTGTGCGCTCCAGAGCGCGCCCCCACAGGAGACTCACCATGCAATTCACGCCTTGGGAAAACCCGATGGGCACCGCCGGCTTCGAGTTCATCGAATACGCCGCGCCGGACCCCGTTGCCATGGGCAAGCTGTTCGAGAACATGGGCTTTACCGCCATCGCGAAACACCGTCACAAGAACGTGACGCTATACCGCCAGGGCGAAATCAACTTCATCATCAACGCCGAGCCGGATTCGTTCGCGCAGCGCTTTGCGCGCCTGCACGGCCCGTCGATCTGCGCGATTGCGTTTCGCGTGCAGGACGCCGCGTTTGCCTACAAGCGTGCGCTGGAGCTGGGCGCCTGGGGCTTCGACACCCACAGCGGCCCGATGGAGCTGAACATTCCGGCCATCAAGGGCATCGGCGATTCGCTGATCTACCTGGTGGACCGCTGGACCGGCAAGAACGACGCCAAGGCCGGCGACATCGGCAACATCAGCATCTACGACGTCGATTTCGTGCCCATCGCGGGCGCCAATCCGAACCCCACCGGGCACGGCCTGACCTACATCGACCACCTGACGCACAACGTCTACCGTGGCCGGATGAAAGAATGGGCCGAGTTTTACGAACGCTTCTTCAACTTCCGTGAAGTGCGCTACTTCGACATCGAAGGCCAGGTCACCGGTGTGAAGAGCAAGGCGATGACGAGCCCGTGCGGCAACATCCGCATCCCCATCAACGAGGAAGGGACGGAGAAGGCTGGTCAGATCCAGGAGTATCTGGACATGTACCACGGCGAGGGCATCCAGCACATCGCGCTCGGCTCGACCAACCTCTTCAACACGGTGGACGCACTGCGCAGCAACGGCATCAAGCTGCTCGACACGATCGACACGTATTACGAACTGGTCGACAAGCGCATCCCCGGCCATGGCGAAGACGTGGCGGAACTGAAGAAGCGCAAGATCCTCGTCGACGGCGCCCCGGGCGACCTGCTGCTGCAGATCTTTTCGGAAAACCAGCTGGGCCCGATCTTCTTCGAGTTCATCCAGCGCAAGGGCAACCAAGGCTTTGGCGAGGGCAACTTCAAGGCACTGTTCGAGTCCATCGAACTCGACCAGATGCGCCGCGGCGTGCTCAAGGCCGACGACCAGCCGGCCTGAAGACCCTCAAGCTTCAGGCGTGCTGTACCCGCACCCCGATGGTTCGCCATCGGGGTGTTTTTCATGGGCGTTGCGGCATGCGCGCATGCGGCACTGACACGGCCCCGTAGCCAAACCAACCCGCACCGGTCTTGCAATGCATTGAGGATCGGAGGGGCGCAGGCAATAAAAAACGGCGCCCGAAGGCGCCGCTTGCGTGCGGAGATTCAGACGAGGCGTCACTCGCCCTTCGTCGCCGACGGGCCACCCGGCATGGCAGCGGCCGCCGGGGTGTTCTTCTGCGCCTTGCGGGCGTCGTGGCGGGCCTTCATGTAAGCGCGGATCTCGTCTTCGGTGATCTTGCCGTCGTGGTTGGCGTCGATCTGGTCGAAGTTCTTGGCCAGACGCGGCATGCCGGCCTGCACTTCGTCCTTGGTCAGGCTGCCATCGTTGTCCTTGTCGGCCGCCTTGAACTTGGCGTCCAAGCGCTGCGCCATCTTTTCGTGCATCTCGCCCTTGTGGGCCTTGTGCCAAGCGGCCAGCTCGTCCTTGCTCAGTTGGCCGTCGTGGTTGGTATCGATCTGGTCGAAGTTCTTTTCAAGCCACGCGTGGCCCTTGGCCTCGTCGCGCGAGACCTGGCCGTCGCCGTTGGTGTCGATGGCCTTGAAGCCGCCATGGTGGCCGGGCTTGCCTGCGCGGGCGTCAGGTTGCGGCGCGGCCGGTACCGTGGCGGTGGCCGGCGCCTGTGCGCTGGCAGCGGGGGCACTGGCATCCTGAGCGCGGGCGTTCATGCCCGACATGGCCAGGAACAGGGCCGAGGTGGCGAGGAAGGCTTGGACAGCACGTTTGTTGGTCATGGTCAGCTCCTTTTCACATGGACTGTGTAGCGGATTAGAACCCGACAATGCCGGCGCGTTGCCCGCATTTACACGCTGTTACCCCAATGACACCCGTTGTAATATGCGCCCGCCAACGCCTGGCGAGCCGCATCAGACGCGACATGCCTATTGGTCGGCGCCCGGCTGGGGGGTGTCGCCCTTGCGTGCGGCGGCCGCTGCGCGGTGGCGAGGGCCGACAATGCCGCCGCCCTGGCTCGTAGGCTCCTCACCCGTGTTGATCTGCGCTGGTGCAATGGGCAGCATGGCGCCCGGCATGGAGGTATTGGCCGGATTGTTGGCAACCGGCGGCGCTGGTGGCATGGCGGGCGTCGATAGCGGAGCTGCGGCGCCTGCAGGCGGCAGCGGCATCGCCGGTGCATTGCGATTGGCCGGCGACCCCCCCCCCAAGGCGCTCGCCGGCAGCGGAATCTCCTGGCGCGCGCCGTTGCGCTCGATCACCACCGAGCGTGCCTTGATTTCCACCAGCTTGATATTGGACGACAACGACTTGCCGGCGCGCACGGCCTGCGGTGCGCCACCGTCCACCGACACGATGGCTGCCCCGGAACCATCTGCCAGATCGGCCACCACGCCCATTACCTGCACATCGCGCGGACCGTTCTGCGGGCCACCGCCGAAGAGCGTGACGGCGGCGCCGGTCTCCAGGGCATCGGTCTGCGCCACGCGCGCCTCACGCGGCGCGCCCAGCGAGCGCAGCGACGACAGCGTCAGCACCCAGTGCGTCAGCAGCGCACACAGGGCAGCAAACAGTACAAGGCTGAGCAGGCGGGACGACTGTCGAGCGTTCATGAAATGGGCGAGGCACCGTAGGAATACGCCGATTCTATCCGCCCTTCATGCCGGTTCGGTGAACAGCTTGGAGGGGCGGCTCTAGCGCCAACGCAGCATGACCCCGCCACGCAATATATGGTCATATGTCACGGATATACTGTGTCTCTCACCCTAATTGCCAACTCTGTCGCCATGATGCAAGGCCAACTTCGCTCCTCCTTCCGCCAGCGCGCCCTCGCCCGACACGCAGCGCGTGGCTTCACCCTGATCGAAATCATGGTGGTGGTGGTGATCCTGGGCATCCTCGCCGCGCTGGTGGTGCCGAAGATCATGAGCCGCCCCGACGAGGCGCGCATCATCGCCGCCAAGCAGGACATCGCTTCCATTTCGCAGGCGCTCAAGCTCTATCGCCTGGACAACGGCCGCTACCCGACGACCGAGCAGGGCATCAGCGCGCTGGTCACCAAGCCGACCACTGAGCCGATCCCCAACAACTGGAAAGGCGGCGGCTATCTGGAACGCCTGCCCAAAGACCCGTGGGGCCATCCGTACCAATACCTGAACCCAGGCGTGCGCGGTGAAGTGGACGTCTTCAGCTTCGGCGCCGACGGCCAGGCCGGCGGCACGGGCAATGACGCCGATATCGGCAACTGGGACAACTGAGCCGCTGCAGTCGCCTCAGCCACCCTCGCACCATGTTCGGCCAATCACGCCGCCACCAGCCCCCTCGCGGCTTTACGCTGCTGGAGTTGCTGGTGGTGGTGGTCATCATCGGCATCGTGCTGGCCGTGGTGGCCGTGAACGCCACGCCCAACCCGCGCTCGCAACTGGTCGATGACGCGCAAAAGCTCGCCCGCCTGATCGAACTGGCTCAGGAAGAGGCGCAGCTCACGTCGCGCCCTGTGGCGTGGGAAGGCGATGCGCAGGGCTGGCGCTTCTACGAATCGACCCCCAACGGCTGGCGCCTGCTCACGCGCGACGTGCTCGCGCCGGGCCACTGGCGCCAAGGCATGGACAACGTACAGATCGTCGCCGGTGCCGCTGCGGTCCCGGGCGCACCGCAGCGCCTCGTGTTCGGCCGCGAGGCGATCGGCTTGCCGTGGCGCGTGGCGCTGACCTCGCAAGGATCGCGCGTCGACGTGGTATCCGACGGCGGCCCCCGCGTGCTGACGGAGATGCAAACGCAATGACGCGCAGCCATCGTCCCACGCGCACGCGCGGCTTCACCCTGCTCGAAGTCCTGGTGGCGCTGACCATCGTGGCCGTGGCGCTCACCGCCACCATGCGCGCCATGGGCAGCATGACCACCGCCAGCGATTCGCTGCAGACGCGCATGATCGCCACCTGGAGCGCCGAGAACCACCTGGCAAACCTGCGCCTCGCACGCGTCTTCCCAGACCCCGGCGCGCGCGGCTTCGCCTGCCCGCAGGGCGATACCCAACTGTGGTGCGAAGAGACCATCGCAACCACGCCCAATCCAGTGTTCCGTCGCGTGGAGGTCGCCGTCTATCCGGATGCGTCCAAATCCGTGCGACTGGCGTGGCTCGTGACTCTGTTGCCGAACGATGCGCGCAATGTCTTCTAATCGTTCCGCGAACATCGGCACGCGCGGCTTCACCCTGCTCGAACTGCTGGTGGCGATCACGCTGCTGGCCATTCTGGCCGTGATCGCCTGGCGCGGGCTCGACAGCATGACCCGCACGCACGAGGCGCTGGCCCAACGCGATGAACGCATCGAAGCACTCAAGACCGCCTACGCCCAGTTCGATGCCGATTGCACCCAACTGGCCGATCCGAACACGCTGTCGCGCTCACCGGTGGAGGTGGACGCCAACCGCGTGCTGATGGTGCGCGACCGACGCGGGGAGAGCGATAGCGGCCAGCCGCCCGCGTGGCAAGTGGTGCTCTACCGCATCGTCGACGGCCGGCTCGAACGCCTCCAGACTCAACCGATCACCAACCGCGGCGACCTGCGCAATGCGATGGACAACCTGCGCCAGGGCGGTGTGGGTGCCGCGCGCTACCTGCTCGCCGCCAACGTTGACAGCATCAGCGCCCGCGCCTGGATCGAACCCGGCGGCTGGATGGACAGCACGGGCGCGCTGTCGGCGGCACTGTTCCCGGCCGGCAGCAACACCACCACCCTCACCGGCTTGCCGTCGGCTTCCACGCCCAGCGCGTCGGCGCCCTCGGCCAACAGCCCCGGCGTGGTGGTGCCGGCCGCCTCGGTGCGCGCGGTGGAACTGGCATTGCTCGTGCGCATGACGCCGCAGGGCGCGCCGCAGCGCTTCACGCGCATCTGCATGACGGGGCTTTGACATGGCGCGATGCTCCCGTCGATTGTCTCAACGTCATCCGCAGCCCGGGCGCCAGCGCGGCGCGGCCATCATTACAGCGCTGCTCGTCGTTACGCTGGCCGTGGTGATCGTGTCGGGCATGCTGTGGCGCCAGCAGGTGGAGATCCGCGCGGTGGAAAACCAGCGCCTGAAATCGCAGGCCACGTGGATCGCGCGGGCGGGCATCGACTGGGCGCGCCTCATCCTGCGCGACGACCAGCGCCGCACCGGGGCGGTAGACCACCTGGGCGAAATCTGGGCCGTGCCGATCCAGGAAACCAAGCTGTCGGACTTTCTCGGCAGCTCGCTGCGCACGGACACGGCCGGCGAAGAGTCCTACCTGTCGGGCCGGATCTTCGATGCCCAGGCGCGCTTCAACCTGATGAACCTGCTGATAGCGCGGACGCTGGGCGGCCGCATGATCATTACCGGCCGCGACAAGAACGCCATCAAGGCGTACGGCCTGCTGCTGCAGTCGCTCAACATCGACCCGAGCCTGGCCAATGTCACGGCGACGTACCTGGCGCAGATGTTGGGCGGCTTCCAGTCGATCGAAGGCATGCAGGGCGGTCAGCAAGGCGGCGAAGACAGCGGCGGGGGCGGGAGCGGCGGCAGCAACAGCAGCGGCCCGCGACCGCTCGACGACGTGGCCAGCCTGCTGACGATCCCGGGCTACACGGCGGACATGGTCGCCAAGCTGCGCCCCTACGTGATCGTGCTCCCCACCCGCACGCAGATCAACGCCAACACGGCCAGCGCCGAAGTGCTGGCCGCCGTCATCCCGAACCTGAGCCTGGACCGCGCCCGCTCGCTGGTGCAGGCGCGCGACCGCGCGTACTTCCGCAACATCGGCGACGTCACCAACCAGTTGCGCGGCATCGCGCCGGGGGTTGACACCACCGCAGCGGCCAACCTGCTGGACGTGCAGACCCACTATTTCCTCGTCTACGGCATGGCCCGCCACGAGCGCGCCCGGATCGGGGAAGTGGCGCTTGTTTCACGTGGCGATCCGATCAACAATAACGCGACCCGCATCGTGTGGGTCCGCCGCATTGACGAGATTCCGTCATGACGGCGGCGCAACACCCCTCCGCGTGCGTACGCGCCGCCTGTAGACAGACCCTGGCCTTCGCCGTATTGTCATCCGCATCGTTCAGCATCGCGGGTCTTGCGCAATCCGGCGCTTCCGTTGGCAGTTCGCATTCACACTCTCAAGATCAATAGAGGAGCGGTTTGACGACCTCCCTGTACGTGCGCCTGCCGCACCGGCCCATTCAATCGCCCGAACGCTGGTCGACGGGCGCGCTTGCCTCCGTGCCGTTCGCGCTGGTGCGTGAAGAAGGCGCGCTTGGGACCCAACGCGTTCAGCGCGAAGGCACGTCGCGCACCGACGAACTGCCCGCGGCCGATCGGCTGGTCCTCCTGCTGCCCGCCGCCGATGTGTTGCTGGTGCCGGCCAACGTGCCGCCGCTGGCGCTGCCCAAACTGCGTCTGGCCCTGCCCAACTTGGTGGAAGAACGCCTCGTGCAGGACGCGCAGCAATGCCATATCGCCCTCGGCCCGCGCCTGGGGGATGCCCCGGCCCGTGGCTGGCGGGCACCCCGCGAGCCACAATCGCGCGCATTGATGATTGCCGACCGCGCGTGGGTCCGCTTCATCCTCGATACCTTTGCCGGCCACAAGCACCGCACCTGTCATCTGCTGCCTGCGCAGCTTTGCCTGCCGTTTGAAACGCCTGCCGCAGCCGCAGCGCTGGCTGCAGAACCGACAAACGCCGTCGAACGTGCGGAGCCGTCGCTCGATGCTTCTGCTGAACCTGTTGTCGAAATGCCCGTGGCTGAAGCCGTTGCGGCGGTCGCCCCAGCAACCATCGCGCTCGACGCAGCGCCACCGTCCGACCCGGACGCGCCTGTCGCCATCGACATCACCGTACGCACCGGCCGCGCCGAGGGCTACGGCCTGCGCGTGCTGCCGGCCAACGTCGGCAACTGGCTGGGGATTGCACCCACGCCGGCCACGCTGATGGTGTCGCCCGCGCTGCGCGAGTTGGCGCCCGGCCTGTCGACCGACCCCGCCACCGCCACGCTGGACTGGTCCACCTGGGCGGCCGGCGCACGCGACGCCCTCGCTTCAGGCGAAGCCGATCTTTGTCAGTTCGACTTTGCACGCGGCGGCGTGGCCGGCATGGACTGGAGCCTCTGGCGCCTGACGATCGCACTGGCCGTGCTGCTGGTGGTCGTGCAGCTCATCGGCATGAACGCGCGCTGGCTCACGCTGCGCGCCGAGCAGAAGCGGCTCGATACCGCCATGCGCGCGCAGTTGCAGACAGCCTTCCCGAATACGCCGGTGATCCTCGATCCGCCCGCGCAGATGCGCCGCCAGGTCGAGCAGCTGCGCCTGGCCGCCGGCAAGTCGGCTCCGGAAGACTTCCTGCCGCTGGCCGATCGCTTTGCCCAAGCCGCCACCGGTCTCGCGCCCGATGCGCTTCTCGCGCTCGATTACCACGGCCGCGCGCTCACGGTCACACTCAAGGACGGTACCGACACCGCCAGCCTGCGCACCGCGGCCCGCAATGTCGGCCTGAACATGGACACCGCCGAGGCCCCGCGCGGTGCCGAGGCGACCGTACCGGGCTCGCGCTGGACGGTCTCCATCGCCCAATAACGATTCCTCCATGGCGACTTCCTCCCCCTCTTCTTCCCGATCGGCATCCCGCCGCCTGCCGCGCATAGGCGTGCCGGACTCGGTGCGCGACGCGGCCACGACGTTCTGGATGCAGCGCGAACCGCGCGAACGCCGCATCCTGGCCGGTGGCGGCGTGGTGCTGCTGTTGGTGATCGTCTACCTCGTGCTGTGGGAGCCGGCCTTCGAAGGCCAGCGCCGCATCGAGAAAGCCCTGCCGCAAATGCGCAGCCAACTCGCCGAGATGGAAACGCTGGGCCAGGAAGCGCGCGGCCTGTCTGCCATTGCCGCCGCGCCGGTGCCGCGCGGTGCGGAACTGCAGCAGGCACTCAACACGAGCCTCACCAACCACGGCCTGAAGGCCACGCGCATGGCGATGTCAGGCGAGAGCGTGCAGGTGCAACTGGACAAGGTGCCCTTTGGCGCTGTCGCCGAATGGCTGCAGGAGGTGCGGCAGGCCCAGCGCATGAAGGTGATCGACACGAACATCAAGTACGTGGGCGCGACGGCCCTGGTCAACGTGACGGCGACGCTGCAAGGCCCCGCCGCCACAGGCCGCTGACGGGTCCGATCGTGCCGATGGGGATTGAATCGCTGCCGCCGCTGCGCCTGCGCCGCCGTGCCGGGCCGGACCAGCGCACGGGCCTCGGCTGGCGTGTGCTGTGGTGTGGCGTGGCGCTGCTGGCCGTGGGCGTGACCGTGGTGGCACAGTATCCGGCCGCGTGGGCGGCGGAGCGCATCGCCGCAGCCACGGGCCACCGTGTTTTGCTGGCCGACAGCCAGGGCAGTATCTGGCACGGCAGTGCAACGCTTGCGCTGACCGCCGGCAACGGCGGTGCCGATGCGACCGTGCTGCCCGGCCGGCTGTCGTGGTCGATCGACGTGCTGCCGCTGCTGACCGGCACACTGCGCACGCACCTCGAGCACGATCGCGCGCTGGAAAAGCCGGTCACGCTGACGGTCACGCCGGGGCATTGGGAAGCAGAGGCTGGCGCAGTCGCGCTGCCGGCATCGTTACTGGAAGGCGTAGGCGCGCCATTCAACACGCTCAAGCTGGATGGCCGGCTGCGGGCGGAGTGGACGCCGCTCTCGGGCCAATTCGGCAGCGGAAAGGGCCAGCCAAACACCGCCCAGGGCGCGCTGACTGTCACGCTCGAGCAGGTATCATCCAGCCTCAGCCGGGTACGGCCGCTGGGCAGTTACCAGGCGGTGGTGTCGTTTGGCGGCGTGAGCGGTGCGCCGATGCAGTTGTCGCTGTCGACACTGGCCGGGCCGCTCACTCTGCAGGGCCAGGGCACCCTTGGCCAGGGCGCGCATTTTGACGGGGTGGCGAGTGCCACCCCGGAGTCGGAACCGCAATTGATTGGCCTGTTGAGTCTGCTGGGCCCGCGCGACGGGTCGCACCATCGACTCCGCTTTTGATCCTCAAGCCGGCGCGCGAGCCAGCGTGCCGACAACCATGAACGAGACCATGTACAACGCCTCTTCCCGACTCACCGTTCGCGCCATCGTCCTGGCATGCTGCGCAACAATGGTGGCCGGCTCGATGCCAGTCTTTGCCGCCCCACCGGGCGCGGCATCCTCCCAGAACGGGGCCGCCGGCAACCCGGGGGAGGAGGTCTCGCTGAATTTCGTCAACGCGGATCTGGAATCGGTGGTCAGGGCCGTCGGCCAGGCCACCGGCAAGAACTTCATCGTCGACCCGCGCGTGAAGGGCACCGTCAACCTCGTCACCGAAAAGCCAGTGACGCGCTCGCAGGCACTCGAATCGCTGGGCTCGATCCTGCGCATGCAGGGCTACGCGATTGTCGAGGGCAACGGTTTCACCAAGGTCGTGCCGGAAGCCGACGCCAAGCTGCAAGGCTCGCCCACCAGCGTGGGCGCGGCAGGCGCGCGCGGCGGCGAGCAGGTCGTCACGCAGGTCTTCCGCCTGCAGCACGAATCGGCCAACAACCTGGTGCCGGTGCTGCGCCCAATGATCGCGCCCAACAACACGATCACCGCGTACCCGGCCAACAACACGCTCGTCATTACCGATTACGCCGACAACCTGCGCCGCATCGGCCGCATCATCGCGTCGATCGACACGCCCGTGGCCGGCGAGACCGAACTGATTCCGCTGAAGAACGCCGTGGCCATCGACGTGGCGGCCACGCTGCAAAAGCTGCTCGATCCGTCGGCCGGTGGTGCAGGCGGCGCGGCCGGTGCCGGCGCGGCGCTGTCGGACCCAAGCCTGCGTACGTCGGTCGTGGCAGAGCCGCGTTCGAATAGCGTGATGGTGCGCGCGTCGAGTGCGGCACGTCTGGCACAGGCCAAACAACTGATCGCCAAGCTCGATGTGCCGAATGCACGGCCGGGCAACATCTGGGTGGTGCCGCTCAAGAATGCCAACGCGGTGCAGCTGGCGACGACGCTGCGCGCGATCGTGGCGGCCGATGCCACGCTGTCGGCCTCCGCATCGACCGGGCCGGGCGGCCAGAGCGCCGCGCAAGGCGCGACTTCGCAGCCGGCCGGCGGCGTGAGCAACCTGCAGAACCAGAACACGCAGAACACCAACTACGGCAGCGGCTCGGGTTCGGGCAGCGGCTCGGGCAGCGGCAGCTCGTCGTTCCGCGCCTCGTTCGGGCAGAACAACACGCCGACCACCGGCGGCATCATCCAGGCCGATCCGGCCACCAATGCGCTCATCATCACCGCCAGCGAGCCGGTCTACCGCAACCTGCGCGCCGTGATCGACGACCTCGACGCGCGCCGCGCGCAGGTCTATATCGAATCGATGATCGTGGAAGTGACGGCCACCAAGGCTTCGCAGTTGGGCATCCAATGGATGGCCGGCGCGGGCGGGCCGACCACCTTTTTTGGCGGTGGCACCAACTTCGGCTCCGGCGCCAATAACCTGATCAACCTCGCGGGCACGATTGCCACCATCACCAGCGGCGGCATCGGCAGTACGGCCGCGCAGACTGCCATCGGCACGCTCTCAAACAGCGTTGGCCAGCTCAACGGCGGCAACTTCGGGGTGTTCAACAGGGGCAGCGGTTTGGGCGCCATCCTCAGCGCGCTGGGTTCGGACGGTTCGGTCAACGTGCTGTCCACGCCCAACCTGATTACGCTCGACAACGAAGAGGCCAAGATCCTGATCGGCCAGAACGTGCCGATCACGACCGGCTCATATGCGCAGACCGGCGGCGCGGCTTCGGTCACGCCGTTCCAGACCTTTGACCGCAAGGACGTCGGCATCACGCTGCGCGTCAAGCCGCAGATCACCGATGGCGGGCTGGTGAAGATGCAGATCTTCCAGGAGTCGTCGGCCGTGGTGCCGGGCACGCAGAATGCCACGCAGGGCCCGACCACCAACGTGCGCTCGATCGAGACCAACGTGCTGGCCAACGACGGCCAGGTCGTCGTGCTGGGCGGACTGCTGGAAGACAACTACCAGGACGGTGAGCAGAAGGTGCCGGGCCTGGGCGACATCCCCATCCTGGGTGCGCTGTTCCGCTCGGAGAACAAGACGCGTGTGAAGACCAACCTGCTGGTGTTCCTGCGTCCGATCATCCTGCGTACGGCCGATGCGACCGGCACGCTGTCGGACAACCGCTACAACTACATGCGCGACACGCAGCAGGGCTTTGTCTCGCCAAACATGCTGCCGACCACGTCGGACAAGGACACACCGGTGCTGCCCGCGCCCAACGCCATGCGCCCGGCTGAAAACTACGGCGACGTGTCGATCGTGCCGAAGGGCCCGGCCGGTACGCAGGTGCCCCCGGGCGCCCCGATGCCGATGCCGCAAGGCACCACGCGCAGCCAGCCGCGCCTGCAGAACTTCGCCGCGCCCACCTCGGGCGGCTACGACGGCAACGCGCCGCGTAATGGCGGCTGACAACGGACAACGAACCATGGCAACACACGCTTCCACCACCGACGTCAGCACGCTCGAGCCGCCCTCGCAGTCGGCCGTGCGGCTGGTGCCGTATGCGTTTGCGCGCGACGCCAAGTTGCTCGTCGCCCGCCAGGACGTCGACACGCTGGAGGTGTGGGTCTGCCCCGAAACCTCGCGCACGGCGCTGGCCGAACTCGGCCGCGTGTTCGGGTCGCTGCATCTGGTGACGCTCGACGCGGCGGCGCTATCCACCGCCACGCAGACGGCCTACAACGCGCAAGACGGCAGCGCGGCCCAGGTCGTGGGTGAAGTGGAGGGCGAAGTCGACCTCTCGCGCCTGATGCAGGACATTCCGGCCGTGGAAGACCTGCTCGAATCCGAAGACGACGCGCCGATCATCCGCATGATCAACGCGCTGCTCACGCAGGCCGCGCGCGAAGGCGCCTCGGATATCCACATCGAGCCGTTCGAGAATGCATCCGTCGTGCGCTTTCGCGTCGATGGGACGCTGCGCGACGTGGTGCGCCCGAAGAAAGCGCTGCACGGCGCGCTGATTTCGCGCATCAAGATCATGGCGCAGCTCGACATTGCCGAAAAACGCCTGCCGCAGGACGGCCGCATCACGCTGCGCGTGGGCGGTCGCCCGGTGGACGTGCGTGTGAGCACCCTGCCCACCGGCCACGGCGAGCGCGCCGTGCTGCGTCTGCTCGACAAGGAAGCCGGCCGGCTCGACCTCGGCAAGCTCGGCATGGGCGCCGGCACCCTGGCGCGCTTCGACCACCTGATCAACCAGCCGCACGGCATCGTGCTCGTCACCGGCCCCACGGGTTCGGGCAAGACGACCACGCTGTATGCGGCGCTGTCGCGGCTCGACGCGGCGTCCACCAACATCATGACGGTGGAAGATCCGATCGAATACGACCTCGACGGCATTGGCCAGACGCAGGTCAACCCAAAGATCGACATGACGTTCGCCAAGGCCCTGCGCGCCATCCTGCGCCAGGACCCGGACGTGGTGATGATCGGGGAAATCCGCGACCTGGAAACCGCGCAGATCGCCGTGCAGGCCTCGTTGACGGGCCACCTGGTGCTGGCGACGCTGCACACGAATGATTCCGCATCCGCCGTGACGCGCTTGATCGACATGGGGATCGAGCCGTTCCTGCTGTCTTCATCGCTGCTGGGTGTGCTGGCGCAGCGGCTGGTACGCCGCCTGTGCGTGCATTGCCGCCGCGAAGAAGTGCTCGAACTCACGCCTGCGGAAGTGGAAGCCGTGGCCGGCACGCCCGTGGCCGATGGTGTGGCACCGGCCACGCCGGCACGCAAATCGGTGTGGCATCACGTCGGTTGCGAGCGTTGCAGCAACTCTGGCTACCAGGGCCGGACCGGCGTGTACGAACTGCTGACCGTCACGCCCGAAATCCAGACGATGATCCACCGCCAGGCCGCTGAATCCGAGATCAAGGCGTTCGCCATCGGCCAGGGCATGCAGACGATGCGCTTGGATGCACAGCGCTGGATCGACACCGGCGCCACGTCGCTGGAAGAAGTGCTGCGTGTCACACGCGACTAAAGCGCGAATAAACGAATAGCGCATGCCAGCCTTCCGCTACGAAGCCGCCGACGCCACCGGCAAGACCGACAAGGGTGTCATCGAAGCCGACAGCGCACGCCAGGCGCGCACGCTGCTGCGCGCACGCGGGCTGACGCCGCTGCTGGTCGACGCGCTGGGCGCGCAGGCCACGAAGCGCAGCGGGTCCACCTTCGGCAAGCGGCTATCGGCGCAGGAAAACGCGCTCGTCACGCGCCAGCTCGCCAGCCTGCTGGTGGCGGGCCTGCCGCTCGATGAGGCGCTGGCCGCGCTGGCTGATCAGGCCGAACGCGCGTACGTCGGTGAACTGCTCGCCGCCATCCGCGCGGAAGTGCTGGGCGGCAGCTCGTTGTCGGTGGCGCTGGCGCAGCATCCGAAGGATTTTCCCGACATCTACCGTGCCCTCGTATCAGCGGGGGAGCACTCGGGCAACCTCGGGCTCGTGCTGTCACGCCTGGCCGACTACATCGAAAGCCGCAACGCGCTCACATCGAAGATCAAGCTGGCCTTCACGTACCCCGCCATCGTCACGGTGGTGGCGTTTGCGATTGTGATCTTTCTGCTGTCGTACGTGGTGCCGCAGGTGGTCAGCGTGTTTGCCAACACCAAGCAGAAGCTGCCGACGCTCACGATCATCATGCTGTGGCTGTCGGACTTTGTGCGGAACTGGGGCTGGCTGGCGGCGATCGTGCTGGTGGCGATCGGCGTGCTGATCCGCAATCTGCTCAAACAGCCGGCGTTGCGGTTGTCGTGGCACAAGTGGCTGCTGACTGCGCCGCTGTTCGGCAAGCTCGTTCGCGGCTACAACACCGCGCGGTTTGCGAGCACGCTGGCGATTCTGACCAGTGCCGGTGTGCCGATTCTGCGTGGGTTGCAGGCAGCGGGTGAGACGCTGAACAACGTTGCGCTGAAGACCAATGTTGAAGATGCGTCCACGCGCGTGCGCGAAGGGACTTCGCTGGCGCGGGCGTTGGCGGCGCAGAACCAGTTTCCGCCTGTGCTGGTGCACCTGATCCGCTCGGGTGAGGCGACGGGGAATCTGCCTGCGATGTTGGAGCGGGCTGCGCAAGGAGAAGCGCAAGAACTGGAGCGTCGGACGTTGTTCCTTACTGGCTTGCTGGAGCCGGCGCTGATTTTGACGATGGGTGTGGTGGTGTTGCTGATTGTGTTGGCGGTGTTGATGCCGATTATCGAGATTAATCAGTTGGTGCACTGAGGTTTTTTGTTTTTTGGGCTTTTGGCCCCCCCCCTTTCGTTCCCTGCCGGGACCGACTCACTTTTCTTTGTCTTGCCAAAGAAAAGTAAGCAAAAGAAAGGCGCGCCCGAGATGGCGACCCATCCCTTGAATTTGTGTGACCGTGCGGGGAAGGAGGCAAACTCGCTGCGCTCAGACAGGCCTCCTTCCTTGATCCGCCCGCTCACAAAAATTCAAGGCGCCATCAAGGGCTCAACGTCAAAAGAGAAAGGCCAACCCCATCGTGAGGTTGGCCTTGTCGTTTGGGCTTGTGCCCAGAGGGTGTGGCTTTTGTCCTTTGACTTTCCTGCCCTAGATGGCGCCTTCAATTTTCGTAAGCGGGCGGGAAAAAGGCCGGGAACTGTCTGAGCGCAGCGAGTTTTCCCCGCCTCCGCCCGGTTACGGAAATTGAAGGAGTCTTTCGCCATCTCGGGCGCGCATTTCTTTGCTTACTTTCTTTGGGCAAGACCAAAGAAAGTGAGTCAGCCCCGGCAGGGGATGAAACAAGGGATGCACCACCAAGACCAAACCAAAACCAAAACCAACGACTACCCCGCCCCCTCACGACATCACGACATCACCACATCCCCCACCGGCACCCGCGTACTATCCCTCCACTCCTGCACATAGTCAGGCGTACCCGCCGGCGCGGCCTCCACCACCGGCGGCAACGGCAACAGCGCCATCGGCAGCACCCCAGCCCACACAGGCAAGTCAAGGTCTTCAGCATCATCCTTCGGCCCGCCCGTGCGCACTTTGCACGCCGCTTCATCCAGCGGAATGCGCAGCACGGTCGTGGCAGCGAGTTCCTTGGCATTGCCGGGCCGCGCCTGTCGCGAACGGCCAGGCGCGAGCACTTCCATGAAGGTATCGAGCACCCCAGCTTTCTGCGCATCGGGCACAACTTCGAACGCACCGTAGATGACGGCCGAGCGGTAATTCATGGAATGGTTGAACGCCGAGCGCGCCAGCACCAGGCCGTCGATGTGCGTGATGGTCACGCAGACCTGCGCCCCGCTGCCTGCCAGCTTGAGCATGCGGCTGCCGTTGGAACCGTGGATGTAGAGATGACCGCCCTCGCGCCAGCACGCGGTCGGGATGCAGTGCACACCATGCTCGTCGGCGAAGGCGATGTGGCAGACGTAAGCCTCGTCGAGGATGGCGTGCAGCGTGGTGCGGTCGTAGTGGCCGCGGTGCGCGACGCGGCGCACGCGGGTGCGTGCGGTGGGCGATGTGGATTCCGTGGTGGACACGCGAGGCTCCGAATCTTGTATCGATGTGCCGACGATAGAAAAACCGTGGCACCATGAGTAGACCCATCAAAATGGAATGTATTGGAGCCACGATGGACTACGGCGTCCTGCTGTCGAACTACGAACGCACCGCAATGCACCGCGAAGGCGTGGCACGCGCCTCGCAGCAGCATCGGCTGTATGCCTGCCTGCGGGCGGCCATCCTGAGCGGACAGATCGAGGAAGGCACGCGCCTCGCGCCATCGCGCACGCTGGCCGAAGAACTCGGTATCGCGCGCAACTCGGTGCTCTACGCCTACGAGCAGCTCGCCACGGAGGGCTTCGTACTGAGCCGGCGGCAAGGCACGGTGGTGGCGCGCGTTGGCCTGCAGCAGACGCCTGCGCAGGCGCCCGAAGCCGCGCCTGCGCTGTCGCACCGCGTAAAAGATCTGGAACGCCCGCGCGGCGACATGGACGACCTGCTGCCCTTCCTGCCCGGCACGCCTGCGCTGGATGAATTCCCGCTGGCGCAATGGCGCCGTTGCATGGAGCGCGGATGGCGCCGCATCGGTCCCGGGCAGATGGGCTACGGCCCGGTCGAAGGCAATGTCGCCCTGCGTCAGGCCGTGGCCGAATACCTGCGCGTTTCGCGCGGCGTGCGCTGCGACGCGACGCAGGTTTTCATTACCGATGGCACGCAGAACAGCCTCGACATGTGCGCCCGCACGCTCGCCGATGCGGGCGACACCGCATGGATCGAGAACCCCGGGTACTACGGAGCGCGCGCCGCCTTGCAGGCCGCCGACATGCGCCTGGTACCGATCAGCGTCGACGCCGATGGCCTCGCCCCGCGCGAGGAGGACTGGCGCGACACGCCGCCCAAGCTCATCTACATCACGCCGTCGCACCAATACCCGCTGGGCGCGGTGATGAGCCTGGAGCGCCGCCTTGCGCTGATCCAGCACGCGCGCGCTGCCGGCGCGTGGATCATCGAAGACGACTACGACAGCGAGTTCCGCCACACGGGTGCGCCGCTATCCGCCGTGCAGGGCCTGACTGAGAATGCGCCGGTCATCTATCTCGGCACGTTCAGCAAGATGCTGTTCCCGGCGCTGCGCCTCGGCTATATGGTGGTGCCACCTGCGCTGGTGCCCGCGCTGAAGAAGACGGCCGGTGCGCTGATGCTGCGCGGGCGCGTGGCTGAGCAGCTCGCGCTGGCCGAGTTCATCGAGGCGGGACATTTCACGCGGCACCTTAGGCGCATGCGTCGCCTCTATGGCGAGCGCCGCGATGCGCTGCAGGCCGCGATCGAGCGTCACCTTGATGGCATCGTCACCGTATCGGGCGGCGCGGGCGGCATGCATCTTTCCGCGCGGCTCGACGCCCCGGTGCCCGACACCGAAGTCAGCCGCGCCGCCCGTGCGCACGGAATGGTGTTGCGGCCGCTGTCGCGCTTCTGCCTGCCGGGCACGCTGACCGCGCAATACAACGGCCTCGTGCTCGGCTACGGCAACGTGCCGGCCGAAGCGATGGACGGATTGGCCCTGCGCATACGCGACGTGATCGAGAGCGTAGCCGGCTGATTCACCAGCGCGGCTCTCGCCTGCATGGCTTTTTCGCAAATGTTGCATGCACCGCACAACCGGTGCAACCGCCCCGTGCGACGCGGTGCATGCGTGCATCGGACACCACAACCAAGGGAAAACCCACCCCCATTCTTGCTGCGTTGCACGGTGTCCGGAATGTCACGCGATGCTACGATGCCTCGACTTACGGCTGTCTGCCAGTTTCCACAAGAAGCGGCGCAGGCGGCACCAAAAGAGACCTGCTGTCGGTGATCCCGGCACACCCACACGGAGCACGCATGAATGCCCCTCTGAACGACGCGCTACGACGCGCGCTCGAAACCGTTTCCCTGGACGACAAGTACACGCTCGAGCGTGGCCGCATCTACATCAGCGGCACGCAGGCACTGGTGCGTCTGCCAATGCTGCAGCAGGAGCGTGACCGCGCCGCTGGGCTGAATACTGCGGGCTTCATTTCCGGCTACCGCGGCTCGCCGCTGGGGGCGCTGGACCAGGCGCTGTGGAAGGCCAAGAAGCATCTGGCCGGGCACAACATCGTCTTCCAGGCGGGGCTCAACGAAGACCTGGCCGCCACGGCGGTCTGGGGCTCGCAGCAGGTCAATCTGTATCCGAGCGCCAAGTTCAGCGGCGTGTTCGGCATGTGGTACGGCAAGGGGCCGGGCGTGGACCGCACGATCGACGTGTTCAAGCACGCCAACTCGGCCGGTTCGTCGGCGCATGGCGGGGTGCTGGTGCTGGCCGGTGACGATCACGCAGCCAAGTCCTCCACGCTGGCGCACCAGTCCGAGCACGTCTTCAAGGCGGCCGGCATTCCGGTGCTGTATCCGTCCAACGTGCAGGAATATCTCGACTACGGCCTGCACGGCTGGGCGATGAGCCGCTACTCCGGCCTGTGGGTGTCGATGAAGTGCGTGACGGACGTGGTGGAATCGTCCGCCTCGGTGGACGTCGATCCGCATCGCGCGCAGATCATCCTGCCCGAAGATTTCGCCATGCCGCAGGGCGGCCTGAACATCCGCTGGCCCGATCCGCCGCTGGTGCAGGAAGCCCGCCTGCTCGACTACAAGTGGTACGCCGGCCTGTCGTACGTGCGGGCCAACAAGCTCGACCGCGTGGTGCTCGATTCGCCGCAGGCGCGCTTCGGCATCATGACCGCCGGCAAGGCGTACCTCGACGTACGTCAAGCGCTGGTCGACCTCGGCCTTGATGAGGACACCTGCCGCCGCATCGGCATTCGCCTGTACAAGGTCGGCTGTGTATGGCCGCTGGAAGCACACGGCGCGCGCGCCTTTGCCGAGGGCCTGCAAGAGATCCTGGTGGTGGAAGAGAAGCGCCAGATCCTCGAATACCAACTCAAGGAAGAGCTGTACAACTACCGCGACGACGTGCGTCCGCGCGTGTACGGCAAGTTTGACGAAAAGGACAACGCCGGCGGCGAATGGTCGGTGCCGATGGCCAATTGGCTGCTGCCGGCGCATTACGAGCTGTCGCCTGCCCTGATCGCCCGCGCCATCGCCACGCGTCTGGAAAAGTTCGAGTTGCCGTCAGACGTGCGCGCGCGCATTGCCTCGCGCATCGCCATCATCGACGCCAAGGAGAAGGCGCTCGCCCGCCCGCGCGTCACCGCCGAGCGCAAGCCGTGGTTCTGCTCGGGTTGTCCGCACAACACGTCGACCAACGTGCCGGAAGGCTCGCGCGCGCTGGCCGGCATCGGCTGCCACTACATGACCGTGTGGATGGATCGCCGCACCGACACCTTCAGCCAGATGGGCGGCGAAGGTGTGGCGTGGATCGGCCAGATGCCGTTTTCGGGCGACCAGCACGTGTTCGCCAACCTCGGCGACGGCACGTATTACCACTCGGGCCTGCTGGCGATTCGCGCGTCGATTGCAGCCAAGGTGAACATCACCTACAAGATCCTCTACAACGACGCCGTGGCCATGACGGGCGGCCAGCCGGTCGACGGCCCGCTCTCCGTGCCGCAGATTGCCGCGCAGGTGCATGCCGAAGGGACGTCGCGCATCGTCATCGTCACGGACGAGCCCGAGAAGTACAACGCCGCCATCAAGCTGCCCGAAGGTGTGACGGTGCATCACCGCGACCGTCTCGACGCCATCCAGCGCGAGCTGCGCGAGGTGCAAGGCACCAGCGTGCTGATCTACGACCAGACCTGCGCGACTGAGAAGCGCCGCCGCCGCAAGCGCGGCACGCTGGTCGATCCGGCACGCCGCGCGTTCATCAACGACGCGGTGTGCGAAGGCTGCGGCGATTGCTCGGTCAAGTCGAACTGCCTGTCGGTCGAGCCGCTGGAAACGGAGCTGGGCACCAAGCGCAAGATCAACCAGTCGTCCTGCAATAAGGACTTTTCTTGCGTGAACGGCTTCTGCCCGAGCTTCGTGACGGCCGAGGGCGCGCAGGTGCGCAAGCCGGAATCGCACGGCGTGTCGATGGAAGGCCTGCCGCTGCTGCCGCATCCTGAGCTGCCCGCCATCCAGCGCGCGTACGGCGTGCTGGTGACTGGCGTGGGCGGCACGGGCGTGGTGACGATCGGCGGCCTGCTCGGCATGGCCGCGCACATCGAAGGCAAGGGCGTGACCGTGCTCGACATGGCGGGCCTGGCGCAGAAAGGTGGCGCCGTGCTCTCGCACGTGCAGATCGGCGAGCGTCCGGATTCGATCCACGCCACGCGCATCGCCATGGGCGAGGCGGATCTGGTGATCGGCTGTGACGCGATTGTCTCGGCGTCTGACGAAGTGCTGTCGAAGGTGCAGCACGGCCAGACGCGCGCGATCGTCAACAGCACCGCATCGCCCACCGCCGACTTCATCAAGAACCCGAACTGGCGCTTCCCGGGCAGCTCGACCGAAGCGGACATCCGTGCGGCCATCGGCGATGCCTGCGCGTTTGAAGACGCCAGCACGCTGGCCGTGCGCCTGCTGGGCGACGCCATCTACACCAACCCCCTGGTGCTGGGTTTTGCGTGGCAGAAAGGCTGGCTTCCGCTGACACACGACGCGCTCGTCCGCGCGATCGAACTCAACGGCGTGGCCGTCGAGAAGAACAAGACCGCGTTCGAATGGGGCCGCCACCTCGCGCAAGACCGCGATGCGGTGCTCAAGCTCGCCGACGACGCCCCGCGTGCCAAAGCGGATGTGATTGCGCTGCCCTCGCTGGACACGCTGATCGCCCGCCGCGTCGATCTGCTGACCGCCTACCAGAACGCCGCGTATGCCGCCGAATTCCGCGCTGTGGTCGAACGGGTGCGCGCGGCGGAAGCAGCCGTGGTCGGTGCAGGCCAGGCGCTGGCGCTGACGGAAGCCGTGGTGCGCAATCTGTCGAAGCTGATGGCGTACAAGGACGAATACGAAGTCGCCCGCCTGTACACCGATCCGGCATTCCTCGACAAACTGCGCGCGCAGTTCGAAGGCGAACCGGGGCGCGACTACCAGCTCAACTTCTGGCTCGCGCCGCCCATGATGGCCAAGCGCGACGAGAAGGGGCACCTGGTCAAGCAGCGCTTTGGCCCCAACACGATGCGCATCTTCAAGGTGCTCGCCAAGCTCAAGGGCCTGCGCGGCACGGCGTTCGACATCTTCGGCAAGACTGAAGAGCGCCGCACCGAGCGCGCGCTGATCGGCGAATACCGTGCTCTGATCGATGAACTGGTGAAGAGCCTGACGGCGCAGAAGCTGGCGCAGGCCGTGGAACTGGCCCGCCTGCCGGAAGACATCCGCGGCTTCGGCCATGTGAAGGAGGCCAACCTGGCCGCGGCGCGCATCCGCTGGAACAAGCTGCTCGCGCAGTGGCGCGATCCGGCTGCGGCACAGCAGGCAGCCTGATCGGCGCCAAGCATTCAGCATCGCCATGAAAAAACGGAGGCTTCGGCCTCCGTTTTTCTTTGTGCGCGTCTGACTCGTCAGCCCGGCACGATCTGCTGTGCGTAGTCGTACAGGTCCTGCAGGATGGTCTGCGCACGCGTGTCGCCGTTCTCTGCGGCTTCCGCGCCCAATTGCTGAAGCCGCTCGCCGAAGGTCTCGAAGGTCATGTAGCCATCGCGGCCTTCGAACAGGCGCTCGGCGCGCAATTGCTCCCACCGCTCGTATTCCTCTTCGTTCAACGTATCGGGAAAGTTGCGTGCGCGGTAGCGGAACAGCAGCTCCGGCAGACGCGCATCGGCAAACTCCGCATGCAGGCGCGCGAGCTGTTCGCCGCTGAGCGTGCGCAGCTCGTTGAGCAGGCGGCGATCGTCGTTGCCGACGAATCCGCCGTAGAGGTTCTGGTCGACGTCTTCAATCGGCTCCAGTTCTCGGGCGTACACCTGGCGCCACGTTTCCCGCATGTCGGGTGCGCCTTGGGCGATGGCGGCGTGGCGTTCGATCATGGCGAAGTCGATGCCCCAGCGTTCTGCCTGCGCGGGTTGCAGCGTCTTCATGTTGCTGATGACGATGGGTGACTTGTTGATGTGGATCGACTTGATCGGCAGCCGCGTGGTGCCTTCGGCCAGATCGGCCGTGCGCGTGAACATGCGTTCGCGAATCGTGGCGACGTCCATGTGGAACAGCTCGGACGGGTCGAACGCCAAGTCCCACACGATCAGTTCGTTCTTGTTGGCCGGATGACCACCCAGCGGCCACACCACGGCCATGCAGCCGCGCTCCACGCCGTACATCCCGGAGATGTGCAGCAACGGCCGCGGCGCATCGCCGATCTCGGCCACCACGCGGTCTTTCTTGCGCAGCGCCAGGCAGAAATCGAACAGGCGCGGCTGCGCATTGCGGATGAGGCGCGCCAGCGCAATCGTCGCGCGCACATCCGACACCGCATCGTGCGCCGCCTCATGCACCAGGCCGTTGGCCTTGGACAGATGCTCCAGTTTGAAGCTCGGCCGGCCGTCTTCATGGGTGGGCCATTGAATGCCCTCCGGGCGCAGGGCCCACGTGGTGCGCACCACGTCGAGCAGATCCCACCGCCCGCATTCGTTCTGCCACTCGCGGGCGTATGGGTCGATCAGGTTGCGCCAGAACAGGTGGCGTGTGACTTCGTCGTCGAAGCGGATGGTGTTGTAGCCTACGCCGATGGTGCCGGGCGTGCCCAGTTCGCGCTCGATGGCCTGCGCGAAACGGTATTCCGGAATGCCTTGCCGGGCGCACTGCTGCGGCGTGATGCCGGTGATGAGGCACGACACCGGATCGGGCAGCCAGTCGTTGGAAGGCTGGCAGAACAGTTCGACCGGCTCGCCAATCTCGTTCAGCTCGGCATCGGTGCGGATGCCCGCAAACTGCGCCGGGCGATCACGGCGCGGCACGGCGCCGAAGGTTTCGTAGTCGTGCCAGAGAAAGGTGGGAGTGACAGGCAAGGCAGCGGCTCGCTGGAAAACACTGAAGATGCCGGCATGCTAACAGCCTGCCGCCAGGGCCGCGCAAACCCGGGGTGGCGCGAGAGTAAGCTAACGCCGTTGCCCACCTTCACTGACGCGCCGACGCGCCCGAGCCACCCCCATGCGCATCCTTTTCTTCAGCAGCCACCGTTACGACGAAGACAGCTTCCGCGCCTCACTCGCGCGCGGCGGCCACAGCTTCGACCTTGTCTTCCAGCGTGCGCACCTCGACGCGCAAACGGCGTCTCTTGCCGCCGGCTTTGAGGTGGTGTGCCCGTTCGTGAATGATTCCCTCAGCGCGGAAGTGCTCGAAGCGCTGGCTGCGGGCGGCACGCGGCTGATCGCGCTGCGCTCGGCGGGTTTCAACCACGTCGATCTGCCGGCCGCCCAGCGTCTGGGGCTGACGGTGGTGCGCGTGCCGGCGTATTCGCCACACGCGGTGGCCGAGCATGCGGTCGGCATGATTCTCACGCTCAACCGGCGGCTGCACCGCGCCTGCAATCGCACGCGCGAAGGCGACTTCTCGCTGGATGGATTGCTCGGCTTCGACCTCGCGGGCAAGATCGTCGGCGTGATCGGCACCGGGCAGATTGGACAGGTGTTCGCGCGCATCATGGCCGGCTTCGGCTGCCAGTTGCTGGCATTCGATCCGTTTCCGCAAGCCTCGCTGGCGCCCCTGGGCGTGCGTTACGTACCGCTACCGGAATTGCTGGCGCAGGCCGATATCGTCAGCCTGCACTGTCCGCTCAACGCTGGCACACATCACCTGATCGACGCCAGCGCTCTGGCCAGCATGAAGCCGGGCGCGATGCTCATCAACACGAGCCGCGGCGGCCTGGTCGACAGCCCCGCGCTGATCGACGCCCTCAAGACCGGCCAGCTCGGCCACCTCGGGCTGGATGTCTACGAAGAAGAGGCCGATCTGTTCTTCGAAGACCGCTCCGCCGACGTGCTGCAGGACGACGTGCTGGCGCGCCTGCTGAGCTTTCCCAACGTCATCGTCACCGCGCATCAGGCGTTTTTCACGCGCGAGGCGCTGGCGGGCATTGCCGACACCACGCTCGCCAACGTGGCGGCGTGGGCGGCAGGTGCACCCGTCAATGTGGTGAAGGCTTAGGCCGGCCGATCAAGCTGCCGCGGCTTTCGGCTGCGACAGTTCGCTTTCGCCTTCCTTCACGTAGATGGAGTTGCGTGGCTTGGCCAGCACGCGTCGCACCATCGGCTCGAAGAACGAGAGCGGCAGGTTGTCGTAGTCGGGCATGAAGGCCGCGGCGTCGTACTTGGCGCAGAACTCGGCCGTGCGCTCGAACAGCTCAGGCTGGCTGCGGTACTGCTCGCGCAGGTTGCGGTCGAGCCCCAGGTGGTGGAAGAAGTAGTAGCCCTGGAAGATGCCGTGTTTCTCGACCATCCACAGGTTTTCGGGGCTCACGAACGGCTTGAGGATCGCCGCAGCGATGTCCGGGTGGTTGAAGCTGCCCAGCGTGTCGCCAATGTCGTGCAGCAGCGCGCAGACCACGTATTCCTCGTCGCGGCCATCGCGGTGGGCGAGCGTGGCGGTTTGCAGCGAGTGCGCGAGACGGTCGATCGGGAAGCCGCCGCAATCGCCGTCGAGCAGCTTCAGGTGCGCGAGCACGCGGTCGGGCAGGGCGCGGGCAAACGGCATGAATTCCGCCGAGATGGCGGCCCAGTCCTCGCGCGTGCCCTGCTCCATGTGAGAAAACGCCGCGCGCGGGGCGGTGTGCTTTGGATCGGTCATTGGGGGTGTCTCCTTCATCGCCGGAATGGTCGCGTTGGTGCCGCGTCGTAGTTCTTGAATGGCTGGATGCGCGGCTAGCCGACCATTCTCTGCCCGGCGCTTGCGTGCAGACTGTCAAGCGTTTGACAATGATCGGACTGCCCTCGCCGCATCCTGCCGCCATGCCCGCAGACGCCTCTCATACCGCCCCTGCTCCCACGCCCTCGCAACTCGCGCAGGGCTGGCTGCGCGACGCCCCCGCCGACCTGCTGGCCGAGATTGCGCCCACCGCGCGTGTGATCACCTACCCCGACGGCGAATGCGTCCACCCGCACGGCGGCCCCGCCCAGGGCATGTTCCTGATCATGCGCGGCCGCGTGCGCATCAGCCGGACAACCGACGGCGGCAGCGAACTCGTCTACGGCGTGCTGCGCGCGGGCGAATGGTTTGGCGAGATCGCGCTCATCGACGGCGGCGGCCGCACGCACAGCGCCCATGCGCAGGGGCCGACCACGCTCGTCCTGCTGGGCAGCGCGGCGTTTGCGCGTGTGGTGTCAGCCTACCCGGCCGGCATGTGGGCGCTAATGCAGCAGCTCTGCCAGCGCATCCGCCTGATCTTCGACGAGTTCGAGCACGCCAGCGAAATGCCCGCCGATGCGCGCCTTGCCCAACGCCTGCTGCAGCTCGCCCGCGCCGGTGATGGCCGCACCGTGGCCGCCAGCAATGAAGAACTCGGCCGCATGCTGGCACGCTCGCGACAGACGATCTCGAAGTACCTGCAGGCCTGGCAGCGTGCAGGCTGGATCCGCTGCCATTACCGGACAGTCGAGATCGTCGACGCGGCAGCTTTGCGGATGCTGATGGACGCGCACGCTTCCTGATCGTGCCTAACGCTGCGTCGCGTCCCGAGGTGACGCAATTGCCATGACGCATTCGGCACTTTGTGGACACAAGATTGCTTTTCGGAACCTTTGCAAGCGCACATCTGTCTTGAAAGATGGGACGTGATGTTTCATTCTCATAAGAGAGGCGGCCCGCTTTTTGCGAGATTGCCGACGGAGGAAACGCCTTGTCACAGGTTCGTCTGGAAACGCCATCTGCGAGCGAGCGCATGCCGTGGTCGATCCAAGAGATCGGCTACGACAGCATCGACGTTGCGCGCGTGCGCGAAAACCGCACCCTGTTCTACCTGGTTGCGAGTGCCTCGTTTGTCGAGAGCGGCTCCGACCTCTACGCCGGCAACCTCGCTCAGTACTACGCCGATCGGCCCGAAACCGCGCATTGGCTGACCCATCATTGGGAACGCGAAGAGCTGCAGCACGGTCGCGCGTTGCGCCGCTACGTTGAAACCGTCTGGCCCGAGTTCGACTGGGAGCGCGGCTACGCCCGCTTCTTCGAGGAATACTCGGTCACCTGTTCGGTCGACCAGTTCGAGCCCACGCAGGCGCTGGAAATGGTCGCGCGCTGTGTCGTCGAAATGGGCACGGCGACCTTCTATCGCGCCATCGCACAGGCAGCGGCTGAAGCCGATGAACCGGTGCTGCGCGACCTCGCCAGCCGCATCTCGGCCGATGAAGTCCGGCATTACAAACACTTCCTGCGATTCTTCAACGAGTGCAACGCAAGCGAGGGGGTGGGCCGCGCGCGCGTGCTCAGGGCGCTCGCCTCCCGCCTGCGTGAAATCAAGAATGAAGATTCGATGATCGCGCTGCGCAATGTGCTGCGCATCGAGCGCGGCCAGGAAGATGTGCCTGACGCCGATGTGCGCGCCCTGAACTCGCGCGTCAGCGCGCTGGTGCGCTCCTATCTGCCGCTCGACATGGCCGCCAAGATGCTGCTCAAGCCGCTGCACCTGCGCCCGGGCTTCGAGCGCTCGATCCGGCCACCCCTGGTGGCCGTGGTGCGGCGCGTGATGCTGCACTAGATCGCCGCGCACGAAGGAGGCGCCAACAAAAAACCCGGGTTGAAGCCCGGGTTTTTTATATCTAGCCGACAGAATGCCGATTAGAACTTGTGGCGGATACCGACCACGGCGCCCAGTTGGTTGCCATCGAACACTTGGTTCTGGTTCGATTGCAGCGTCGAAAGATTCGACGAGGTGCCATTGATGCCCGCGACGCCCAGAATCGAGCTGCGGCTGTTCTTGGCATAGGCCACGTTCATGTACGCATCGGTGCGCTTGGACAAGGCATAGTCAGCCCCGACCACGAACAGCCAAGGATTGCCGACGTTGGTATTCGCATCGTTGCTCGCCAGAGCACCCAGCAATTCGCCGTTCTTGAATGTCTGGTAGTAGGCGGTACCGGTCAGCGTCAGCGCGGGCGTCGCTTGATAGCCGGCGCCAAGCCAGTACAGGTTCGAACGCAGGTCGCCATTGACACCGGTCGAGCCCAGGTCATGGCTCATCTTGTACCAGCGGTAGCCTGCATAAAACTTGGCAGGGCCGACAGCGTAGGTTCCACCGATGGTGGCACGCTGCTCCTTCAGGTCCGCCATGAAACCGTTGGTGAAGAAGGCATTGCTAGCGCCATTCGACTGGTCATACACCGCACCGACCGCGAACGGGCCGGTGGCATAGTTCAGGCCGGCGCTCCACTCACGGCCCAATTTCGTCATGCCAGCTTGCTCGTTGCCGTCACGATTGAACGCGTATAGCGCCGATGCCGTCAGGCCGCCGAAGGTACCGACGTACTTGACCGCGTTATCAGCACGGCCAGCCAAGTAGGCATCTTGCGAAGCGATTGAATAGCGCGAGGCGATCGCCATCGGGTCGTATTGCAGCGCGAAGTCGTACAGCAGGTTCTGCTGGCGGCCCAAGGTCAGTTGGCCCCACTGGCCCTGCAGTCCGACGTAGGCAGCGCGACCGAACAGGCGGTTACCTTGCGCCGAACGGCCGTCGTCGATGTCGAAGCCGCTTTCCAGGTTGAAGACGCCCTTCAGGCCACCGCCCAGGTCTTCAACGCCGCGCAGACCCCAACGCGAGCCGGACATGTTGCCCGACTGCATGCCGACGCGGGAGTTGCCTTCCGTGCGAGCAGCATTCGGCGCCTTGTTGACCCACTCAACGCCGGCATCGACCACACCGTACATCGTCACGCTCGATTGAGCGAAGGCGCCAGCCGAAACCAGGGCGGCAGCAGCGGCCGCAAACAGCTTGATCTTCATATCGTCTTCCTTGAAAAACACTATCGCGAGGATTTGCGATCGGCGGCCATTATGTATTCCGGTTTCTCATCTTCACCAATTTCAAAAACAGCCTGTGGTAAATATGAAACCCAAGCATTTGCAGCGAAATTAATCATATGAATCAACACCTTGCTATCACAGTTCGAGAACCGTAAGCATGGCTTACGAGAAGGCAATCCCATGGCTTACGCGACGTAATCCATTGCATCAGAAAAATCATCCAAGCGATGATAAAAATTAAAGTATTAGCACGTGCGGATTTTCGATTATGATTCGGCCCGAAGCTTGAATGACAGTTTCACAGCTTCACATCGACTTTAAGAGACCGCCTTAAACAGCGGTCTCTTTTTTTGCCTGTCAATTGCGCCGATGGGTCAGGCGGGAAGTCCGACCTTCCTCAAGATGCGATGCTTGAACGTGGACACCGTCTTGGGCGAGATGCCGAGGCGCTTGGCGATCTCTGTGTTCCGATGGCCTTCGGCCAGCAGTTGGTTCACACGCATTTCGCGCTGGGTAAGCGTGGCAAGCCCAGCGCCTTCCGATGGCCCCATCGCAGAGGCGGGAAACGAGAGATAGCCGCGTGCCGCCAGCAACAGTGCCGCCGTCAGCACAGAGGTCGCTTCCGATTTCGGCACGTAGGCGTTTGCGCCCGCCAGGAAAGCGAGCCGTGCCTCGTTGCCGGTGGTCTGGGCAGACGTGACGACTAGGCCAATATCGCGGCGCTGCGCGCGCACGCGACGCACGAGTTCCAGCCCGTCCAGATTTGGCAGATTGATATCAACGATGGCGAGCTTAGGGCGCGCGGAGCGGATCAACTGCAGCCCCTGCGCGCCATCGGCCGCTGTGGCGACAAGCTGGAGATGCGGCGATCCGGCAAGCAAGGCTTGAATGGATTCGAGGACGATCGGGTGGTCGTCGATGGCAACGACCGAATGGAAGGTTGGTTCTGTGGCGGACATGGCGGGCGGTGACTGAGCGGGGTTCCATGTTGCGAGTCACCGGTGCGGATCAGGTTCCGCGCGGTACAAGTTTGCACGATTGCCAGTCAATCCTTGTACCGATTGCTACACCACATCATTAGTTCATGACATCTTGCCGCTTCAGGCGAGCCGGAACACGTCCACCGCGCCGCGCAGTTCCTGGGCTTGCTGGCGCAGGCTTTCGGCCGCAGCGGCAGCTTCTTCGACCAACGCAGCGTTCTGCTGCGTCACCTCGTCCATCGCCGTGACCGCGTGGTTGACCTCTTCGATGCCTTGCGACTGCTCGCGCGACGCGTGGCTGATCTCGCCCATCAGGCCGGCGATGCGCTCCACGCGCGTCACGATGTCCTGCATGGCGTCACCGGCGCCGCGGGCGGCTTCATTGCCGGCCTGCACTTCTTCGACCGAGCGACTGATCAGTTCCTTGATCTCCTTGGCGGCGGCTGCACTGCGCTGGGCGAGGCTGCGCACCTCGCCGGCGACGACAGCGAAGCCGCGGCCCTGTTCGCCTGCGCGGGCGGCTTCCACGGCGGCGTTCAGCGCCAGGATGTTCGTCTGGAACGCGATGCCGTCGATGATGCCGGTGATGTCGGCGATCTTCTGCGCCGTGGCATGGATGCCCGACATGGTGCCGACCAGCCGCTCCACGGTCTGCCCGCCTGCGTTGGCCGCCTCGCTGGCGGATTGCACCATGTCGTGCGCGTGGTGCGCGCTCTCGGCGTTCTGGCGCACGGTGGCGGCCAGTTGTTCGATGCTCGATGCGGTGCGCTCAAGGTTGCCGGCCTGCGCTTCGGTACGCGCGGAAAGATCGGCGTTGCCGGCGGCGATCTGGCCCGTGCTCGACGCGATGGTCGAGGCGCTGGCGCGCACCTTGTCGACGATGCCCGAAAGGCCGTCGCCAACGCCATTGACGGCGCGCATGACCTGGCCGATTTCATCGCTGCGCGTGGTGGGCAGGCGGTGCGTGAGATCGCCCGCAGCCACACGCTGCGCGACGTTCACCACCTCGGCCAGCGGCGTGCTCACGGTACGGCGCAGCATCCAGTACAGGCCGCCGGCCAGCAGCGCGCCGAGTGCCAGACCCAACAGCAGAAAGCGGTTGCGGGCAGCCACCAGATCGGCGTCCAGTTCATCCACATAGGCCGTACCGGCAATCACCAGTTGCCAATCCGGGTATTGGGTGAAGACGGTCAGGCGCTCGCGCGCGGTGCCAGCTTCCGTGTCGGCCAGCGTGTGGCGCAACGTGCCGTCCTTGCGCGCGATCATCTCGCGCACCCAGGCCTGGCCGGCCGAGTCCTTGGCGTCGAGCAGGTTCTTGCCTTCGCGGTCTTGCGTGTGGTCGATCAGCACCTTGCCCTGGTCTGCGCCGGGCTTGCCGTCGATAACGAAATAGCCGCCCGTCTTGCCGATGCCGTGCGAGCGGATTTTGTCCTTGAGCAGCGCCAGTTCCGAGCGCACGTCCACACCTACGTAGAGCGCGCCGATGACCTTGCCCGAGGCATCGCGCACGGGTTCGTACTTGCTCATGTAGGGCGCGCCAAACAGCCAGGCCAGGCCGCGGAACGGCTCGCCGGCCATCAGCGCCTTGTAGCTCGGGTGGGCGCGATCAAGCAGCGTGCCGATCGCGCGTTCGCCGTTTTCCTTCTTGAGCGAAGTGGTCACGCGCACGAAATCGTCGCCGGTCCGGGCAAACACGGTGGCGATCGTGCCGCCGGTGCGCGCGAAGAACTGGTCCGGCACGGTGAAGTTGAGGTTCAGCACCGTGTCACCGCTCTTGAACGTGGGCGTCGGCTTGCCGGCCACTTCAACGGTCTGCGCCGGATCTACGCTGTACGGCCCGGGCGCGGCGTCGGCAAAAGCGGTCAGGAAGCGGTCGGCCTCGGTGCGCATGGTGCCGTCGAACAGGCCGATCATGTCGCGCATGGCGGCCTCCTGGTTATGCATGGCCGATTGTGTATTGGCCTCCAGCATGCGCAGGCTCGATTGCGAGTTCGCCAAGGCAAACATGCCGAACACGAGCACCAGGGCGATCAGGCCAATCACCGCCAGCCTGGTACCGAGGCTTGTTGGAGGTTGTGAAACCTCAGAAAGGGGCGCAGACGCTCTCATGCTTTTTTCCTGGGGGTCGTCAGTCAAGTTAACAACGGATCAACCCAGAAAAGCTTGAGCGCAAACGTTTTGCAGCCCCTTATGTCTGGCAGACCAGACGAGTTTCCGCAATCTCGGACGTCATCTGTCGCAGGTCAGCTCGACGTGCTGAGGCGTGAGCCTGGCGGGGTTGCCCGCCCCCAGTTCGATACGCCAGTCAGCCCCGTGCACGGCGGTCACGTCGCGGCCGTCCACGGTCGCCCGGCAACGGGTTGCATTGGCAAAGCGGATGAACGGTCGCGTATAGCCGGCAACATCGACCGACAGCGAGCGGCCATCCGCACTGCGCCGCCAGTTCGACAACCGGCCGCTGGCCTCGCGCACGTAGGGCTGCGTTGGCGTGGTGTTCTCTAGCGCGAAGCGCGCCGAACCACTGGCCAGATGGATATAGGTTCCCCCCGGGCCCGCAGCGTAGCCGGCCACGTCGCGTGCATCGGCAAGGCGTGGCACGCCGGGTCCGGCCCAGCGCACGGTCCGCAGGTCGCCATTGCCGCGCACGACCCAGGCATCGCCGTCGCGGGCTACAGCGTAGGTGCGGAAATCGAGCACCTTGCGAATGTAGTCCGACGCGTAGACCGGCATGACCGGCTGCGCGACAGCCCAGTCATACACCTGCCGCAGAGCCGTCACCGAGGCCAGCTTGGTGCCCGAATACATGTGGTAGTAAATGCCGATTGGCTTGAAGCGGTAAGGCTTTTCGGTCAGCTCGAACGTTTCGATGGCCCGCGAGAAACCGTAATACGGGCCGTGCCAGAGGTTGGTGTAGATGTTCTCGTTCTGGTCGGGCGCAAATACCTGGAAGAGGCCATCGCCTTTGTCTACGCCCAGCGGCGCCACGGCGGTCCAGCTCGGGTTGGAGCGCGTGATGTAGGTGTCGCCGCCGTTCATGTTCAGCACACCGGCCTCGACGGTCTTTTGCACGGCAATCGGCGGCACCTGGCCGTTGCCGCTCCACAGCAGCACCTTCACCTGCTTGCCTGGCGGGGCGAGCTTGGTGTTGATGTAGTGGATGGAGCCCGCGATCTCGCGATCGAAGCTGAAGCGGTAATTCGGAATGTTCAACGAGAAGGCGGTGTCGGTGCCTTCGGCCGTGGCGGCGGAGGCCGGATCGGGCGGGTTGGTGGTGCGCAGCCAGTTGAACGGGTGCGAGAACGTATGGCTGGCCAGCTCCACGTAGGGCTGCGCAAAGAGGGTGCGCGCGATCGGCTCGAGCTGCGGCGTGAGCTTCGGGTACACGCCGTCGACCGCCACCTCGCCCTCGATGATCGACACGGTGGTCGGCACCTTGTAGCGATCGAGGATCTCGCGCAGCAATGCCTGGCCGGAGAACTCGCTCGGTGGAAACTCAGTGCGGGAGGCGAATCCGTCGCCGTCGATATGAACGGTCATCAATCGGCGGCCGTTCTCCGTCGTGGTATCTGGCACGGGCATGGCGGGCAGTTGCAGCGCGCGGCGCAGAAAATCGAGCGGCTGGATCACCCAGCGCGCCTGGTCGACATCGGGCATGCGGAAGACGCCAAACGGCTGCAGCACATAGCCGCCCCACGGCATGATGGCCGCCGCATCGTAGGCGTAACTGCCGGCGGAGAGCCGCAGCAGCGACTGCGCCCCCGCGACGCTGGGGTCGACCTTCACCCCCACGGCCATGCGCCGGTCGGGATGAGGCTGCAACTCGAAGCCCACCATGGGATCGCGCAAAACAATGTCAAGCGGCCCCGCCGGCGTGCCGGGCACGGTCTGTAGATCCAGCATCCGCGCCGTGGTGGCATCCATGTTCAGCCCGAACTGGTTGAACATCGCCACGCGAACACCGGCGCCCATCGTGCGCCTGAGCCACGATGACCACGTGCCCGGTCGCGATGCGTTGCCGTCGAACCAGGTGACGACGCCGGCATAGCGGTCGGGCGTCACGGCCGGCAACGGCTTGTTGGCGTCGGCAAATTCGGTGCGATAGCCGAGATAGTTGATGGGCATGGCCAGATAGAGCACCGATGGCGCGGTGTTGCGGCTGGTGCCGGGCTCCTGGGGTTCGACCAGCAGGACACGGCGCGGCATCACTTCCAGCCGGCCGATGCCGATGAAGTCGGCGCCGGGCGTGGTGGCGTAGCTGGTCACGCCTGCAGCGCGCGCCATATTGGCGGTCTCACGCAGACAGGTACGGTTGTAGTTGGGGCAGTAATCAAGTGCGACGGCGGGTATGCGGTACTGCGCACCGATCTTGCGCAGCGTGGCAACGCGTGCGGCGCGGTCGGCATCGGTCACCTCTTGCAAGCCTTCCCCGCCGGTGCGCTCGCGCACCAGCCCGGCCGTCACCACGCCGGACAACTGCGGCGCGAGCGTCTCAAGCCACGCCGTGCCGCCGGCCAGCAGCCTGGTCTGCGGTGCACGCGCATGCAACGCCTGGACCAGTGCCGCAACGGCATTGGCGGCATCGGGCGCGCCGCGCTGGAGCGCGTCCAGCCCATCCAGCAGGAAGCCCGCGTAGCCCTGCGCGAGCAGCGGCGCAAAGACCTGGTCGATCACGTTGGCAGGCCAGGCGCTTGTGCGCATTGCGTCGGTCTGCTGCGTCAGGTCCACGCGAGCGAACCAGAGCGTGGGCGATGGTTGCTTCGGATCGAAGCTGCCGGCCGTGGCCGGCTCCAGCACGACCCAGTCGAAGGCTTGCAGTTCAGCGACGGGGACATCGCGGCCGTAGTAGAAGGCGATCTGCGGCTCTGCCGAAGCGGACGTCGTCGGCTGCTGTGCACGAACGTTCGCAACGCCGAGCGCCAACGCCACGGCACCCAGCCACATCGGCCACATCGGCCACATCGGCCACATCGGCCACATCGGCCACCGCCACGATAACTTGCTGCCCTTTGCCTGCGTGTCCTGCATCCCGGTCCTCGAAAAGTCTGTCCGACATGCATTGTGCCGGGCGGCCATCCGATTGCAATGTTTGTGGGCCGGGGCGTGCCCGCCGCGATGCCCCTTGGGGGCACATGGCGGGAACCCGGCTCAGTAACCGACCACCGTGTAGTGCGGGAATTCCGCTTCGAACGCCTTCTCCAGGTCGTCGACGCTGGCGACAGCCGACGTGTAGACAACAGTTGTCGAGCCGCTGTCGTAGGCCAGCGTGACAGCCCAGGTGCCATGCGCCTGGTTGACGCGATCGCGTGCGGCCTGGGCCGCCAGTTGACCCGGGCCGTTATCAGGTTTGGTTCCGTAGACTTTGCAGTGGGACATGGCAATCACTCCGAAGATGTGGAAGGAATGCCGCCGGCGCACGGGCAAGGACACGCGCGGTCTGCCTGGTCTGCGTTCTCAACGATACGGGCGAACAGACGCACTGCCGGCGGGTCCCGCCGGCATGCACCAGCGACACGGCCAGCGTAAAAGCCGGGGCCGCGCGCCGGAATGGTGCGTTCGTCAGGGCTGACGTTCTAGAACGCCGACTTCACCACGCCGCCGTCCACACGCAGCGCAGCGCCCGTGGTGGCCGACGACAGCGGGCTGGCCACGTAGGCAACCAGGTTGGCGACTTCCTGCGTGGTGGCAAAGCGCTTGATGAGCGAGGTCGGCCGCGCCGTCTCGAAGAAGGTTTTCTCGAACGCTTCGAAGCTCTGCCCGCCCGAGAGCTTTTCGACAAACGCGTCTACGCCTTCGGAACGCGTCGGCCCCGGCAGCACGGCATTCACCGTGATGGCCGTGCCCGCGGTCAACTCGGCCAATCCGCGCGAGAGGCCCAGCAGCGCGGTCTTCGTGACACCGTAGTGGATCATCTCCACCGGAATCTGCACGCCACTCTCGCTGCTGATGAACACGATGCGTCCCCAGTTCTGTGCACGCATACCAGGCAGGTAGGCGCGCGACAGCCGCGCGCCGCTCAGCACGTTCACGTTGAAGAAGTGCTGCCACTCGGCGTCGTCGATTTCCTCGAACGGCTTGGGGTCGAAGATACCGAGGTTGTTGATGAGGATGTCGACCTTGGGAAAGCGGCCGAGCAGCGCGTCGACCTGGCCCGGATCGGACAGGTCACCGGCAAAGCCCTCGACCTGGGCGTCGGGCACTTCGGTGCGCAGGCGTGCAATCGCGTCGTCCACGGACGCTTGGGTACGGCCGTTGACGATCACGCGGGCGCCTTCGGCGGCCAGTGCTACAGCAATGGCATGACCGATGCCCTTGGTCGAGCCGGTCACGAGAGCGAGCTTGTTCTGAAGGTGGAGGTTCATGGCATTCAAAAAAGGAAAATGGAGGAGGACGAGCACGCCGCGCCACATGGTGCAAGTTGGTCACGGCGTCGACGTTTCAACCATGATACGAACCGCCTCGCCCCTTGGCAGCCGCAATCGTTTTGCAGCGGTATCCAACGAGATTTGACGATCGGCGTTGGTATCGATCCCGGCTTGACGGCCTGGGCAAGCGACGATTAGTGTGCAATGAAGTACGCCCAGCGTTACGGGAACGCGGCGCGCCTTACAAGCCGGATCACCGGCAGAACGGGGAGCACGACCATGAGCATCGACGTACAGACACCTGAGGCCGCCGACACCAGCACCAGTGAAGGCGCCTACCAGCTTGACACCATGGACCGCGATACCAACATCGGTAGGCTCGTGCACCGGGTCCGACACGCGTTGGTGACGCATATCGACAGTGCCCTGGCATCGCTGGACTTGACAGCCGCGCAATGGACGGTCGTCATCTACCTGGCCGAAGACCTGGCCACCACGCCGGCCGAACTCTCGCGCCTGCTGCACTACGATCCGGGCGCGATGACGCGGCTGATCGATCGGCTGGAGAAGAAGAACATCGTCAAGCGCGCGCCCAGCGATGCGGACCGCCGCTCGGTGGTGGTCTCGCTCACCGAGCAGGGCCGCGCGCTCTATCCGGAAATCCGGCCGCTAATCATCGACGTGCTGAACCACCTGCTGCGCGGGTTTTCGCAAACCGAGGTCAAGCAGTTGGAAAACCTGCTGTTGCGCGTGCTGCACAACGCCTGATCGGATCAGGCGTTTTCGGTTGGGCAGTCTCAGCCGACAGCGTTGCCGGTGCGCTGGGGCTCGGGCGGGTGCCGCTTAGCGCTCACTGCCCCTCAAGCTCGTGCTTGATCTTGAACAGCTCGGTATCGGTGCGAATACCCAGCTTGCGATAGGCCGATTGCTTTTGCGAGCTGATCGTCTTGATGCTGCGCGCAAATTTCTCGGCAATGTCCGTGACCGACATGCCGTCCAGGCAGCAGCGCAGTACCTCGCGCTCGCGCGGGCTGAGTTCGGAGCGGTCGATCAGGGCGGACAGCTTGGTGCCATTGGTGACGGGCGCGGGCGCATCGGCGGAAAGCGCATCGCGCTCCATCTCGGCAGCCAGCGCGGCATTCAGGCGCTTGCCGCCCGCGGCCACCGTGCGGATGGCGCGTACCAATTCCGACAGATCCTCTTCCTTGCCGACAAAACCGCGTGCGCCGGCATGCATGACCATGCCCACCGTCGCCATGTTGTGATGCGCCGACGCCACCAGGATCTTCAAGTCCGGATAGCGCACGCGGATCAGGCGGATCAGGTTCAGCCCGTCAATCTCGGTGGGTCCGAGCGAGTAGTCCATCAGCAGGACATCCACCTCAAGGCTTTTGTCTTTGAGTGCCTGCACGATTTCGCGACCCGAGGCGAACATGCCGGAAACCTCGATGTCGGCCTCCTGTTTCAGGCGCGCAGCCAGACCATGGCGGACAACCGCATGGTCATCGAGCACGATCACGCGGATCGGCCGGGTCGCGGTCCAATTCATGTTGGCAGGTTCCTATTCGACGGGGATTACTCGCAGCACAAGAGCGCCCCAAGATGCCGCAGAGGCCGACATCTTAATAGCATTCCGGCGTAGCAACGGTGGTCACTTGGCCTCGACGATGGTGTCGTCTCGGGCGTAGACGCGGCAATTGACCCATCGCTCGGTACAGAAAGCCATCGCCCGAAATTCTGCGTTCTGGCCTACGGCCCAGGAGTAGTGATCGCCGTCGGAGGCGACAAAAATCTTCGGCCACGTTTTCTTCAGATACATATCGAAGCCGGCCTGTTGGTTTCGCCCGAGTTCGCCGGAGCGGCCTGGTGGCGCCGCCTGCGCGCTCGATGCGTAAGCGGCCGGTGCAGCCGTCGCCTGAGCCAGCGATTTCTGCCCGCGCGCAGGGACATCGGCAATCCAGTCCGCAGGAATCGCGAAGTTCAGGTTCTGCCCCATGGTGAGCACGACTTGATGGTCTGTTATGCCAATCAATCGGCCGTCCGCATCGAACAGGCCGCCCCCGCTGGACCCTTGTGAGATTGGGGCAGACGTCTGGATGCTCTTGAGACGTCCTTCGTCATCGGTACGCAATGACGAGATCAAACCCTCACTGATCGTCAGCTCCAGCCCCAGCGGATTGCCGACTGCGTACACCTTCTGCCCCGTCACGAGCGCGCTACCCGGAGCAAGCGTCACTGCAGGCGCGTGGAAATCCGCGACCCGCAGTTGACAGAGGTCGCGCTCCACGTCGGGATACTGCAAGCGAGCACCGTAGCTTGCGTTGCCGCGTTTGAGCCAGACTTGCTTGCCGCCGCGCAGCACATGGCAGTTCGTAATCGCCACACCATCGGCAATGACCACTGCGCTGCCAATGGACAGCGGCCGGCCGTCCGAACCCGCAACGCGGACCTCCCAGACGCTAGGCGAGACCTTGGCAAAGACCGCTGCGGGCTCAAGCGCGACCGCGCGCTCTGCAGCGCCGGCGCAGACCACGGCAGCAGCCAGCAGTGAAACCAGTCGAACGATATGCATGTTAGTCAAGCGGGCCGCCTCATTGGGGCACCAGCAAATCTTTGAGGTCGCTCAGCGTGGTCGATCCATCTTCCGAACGGGTGCGATCACGCATGTGCGCGATATCGGCGTCGGTCAAGGGCTGGCAAGCAGATTGCGTTGCCCATTGCCGATAGCGCGCAGCCACCGGGCGCCATGACAGCCCATTGCTGGATTCGATGAGTGCCGCCCGACAGCCCCGCTCGCTTTCGGAGTAAGTCGAACGCAACTGGTAACGGTGCCCCGTCAGCGGAACGAAACTCACCGCAACCGAGCAGAAATAGGTCAGGTTCCCCGCCGGACGCACGAAGTTCACGGCCATGGTCGTCGGCACGTCGGTCAGCACACGCACGGAGCGCGCTGGCTGGTTCGTGGCAATTGCCACGCGTTGCCCCGTGCATGTGCGGGCGTCATCGAATACCAGCAATGCGGCGGCCGCGCCGCTGGCGGGCCGTATAAACTCAACCGGCACGGTCCGGGCACCCGCGGGCGGTTCTACATACGGCTGTGCGCAGCCCGCAAGCCACAAAGCGCCTCCCAACAAAGAGGCGGTCATTCTGAGCGTCATGCGCTCCCCCCCAAAGGCAACCTTTTCTGAGATCGGCATTTCCTTCTTCGAGCGCAGTGGCACGCACGCTCGATGCCGCTGAAGTGTAACCAAAGGTGACGGAGAGGGACTGACCTGAGTACCAGCGTTGTGCGCGCGCGTCGGCCGCGGGTCAGCCGCGCTCAGGCCAGCGCCGCGTCGATGCGCGCCTGCGTGCTGCGGCGCGCGCGCTCGAACACCGCCATGTCGCCCATCAGAAACGCCACGTTGGCGTTGGAGCGAAACGATTCGATCTCAAAGACGAGCTGATCGACGTCGACATCCGCGCGCAATTCACCGGCCGCCTGCGCCGCGGCAATCGTCTCGCGAAACCGCGCACGCACCGACTCGCGGTGTCCGCGCACACGATCCTGGATCGCGCCCGGGCGGGCCCGGTATTCGTAGCTGGCCGCGCAGACAAAGCAGCCGCCTGGCGATGCGCCGCTGGCCACGTAGTCGAACCAGCCGTCGGTCAGCGCCCGCAGGCGGGCAAGCGGGCTTTCCAGCGCCAGCGCGGGCTTCACCACCTTCTCGCGGTAGTGCACCACGCCCGCGTCGAGCGTGGAGAGCTGCAGCGTTTCCTTGTCGCCGAAGAGCACCTGGATATTGCCCTTGCCCACGCCTGCATCCGTGGCCAAGCGGCCGATGGTGAGGCCCTCCAGCCCATCGGTGGAAGCGATGGCGGTGGCGTGCTCCAACACCTGGGCGCGCGCGCGTTCGCCACGCTGGCGGCGGCCGTCGGTTTTGTTCATGGCAATGCCCTATCGATGAGTGGGGTCAACACAATCGACCCTTGACGTGGGCCAATCGCCCTTTAGTATACGTACGACCGTATATTAATAACCCGAGATCGCCCATGTCAACGGAATCCCTTTCCGCCGGTAGCGTTGCCTCGCCAGCCAAACGGCACTGGCCCGCGCTGGCGGCGCTGCTGACCGGCAACTTCGTCACCATTCTCGACCTGTTCATCGTCAATGTGGCGATTCCGGACATCCGGGCCGGCCTGCATGCGAGTTTTGCCGAAATCCAGCTCGTGATGGTCGGCTACAGCGCGGCGTATGCGGTGTTCCTGCTCAACGGCGCGCGCCTGGGCGATCTGTTCGGACGCAAGCGCATGTTTCTGGCAGGCATGGCGCTGTTCACGCTCGCATCTGCGCTGTGCGGGCTGGCCACCACGCCGTGGATGCTGATCGCCATGCGTGTCGGCCAAGGCCTGGGCGCGGCCATCCTCATGCCCCAGGTGATGGCCTCGCTGCGCGTACTGTTTGACGGCGATGCGCGACGCCGCGCATTCGGCACCATGGGCGCCGTGCAGGGCGTGGCGGCGTCGGTCTCGCAAATCATCGGCGGCTGGCTGATCGCGCATCCGCTGGCGGCCAACGTGTCGGGCTGGCGCGCGGTATTCCTGGTGAACGTGCCAATCGGCATTGCGGCGCTGCTGGCGGCGCGGGCCTCCGTGGCGGAATCGCGTGCGCCGGTGGCCGCGCGATTGGACGTGCACGGCGCCGTGGCCGGCGCGGTGGCGCTGGCAATGCTGCTGGTGCCGATCATGCAGGGCCGCGAGTCCGGCTGGCCGTGGTGGTCGTGGGCGGTGCCGCTGGCTTCTCTGCTGGTCTTCCGCCACTTTGTGCGGGTGGAGCAGACGCTGTCGGCGGCGGGCCGCGTCCCCATCATCGAGATGGCGCTGTTCCGCAACCGCAGCTTTGTGCTGGGCGTGCTGGCGATCTTCCTGTTCTACACGGCCATCAGTTCGTACTTCCTGGCGCTGACGATCCTGCTGCAGTTCGGGCGCGGCTTGTCGGCGTTGGCAGCGGGGCTGGTGTTCACGCCGGCGGCCGTCGCCTTCTTTACGGGCTCGCTGACGGCGCCCCGCCTGGCCGAACGCATCGGGCAGCGCGCCTTGTTGCTGGGCGTAGCGATCTTCGCCGTGGGCATGGTTGTCCTGGCCACCATGGCGCAACTGGGCGCGGGCACTGCGTGGCTGATCCTGCCGCTGATGCTCAACGGCTTCGGGCAAGGCATGGTGATTCCGCTGTCGCTCAACACCATCCTGAGCGGCGTGGAAACAGCCCAGGCCGGCATGGGCGCCGGTACCGTTACGACCATGCAGGCCGTGGGCAATGCGGTGGGCGTGACGGTGGTGGGCGTGCTGCTGTTCTCGCTGCTCGGTCAGGTGGAGGGGGCCGATGGCGCGGTCGCGGCGGAAGCGGCAACACACGCTGCGCACTACGGCCACGCGTTTGCGCTGGCCACGCTCTACAACGTGGCGGCGACGGTGCTGTCCTTCGTGCTGTTCTGGCGCGCGTGGCGCCGTCACGCCTGAGCGGGCTTACTTGCGCACCCAGCCGCGCCGCACGCAGGGCGCCAGCACCACGCCATGCAAGGCCAGCCCCAGCCGGTGCAGCGGCTCCGACAGCGTATACGCCACACGCCCGCTGCAAAGCCATGCGCACAGGGCCGACACAGCCGCCGCGCCCAGCATGTCGAACGGATAGTGCACGCCCAGGTAGATGCGCGCCCACGCCATGGGCAAGCCCAAAAGCGCCAGCAACACGCCCACGCGGCGCAGGCGTGCGTTCCACATCAGGCTGAATGCCACGGTCCACAGCGCCGTCAGGTGGTCGCTGGGGAACGACGAATCCGGCGCGTGCGGCAGCAGATTCGTGCCCAGTTCAATCGCAAACGGCCTGGGGTGATACCACGCGAGGCCGAAGCCGACGTTGATCGACAACGCCAGCGCTGCAGCCACGCCGGTCTGCAGTGCCTGCCTGCGCGTGGTGGGCTCACCCCACAGCCAGCCGGCGACGAGCGTGAGCGGCACCAGCCAGATCGCGTATTCGGCAAAGGCCATCGCCAGCCAGACGGTGGCAGCCGATGCGTCGGCCGACGCGTTGATCCAAAGAAACAGCGTGTGATTGAGTGATTCCATACAGCGTTGGCCAAGGGCCCGGGGGTTTCAACAACCGTGAGATGCCGGACCCACACTACTAAAGATTCCCTTCAATTCCCTTGGAACCGGCCTGTGGGCAAGCCTAGGCCACCCGACTTAGGCCAGCCGTAGCGATCTCCTTTTTGCCCGGATCATTGCCTAGGCTTTTCCCACCGCCTGACGCTCCCTAGGATGTAGGCACACCGACACGCGGGCAGGTCGGACACGCACAGTCTCGAACTCCGGGGATGAATGGAAAGTTTTCTGATTCAGCGGGACACACGCCGGCAGGCGACGTTTGCCGGTGCGATTGCGCTGCTGATCTTGTTGACGCTGGGCGTCGCTGCACCACGCGCAGGCCTGCAATGGTCAGCGACCAACCCCTTCATGCCGATGTGCACGCTGACCGCGTTCACCACGGCCAGCATCGCCGCGTTTCTGCTGGGCGCGCTCACGTAACGCACATCAAACATCAAGCACCCGTGAGCGTTTGCCCTGCCCGTCTTTGCTGTCTTCTTTATTTCTTCTGTATATAAAAATAGTAGTAGTAGATAACGGTGGACCGTTTCTGTGGATAGCTGCAGAAAACGCTTTTGCGTCAACGGCTTGCGAATTGCACAACCCATCGGACAGTGTGTGCCGTTGCGTGGATGACTCGTGCAGGGCACGCCCCACCCTCTCGGCAACCACCAAAGTTATGCCCGTGCTGCGGACAACCTGACCCCGGGCAGCCAACACAGTTGTCCCTGAAGTTCTTCACGCGCTTATCCACATATCCACAGCGGCAATCGCGACCATGTCCATGCGCGCAAACGCGCTTCCAGATCGGTGCCTTTGATTGCCATCCTCCAGCAGCATATTCTTGGGTAGATGCTCGGAAAACGGCCTCCAACTGGCGTGCCTTAGACGCCCGAACCCGCTGCGACGGGGCTTGATATGGATACCAACGCAGACAGATTGCGAAAACCGGCAAGCGATGCAGCCATCGCCCACGTGCCCGTGGAGGAGCGTTATCGCACCTTGGTCGACGCGATACAGGACTATGCAATCTTCCTCCTGGATCCCACAGGTCACATCGCAAGTTGGAATGCCGGTGCCCAACGCATCAAGGGCTATCACGCCGACGAAATCCTCGGCCAACACTTCTCGGTCTTCTATCCTGCCGAGGCAATTGCGCAGAACTATCCGGGCGAAGAACTCAAACGTGCCGCCGCCCTTGGCCGCTGGGAAGACGAAGGATGGCGCATCCGCAAGGACGGCTCGCGCTTCTGGGCCAACGTGGTGATCACTGCCCTGCGGGATGAAGACGGCGACCTGATCGGCTTTGCCAAGGTCACCCGGGACCTGACCGAGCGCGAGCGGCTCAAGCAGCTCGAGTACGCGAGCGAGTTGGCATCCCGGGTCGAAGCCACTCGCGAAGAAGAAAAGAAGCGTATTGCGCGCGAGCTTCATGATGACCTCGGGCAGCAATTGACTGCGCTGAAGATGATCATCACCGGCCTGCTTGCAGATGACAGCACCACGCCGGAAGCCCTGGCATACGCGCGCGAAAGAACACTGGCGATGAGCCATGCTATTGACCACGCGCTCGCGTCGGTCCGGCGTCTTGCAGCGGGCCTGCGGCCGACCATGCTCGACGACCTGGGGCTGCTGCCCGCGCTCGACTGGCTCGTCACCGATTTCGGACAACATACCGGCCTGCGGGTCGCACTGAACTGCAATACGCATACGGTGGCGTTCAACGACGCCGCCTCCACCGCGCTGTTCAGGATCGTGCAGGAAGGTCTGACCAACGTTGCCCGGCATGCGACGTCGGCAACGAAAGTCGTGGTCGATCTCCGATGCGACCGGGCAAATTGCGAGCTGGCGATTCACAACGATGGCGCCGTCGTCACGCACTCCACCAAACCCGCAGCCGGGCGGCCGCCGTCATCGGGGATCGCCGGCATCCGCGAGCGCGTGCGCCGCCTGGGAGGGACTTTCGCTGCGGGGCCGCTCCCGCAAGGCGGATACCGCATCCAGCTTGCGATTCCGCGGACAGCGATCGCGCTCGATGTGCCACCCGGTCGGTAGGCGTCTTCCACTCGACCGAATGGAAAGCCCCACCTGTTACGTGTGGCGCATCAAGTGGGGCATTTTCGAAACGTCAATGAACGATCGTTCTTCAACACGACCGGAGAACAGCGACGGATTCGCATATACGAACCCCATGGGCAGTGCGACGCAGAATGCCCGCGCCGCCCGCACAGCGTGCAATAGTCGTCCATGGCAATGACCTTTATCGAGAGCCGGATGTCACCGACTTCAGTATCTGTGTGACGCCCAGTTGTCGCTATCAGCGGGCGCTCATTGTGTTGTCCGGGCGCGCCCTTGTTTCTGTAGGTGAATACGGCAGGCGCTGTCAGCGCAGCCTGACAGCATTCGGCGCCCCAGGTTGGCGCCGGGTGAATGGCAACGGGTGCATCGGACTGGCTCAGGCGGAGCGAGCCGACCAGATCTTTTTACGGTTCAGCAGCAGCGGAATGACACCGATGGCGATGCCGCCCATGCCCACCACATTGGTGACCCAGTCGAAGGTCGGGATGCTGTAGAGCGCAATGAAGAAGAGGAAGAGCCCACTTGCCACCGGCCAGATGACATGGGTGATGGCGACCCACGGCCCCTGCGTCAGCACCTTGCGGTAGTACCAGCCGCAAGCCAGCCCGGTGAGCCCGAGGTAGAAGCAGATCTGGAAGCCGATGGCGGTAATCGAATCCTGCAGGATGACGTTGATCGTCGGCAGATAAGATGACACAAACAGCAGTGCGAGCCCCGTCAGCCAGATGAAGAAGATGGCGATGTGCGGCGTGCGCCAAACCGGATGCAGGCGCGCATAGCGCGCGTGCAGTGCGCCGTCGCGGCTTTTGGCAAAGAGCGTGCGCGTGAACTGCAGCATCTGGGTTTCGACGGTTCCCACCGTGCTCAGCAAGACCGCAACGATCGCGACGTAGCCCCAGGTCGGCCCAAACAGCTTCTCTGCAATGGCGAAGATGATGTTCGTGTTGTAGTGCTGGATCTCGGCATCGGACAGCCCGAGCTGCGTGATGACGATGAAGACAAGGAAGAACACCATCAAGAACACCATCGACCAGAACGCGGCGCGGCCGGGCGTGCTGTTCGCGTCGCGCGTCTCTTCGCTGAGGTTCATCGTCACGTCCCAGCCGTAAAAGAAGAAGATCGCCACCAACGCGCCGTTGGCGAACAGCTTGGGTGTGAACGCGAAAGGCCAGAACCAGACCCACGAGAACGGGTGCTGCGGCGTACGCGGAAACACCATGAAACTCGCGACGATGATCCCCAGCAGGATGACACCCTCGACAATCGTCATCAGCACCTGCACGTAGCTGGTGAGCTTGATGCCCTTGACGACTACCACGCTGACAAACGTCAGCCATGCCGCCGCGATCAACGTCACGTAGTGCACGTTGTTCATCATGGGCCGATCAAAGATGAGCAGCGTGGCATTTGCCGCCGGAATCATGGCAGACACCATGAACACGCAGCACAGCACCAGCAGCGCCCAGCCGGCAAAGAAGCCGAGTGCGCGCCCGAATACCATGCTCACCCACGAATACGAGGTGCCGGCACTCGCCAGGGCACGGTTCATGTTGATGAACGCGTACGCAATGCCAAACATGATGAGCCCGCACACCAGGATGCTGGCCGGCGACTGCGTGCCGGCCGTCCCGATGATGGTGGAAGTCGTGATCTCGATGCTGTAGGCCGGGGCAGTACCGGCGATGCCCATGATCACCGATTCAACGATACCCAGGGAATCGGCATTGAGCTTGGCGGGTTGGTCCATGGGTGCGCGACTCCCAGTCGAGATTGGGGGGCAATAGACCGATTTTTACCCTGTGCCGGATAGGCGGGCAATAGGGGCGTCTCTGGGCTGGAGCGGTGTCGTGGACGTGGGTTCTGGCAAGCCTTTGCTCTGTATGGCCAAGACGCTCGGAAAGAGCCAAGCCTGAAAATATCGACCGGGCAGCACATGCGCGCGCCCCTATCCCCTTTTGAGCTGGGTCGATACGGGACCAGGAATGCCGTCATGGTTGGGCGTGCAGCGGCGTTCTCGCGCTCTACATGGCCTCGTTGGCAGGCGTGACGTCTTCCGGGCCGGAGCTGGTAAGTCGAGCACTAATCCATCATGAGATGACGCATCAACAGTGCCGGGTCCGCGATCTCGAGAATGAGACGACGTAGCACGCGTTTGCGCATGTGCTCTTCGTCCAGCACCCACGGAGCGCTGACCTCGCTGAGATGCCGCGCGATCGCATCGCGGTGGTCGGCTCCTTCCGGAAGGCCCAGGCGTGCAGCCAGCAAGCCGGCAACGACGTCATCGATCTCTACGTCCAGGTGCTTCGCGTCAATGGTGAGTTGCAGCTTCATGGGCGTGATCGAACCTCAAAAAGCCGGCACCGCAACGGGAACTCGCGGCGCCGGAATGCAGTTGCACCGGCCGGCGAACCGGCCAGTCGATGGCAGCACAACTGCGTGGTTCAGTAGTCCAGCTCAGGGGCCGGCACTTGCGCGGGCTTATCCTCTTTCGGTGCCTCCGCGATGGTCGCATCCGTGGTCAGGATCAACCCGGCGACAGACGCAGCGTTCTGCAACGCGGTGCGCGTTACCTTGGTCGGGTCGACGACACCCGCTTCCACGAGGTCGCCGTACTCTCCGGTGGCCGCGTTGTAGCCGTAGTTGCCCTTGCCTTCGGCGACCTTCGCAATCACGACGGACGGCTCTTCACCGGCGTTGGCGACGATGGCGCGCAACGGTGCTTCCAGCGCGTGCTGCACGATGCGGATGCCGGCATCCTGATCGCTGTTCGCGCCCTTGAGGTTGAGCACTGCAGAGCGGGCGCGCAGCAAGGCCACGCCACCGCCCGGAACGATGCCCTCTTCGACGGCCGCACGGGTGGCGTGCAGCGCATCGTCGACACGGTCCTTCTTCTCCTTCATCTCGACTTCGGTGGCCGCGCCCACCTTGATGACTGCAACGCCGCCGGCAAGCTTCGCCACGCGTTCCTGCAGCTTCTCGCGGTCGTAGTCGCTCGTGGCCTCGTCGATCTGCACGCGGATGGACTTGACGCGGGCATCGATGCTGGCCTGGTCGCCGGCACCGTCGATGATGATGGTGTCGTCCTTGCGAACCTCCACGCGCTTGGCCCGGCCGAGGTCCTCCAACGTAGCCTTCTGGAGCTGCTTACCGGTTTCTTCGGAGATGACCGTTGCGCCGGTCAGCACGGCGATGTCTTCAAGCATGGCCTTGCGGCGATCGCCAAAGCCGGGGGCCTTGACCGCAGCGACCTTCAGGATGCCGCGCATGGCGTTGACCACCAGGGTGGCCAGCGCTTCGCTCTCGACATCCTCCGCCACGATCAGCAGCGGCTTGCCGGCCTTCGATGCCGCTTCCAGGATCGGCAGGAGGTCGCGGATATTCGAGATCTTCTTGTCGTGCAGCAGGATGAGCGCATCGTCCAGATATGCGGCCTGCTTTTCTGGGTCGTTGATGAAGTACGGGCTCACGTAGCCGCGGTCGAACTGCATCCCTTCGACCACGTCCAGCTCGTTGTCGAGTGACTTGCCATCCTCGACTGTAATGACCCCTTCCTTGCCGACCTTCTCCATGGCATCGGCAATGATCTTGCCGATGGCCTCGTCCGAGTTGGCCGAAATGGAGCCCACCTGGGCAATCTCGCGGTTGGTCGAAATCGGCTTCGACAGATTGCGAAGCTCATCGAGCACGGGGGCCACGGCCTTGTCGATACCGCGCTTGAGGTCCATCGGGTTCATGCCGGCGGCCACGTGCTTCATGCCTTCCTGCACGATGGCCTGAGCGAGCACGGTGGCGGTGGTGGTGCCGTCACCGGCAATGTCTGCGGTCTTGGATGCGACCTGCTTGACCATCTGCGCGCCCATGTTTTCGAAGCGATCCTTCAGCTCGATTTCCTTGGCGACAGACACGCCGTCCTTGGTGATGGTCGGGGCGCCAAAGCTGCGCTCGATCACAACGTTGCGGCCCTTGGGCCCGAGCGTCACCTTCACGGCATCGGCAAGAACATTCACGCCCTTGACGATACGGACGCGCGCGCTGTCGTGGAACTTGACGTCTTTTGCACTCATGTTTGTTGCTCCGGATAAGTCGTTGACTCAACACGTCGCGAACAACCGGCCTATTTGCGGTGTCCTGTCCGGCAGTGTTCGCGAGCGGCTCGAGGCCTCAGGCGGCCTTGGCAACCGCCTCGGCGTGGGTTTCGATGACGCCCATGACGTCTTCTTCACGCATGACGAGGAGTTCCTCGCCATCGACCTTGACGGTCTGCCCGGCGTACTTGCCGAACAGCACCTGGTCACCGGCCTTCAATTGGAGTTCGCGCTGCGTGCCGTCCTGAAGCAGGCGGCCCGTGCCGACCGCAATGACTTCACCTTGCTCGGGTTTTTCTGCGGCGGAATCAGGAATCACGATGCCCGAGGCCGTCGTCCGTTGCTGTTCGATTCGCTTGACGATAACCCGGTCGTAGAGGGGACGAATCTTCATTTCCATCTCCTGAGCGATAGATCACCAAAAAAGGGAATCCGGCTTGCGCGCCGTTCAAGCATGGCGCCTGAACGGGGCTGACAAGCCGTGCCAAATGCTTGGCGGATTGCAAAATAGAAGCGCTCCGCGGCGACTTCAAGAGGCTCGCGAACGGCGTGTTTGTAACAAAATGTTTCACGGCAACAGGATGCGCCGGACGGCTCCAAGGCGGTAGACCGTACGGCTGCGTACCGGCCGGTGGCGCGGTAGTTGGCGGGGGATTGGAAGGACAGGACAGGGCGGCTCGCGTCCACCATCCGGGCCGAGCGTATCGTCCGGCTCCTCAAGCGCCTGCCACACGCCACCCTTGACGGGCCGGAACAGCCAGCGCAGGTAGCCTTCGTTCGCTGCAATCTGCATCAACTCGGCACGATCGGGGGCGCCATCGATGAGTGCCTCGTCCGCCGATGCACCCTCGTAATCGCCGAATGCCTGACGGCATGCCAGCGCTTCACCTGCGGATGCGCCCACCACGTTGCAACCGCGTCGCTCGACGCGCTCAAGATCCCATGCACCGAGCTGCCAGGCGGCATCGAGCAGCGCCTCGTCAACGGCTTCGACGCTCTGCCAGGCGTGCGTTAGTTGAATGGCCGAGCCCGGTACGGAGCGCGGTGGAATGTCGACTCCCGGCAACACGAGCGGGCTGGCGCGGCGAAATCCATGCCAATGCAGGATCGCCACGAGCGGCGTATTCGGGCGCCGGGCCGCTGTCACGGTCACCGCGACCAACGGCAGACGCACCGCGTCCATCTGTTCATGCACTGTGCTGAAAAGGTCCATGAAGCCTCCGAATGATGTGTCCAATGGCCTCTTGAAATTTCTGCCTGCTTCCCTATTTTAGGTTTCGTCAATGCAGTCGCGGTTCTCGCGCTGCGTGTTTCGATTTGTTTGTCAGTGGCCCGCCACGGACGGATGAACTGGAGCGCGTAGTTCGGTTCAGTCTCCGTGCGGGCCCTTCAGGAGCCAGCCATGAGCGATCTGTTTTTTGGCACCGATCTGCTGGGCGAATTTGATCGCCTGCAACGGCAGATGGCCACTCTCTTTGCGGGGGCACCCGCCAGCCTGCGCGCCACGCGCCTGGGCACCTTTCCACCCGTCAACATTGGCAGCACCGATGACTCGGTCGAGATCGTCGCGTTCGCCCCGGGGCTCAACCCCGCGCAGATCGACGTCTCGATCGACAAGGGGCTGCTCACGATCAGCGGCGAGCGCAAGCGCCCGGATTTCGAGATGACCGACGACACGCGCGTATATGCCGACGAGCGTTTCACCGGCGCGTTCCGCCGCGTGATTGAGTTGCCACAGGACGTCGACCCCGACAAGGTCAATGCACGGTACGTCAACGGCTGCCTGACCATCAGCGTCGGCAAGTCGGAGGCATCGAAGCCGCGTCAGATCACAGTGCAAGGCTGAGCCACAGCTTGCCCAAGCATGAAGGAGCCCATCATGAACGACACCACACAATTGGCGACCCAGGCGCAGCCGGGTCGTGCCACGGTCGCAAAGCAGCCGGCGGAGCAACCCGCCGCACGCCAGACGCACCTGGCGCCGCCTGTCGACATCTTCGAAAACCGCCAGGGCATCACGCTGTTTGCCGACCTGCCGGGCGTGCCGCGCGAGAAGCTCGATATTCGCGTGCAGGATGGCACCCTCACGGTCGATGCCGAACTGATGGTGCCCACCCCGTCAGGTCTGCGTCTGCAGCATGGCGAAGTTCGGCACCCGCATTTCTCGCGCACCTTTGTGCTGAGCCCGGACTTTGACGCTTCGCGCATCGATGCGCAGTTGCGCGACGGCGTTCTCAAGCTGACCATCCCGCGCCGCGACGAGGCGAAGCCGCGGCGTATTGAAGTCCAGGCCGGCTGAGCCCATCACCGGCCGTCGTTTTGCCTTGCAGGCGGGCGCGCTCCTTGCGCGCCTGCATTTGGCACCGTGCCCCCTGGTTACGGTTGTTTGTTACTAGGAGACAAAGATGCTGAGTGCACACGAATTTGCCACGCTGATGTTGATCAGCCAGTCACCCGAGCAGGTCGACATGAACCGCGCTGAATTGGACGCGCTGCTGGAGCGGCAATTGGTCATGCTCGAACGCTCCGCCGAAGGGCACCGCCGCCGTGCGCGGCTGACCGATACCGGACGCTCCGTGCTGCGGGCGTTGAATGCGGTCGATCGTCAAAAACGCGTTGCACCGGGATCCGCTCGCCGGGATGCCGACTAGCCTGTGGCTTTGCACGCGCACCTCTCGAGCCAGGGCAGAACATCCCGCGCTCAGGCGCGTTCGTTGCGTTGCCGTTCGCTCCACCTACGTCACGTCTTGCCGTCTGCCGGGCGCCACGACCCCTGCGCTACCACGTGTACGGGAAGCGAAGCGTAAAGACGTAGTTCGGCGCGTCCGGCGTCAGGCCCATGGCCAGCGTGGCGCTGATCGACAAGTTCTTGGTCAGCACATGGCTGATCCCGAACGTCATCGTGCCTACGTTGGTTTTGCTGCCCACCACCGACTGTTCGGCGCCACCCTCTGGGGTGATGCGCGTGTTGCCGGAGAATGCGGTGCTGTAAGCCATCGTCAGCGCCGTGCGGTCGTTCAGCGCCAATGCAAGGCCTCCGCCCAGGGTGATGGTATCGCCCAGCTTGACCTTGCCCGGCTGCACCACGCCTTCGGTCGAGGAGATGTCAGCAAACGAGCGCGGCACGTAGTACGTGTAGCTGGCATTGGCAAACAACACCACCGGGTCGTACGTCTTCAGGAAAGACATGCCCAGCGTGCCGCTCCATACACCGTTGCCGGTCGGCAGTTGCTGGTCGATGATCAGGTTGTTGTTATTGCTGTCGGCATGGATCAGCTTGATGCCAAACGGTGAACGCCCGGTCGGTGCACGCACGCGAAAGCTGCCGACAATGTCCGGCAAATCCGCTGACTCTTTGACGAGCTGATAGTAGATGCCGGCACTCACATCGCCCAAGCCCGCGGACGTCTTGTCTGCCTCGCTGACGGTGCTCGATGCCCCACCCGCACCGCCGCTGAAGAACGTGCTGGAGCGATACACGGCCGGCACTGTGAAATCCGCGCTCAGCCGATCGCTGAAGCCATAGCGGCCGGTGACGTCGAAGGTCGTGACATTGGCCTTGGTCTGGACCAGGTTGATCTGCCCGAGAAAGATCGCATCCAGCGCCAGAAAGCCCGACAGCGCGAGGTTGCGGCGGTCGTAGTAGCTGTAGCTGATGCCGGTATCGATTGTGAAACGTCGCTCAAACAGCGGCGCGTGCTCGGATTGAAAGACAAGGTCCTTGCTCTGGATGCGAGGCTTGTCGTTGGGGTCGGGGCGCGCGGCGGTTGTGCTTTCCGACGCGGGCGCCGTGTTGCCGGATTGGGCGACCAGCGCAGACGACGGCGATTGTGTTGCCGTGGTTGCGCCCGCAGCGGATGCCTGTGCGTTGCCGGCACCGACGCCACGGCCGCGCACGCGCACCAGCTCGAGGTCGCCGACGCGCTCTTCCAATGCATCAATGATCTTCTGCTGCCGCTCGATGATGCGCTGCAGGCGCGCCAGGCGCGCGTCAAAGGAGTCTTCGGCAGACGGCGCCGATTGCGCTTCGGCCGCTGCAGGAAGCAACGACCAACATGCCACTGCCCACGCCACTGCCGTGCGTCGGTGTCCCATGTTTCCCCCCGGAAAGCAAGGCGGAGGCTAAAGAGCCTCCATTTCAGCGCACCGGCCCTATTGCCGAGCGCCGCCTCTCACTGCCTGCCTGTGTGTTCTTCTATTGCGTCGTTATAGGAAATTCTGCATCGGCACGTCTAGCGGCGTAAACCCGCCACCGCCTGCAATGCCTGCGCCACGCCGATCTGAGCCAGCTGCTGACGCGACATCGTCTGCATCTGCAGTTGGATCGACAACTGATTGGCAATCAACTGCGCATTGCCCGCCATTTGCGCCACCTGCATCACGCTCCCCGCCGCCCCGGCCAGATTGGGCGTCACCGACTGCGAGACGACGCCCATCGGGCTGGTGATGGCAACCTGCACGCCACCCGCGCCCGCCTGGGCCTGGGCGGTGAATCCGTTCTGCGCCGCCGTTGCCAACGCGCTGCCCGAAGGCAGTGTAGGCAATGGAGCGGTCTGCATCGAGATCGATGTGGTGTTACTCGCCAGATTGTTGTTGCCAGCCACCTGTGTCACCTGGCCGACACCGTTGACCTGTACACCGGCCCCGCCGGAGGCTGTCGCCCCGGGTGTGGCGCCCGCCAGAGCCCCTATGCCCATCTGCACCGACGCCAGTGTGCTCACTGCGACGCTGGCGGTACTGGTGCGCAGGTTGGTGGCGAGCAGCCGCGCTTCGGCCGCTGCCTGCCCTGCTTCGTTGCGCCATTGCGAGGCCATTTCAATCATGAATCCGCTGACGATGCTGGCGCCGAGGTATTTGCCGCGCTGCTGGGCCAGCTCACCGTCATCGGCCAGCTCGACTGCGGTGCCGGTATGAAACAGTACGGCACTGTCGTGCGCTTCGGCCGGCGCGGAAGGATCAGGGAGCGGCCCGGCGCTGGCTCCGGCACACCAGCCGGCATACGCGAGCGGCAGCATCCATGCGAGTGTCTTGGTTTTCATCAGAACAGGTCCCACCGGGCAGGTCCAAATTCCATCTGGATCGGCAGCATCCCTCCCGAGAACGCGGCGTTCTCACGCGCACGCAAGCTGGGAGCATTCGTCTGCAGCAATCCTGAATCGGCCTGGACCGACACGTCGCCGACGATTGCAAATACGAGGCCATTCCACGCAGGCGCAAATTCCCACTCCTGCATGATGCGATTGCCCAGTGCAGGGTCGGCGATAAACACCCGCCCCTGGGCCGCGCGCTTGACGACCACGAAATGTTGGTACCCGTTCAGGCTCAACAAGACGATCACCGGGATCGCCAGATCGCGCAATGCCGCCATGTCCACACGGTAGCCACGGCCCCTAAAGCCGAGTGTCTGCACATAGTTGCGCATATCGAGCATGGAGAATCCTTGCTCGGCGACCTGCTTCGGGTCGCTCACTTTCATCATGTCGGCAATGACGCGGCGCTCATCGATGTCCAAGCCATAGCCGTAGCGCAGCAACGTGCCGACCGCAGCCGCCCCGCAACTGAAATCCTGCTGCTGTCGCATCACACTGCGATAGCGCAGTTCCGCCATGCTCTTGACCGGCTTGTTCAGTGGCATTTCGCTGTCGGCGCGCAACGCAATCGCGCCCTCCTGGGCACTGGCCTGCGTTGCCCACAAGCCGCCTGCGCAGAAGAGACACAACATCACCCTGCCCACCGATTGCCGGTTCAGTCGCATGAATCCCCCCCTTGGGGAACGGACACCCGACCGCCGGAGCAGCGGCCGGGTGTTTGGACGCTAGCCTTAGTTGGCGGCCTTGGCCGTGGCGATTGCCAGGCCGTTGTGCTGCAGGTTGCCCGCGCCAGCCGCGATGTTCACGCCGATGTTGCCCATGGCGTTCATCAGTGCAGTGCCGTTCAGCGATGCGACATTGGTCGGATCGCAACCATTCAGGCGCAGCGAGTTGTTGTCAGCCGACTGCTTGTTGTAGTCGGTGGCCTTGGCGATACGGCCCGACGTGTTGGTCGATGCAGCCATGCCGTTCTCTTGCAGCTCACCTGCGCCCGCAGCGATGTTCACGCCGATGGTGCCCTTGGCGCCGTTCAGAGCGCTACCGCCCAGCGATGCCTTGTTGGCCGCATTGCCGATGGACAGGGACTCACCCGGGTCCGCCTGGTTATTGAACACCTGGGCCGAAGCGAACACCTTGCCGGCATCCACGGCCGCCAGCGCAACGTCGTTGGACTGCACATTGCCAGCGCCGGACGTGACGTTCACCCCGACTGCGCCCTGCGCGCCCTTGAGCGCCTGTCCATCAACCGTCGCCGTATTGCTGCCACGCCGCAGGTCGACCGAGTTGTTGTTGCTGGATTGCGTGGAATCGACAACCGCCGACGATTCCGAGCTGAACGGCACGAAACCCAGCGCGAGGCCGTAGCCCTGCACGTGGATGTCATTGCTGATTTCGGTCACGTTGCTGATAACCGCCCCGGAGGAGCGCGGACCGTCGTCTCGTCCCTGAGCGTGGGCTGCACCTGCAGCCAGCAGGGCGAGTACAGCAATGGCAGTCAGTTTGGCTTTCATGGTGATCTCCCTTCCTTCTGTTGCTGTTAAAAAAGAGTGCCCGCCGGGGGACGGAGCACAAAGACGTTGGATACGACATTCCCCGTTCCTGCCGTCTGGTTGACCTGCACAACGCCGGAGGTATTGCGCAACGCCGTCGATGCGATCGACGCGTCTTGCCTGGCCTCCGCCGCGGGCGCGGCATCCTGACGACGAGACTGTGCAGCCACGCCCGACAGGGCATTGTCGGCAAGTGGCTCAATGTGATGGGATTGCTGTTGCACAACCGACGCAGTGGGGGCGATCACCGCGACGTTGAGCTGTGCGTTGCCGGCACCGCTGGCCTGATTGATCGACACCAGACCCGCCGCACCATTGAAAGACGCGCCCGCCAGCCGGCTCGATGCCGATACGCCCGACCGTACCCGCCCGACAAACTGCGATGACACGACGCGCGCCTCATCGGTCGACACGGCGGCTACGTTGGCCTGCACGTTGCCCGCCCCCGAGGCCTGATTGACGGCCACGCGCCCGGCCGTGTTTGCAGCGGCATCGCCCTCCACCACGGCGGACACCGGCGCACTTTGGGCCCACGCCGCGCCAGCCGGCACGGCGCTCAGCACCGCCACTATGAAGTGCCACGTTAGAGACTTCACGGCTGCCCGCCACGCGAGAGCGGCGCCAGTGCGCCGCTGATCTGCGACGCAATGCCCGCCGTGGCCTGCACCACTTGCCCGCCTACGCCGCCAACGGCAGCGCCGCTCACGGCATTACCGACGGAAAGCCCGCCCGCGGTGGGTTGCAATCCGGTTCCCGTGGATGAAGTCAGGGCGCGCTGCAGGCCTGTCGCTGCGTTGCCGGAAGCGGCGCGCGATGCGCCAAGTTCGCCGTCAGACAGCACCGACATGACCGACCCGACGGATTGATTGAACGCCTGCGTAGGAAACGGGCTCACCGCCGTGCGGATGGGCAGTGCATCGGTCTGAACGCCCCGATAGGCGACGCGCGGGGTGACATCGCGCTGCACGATGATGTCGCCCTCGTCGGCATGTGCCGGCGCCAAAGCAAGCGCCATCGCCAGACACGCAGCCAGTGCGGTTGGCTCTATCGCGCAAAAGGTCGCCCAACGCCAAGCATGGCGCTGCGAGGTGATTGTCGGCATGGCTCGCTCCTCCCCGGGGGCCCTAGAGCGACATCCATGCCATGACGACTAACCGCCTGATTTGTCTAGAAAATCACCCGTCAGGAGAGACCATGCACCCCTGCAGCACGCATTTTTGTGTCATGGCTGAAACAGGCAAGTCACTGAATTGAGCGAAGCAAGCCTGCCAGGACAAGGAATCGTCAGGGCGGGCATGCCAATTGGAATGTTTCAGCCGTGAAGCAGTCACTGCGACGACGCTCTCACCCTACGAGGCACGCTGCCTCGTTCCCGGCCACGCGGTTACACCATGGTCGCCAACCGCCCCGGCGATGAGAAGCTAGAATCGCGCGAGCTGCCACCAGCGACCAGCCGCAAAACGTCACGACCACTCACCCGCGGGGATTTGCGCAATGGCCATGAAACGCCTCGTCCTTTCGGTCCTGCTTCTGTTGGTGATTGTGGTGATCGCCGGCCTTGCATCGCCATGGCCCAGCGTGTTGGTCATCCGCGCCATCTTCGATCACGGCGCTGCGCAGGCATCCAAAGCATTGGAGCCGTTGGTTCCCAACGATGTGGCTGTGCAAACCGGCCTGGTCTACGACCCCAGCGACGCGGATGGGCGCCTGGACATCTATCGCGGCAAGGCGGCCACCCCGGACGGCCCTGTCGTCGTGTGGTTTCATGGCGGCGGATTTGTTTCCGGGCGCCGGGCCGATCTCGCCAACTATCTGAAGATCCTTGCAGGTAAGGGCTTTACGGTCGTCAATGTGGACTACACCATCGCGCCCGATGCGACCTATCCCACGCCCATCCGGCAGGCCAACATGGCGCTTGCGTTCCTGTCCACGCAGGCTTCGCAATTGAAGATCAATGCAAACAAGATGGTCTTGGCGGGCGACAGTGCGGGGGCGCAAATCGCGGCGCAGACGGCGGCCTTGGTGACGAACGAGCGCTATGCGCAAGCGCTGGGAATCTCACCCGAGCCATTGGCAAACCAGATCGCCGGCGTCTTGCTCTATTGCGGCGTGTACGACATCACGCAGATGGGCCAAAGCGGCGGCTTGGGTGCCTGGTTCGTCAAGGCGACCGCGTGGGCGTACAGCGGCAAGCGAGACTGGCATCAGGCCCCGGGGTTCGACACCATGTCGATCACCCCTTACATCGCCCGCGGCTTTCCGCGCGCGTTTGTGAGTGCGGGCAATGCCGATCCGCTCGGGCCGCAGTCGGTGGCCCTCGCAGCCGCGCTGCAGGCGCAGGGAGTGAATGTAACGAGCCTCTTCTTCCCGAAGGACTACCAGCCCCCGCTCGGGCACGAATATCAGTTCCGGTTGGACACCGACGCCGGCAAGGGTGCGCTGGCGCAATCGGTGGCCTGGCTCAGGTCGCTATAGGTGGAAGCGCCGCAAAGCGCGAGCGCGCCTGCTTTACAAGCTGCGGCGCGACGTGAGGTTTGCAGTGATCCACGCTGCCACGTGGCTAACCGGAATGGCATGGCGTTGATTGAACGCCCCGCCCCTGTCCCAGCCCGCCGAGCAAAGACTGCTCGATCCACTCCAGGCGGCTGAAGGGGCGGGCCAGAGCGGCCCAGGGCGGCTTCCGGCTTGCCGGCGACCCGCCCGTAAGTCACGGTGCCGCCCCGGCCGGCTACACGCTCTGGCTGGACGTCCGCCGCACTCAACGATCCGAACGCTCGACGACGACCTCGCTAATCTGAAGCACCGGTGCAATGTCGGTGTAGTTGACGATATCGGCCAGGATCTCCGCGCCGTGCTGCTTCATGGCCGCCTGGAACGCATCGGCCGATTCACAGATGAACGCGCACATCGCCACGTAGGCAGGTGGCGTGCCGGGTGCTCCGCCGGCCAGGCCTTTATCGACGGTGTAATACGCACAGGCATTGCCAAGTCGCGCCTTCGCCAGCGGCATGTGGCGTTCGCGGTAATAGTCGTGGTCGAAGCGTGCGCCTTCGGCGTAGGGGTACATCACGGTCACTTTGATCATGCGGTTCTCCTTGTGGTCATTTAAGGCTTGAAGGATAGAGTGATTGCGGTGGGGCAGAATCGAGCGCCGCCTTGGTTACCGTCGGGCGTCAACACGCCTTGGATGCGAAGGGTACGCAAGGGCGAGAGCCGGAACAGCAGGTCGCAAGTCGTTTCTCCGTTTCCGGTGTAGCGGTACATCCCCTCGGCGATTTTTTTCGCATCGCCCGCTTCAGAGTAAATGCGGTAGTCGGGGCCATAGATGCGAAACCAGAAACGTAGCCCCTTGTCGGGCGTCGGTTCTACAAACGCTTGGTCAACAACAAGTGCCCGATTGAATGGCTCGCGCGTCGCGAAGATGTTGTTGACTGTGGCGTATGCCTGAGGTTTGGCGCGCCATGCTGGTTGCTCCGCCTCTTCGGCGTGCGCGATGACGCAACCGCCGCAATCAAAAAGACACTGAGTTTTCGCGTCATTTTTTAGTCCCCCAGCAAGGCAGCCATGTGACCTCAGTCGATCGCCGAAACCTTGATCGGCGTCCCCTGCGCGGGCTGCTGGGTATGTGCGAACAGCTGACCGAGGCTTAGCCTTTCGTTCCAGATATGGCGCAGCCCCAGCCCATACCGCTTCTCAACATCCTTTGCCAAGGTTTCGAGTTCGAGCGCGTCTGGAGTCCATTGCCGTGGGTATAAGGTCCGATATATCGCCAGAATTTCATCATCCGGCCTGAGCATTAGCGTCTCCCCGTCGTGCAACGCAAACGCGCGGACAAACAGCAGCAGAAATTCTCGAATCTCTGGCTTTGAGGCTGACGGGAAAGCTCTGCGCCAGTTTTTTCCCTGACAGCTGCGGCCACTGAACGGTGCAGGCAACTTCGTTCCAGGGAACGCCGCCGATAGCAGGGCAACGAGAAACAGTGCGATAACAATCAAGGTGGTCATGACCCGCCCATATCCGAAATTGGAGACCCGGAAACCGCTGAGTTCTCGGAGTGCTGGCAACGTGCGTGCGGCCCATTCTAGCGGCCCGCCTTTGCGCGCGTTGATCACGCCCCGCCCGCACCGAAAACCCATCTAAAAAAATTAGCTTGCAATTCAATAGCACGCTATATATATTCCCCTCCATGAACACACGCAAGCCTTCCTCCGCACGCCGTGACCTCGCCCTGGACGAGCAGCTTTGCTTTGCGCTGTACTCGACCATGATCGGGATCAACAAGGCGTACCGGCCACTGCTCAAGGCGCTGGACCTGACGTATTCGCAGTACCTCGTCATGCTGGTGCTGTGGGAGCAGGACGCCCAAACGGTGTCGGAGATTGGCGAGCGCCTGTTCCTCGACTCCGCCACGCTCACCCCGCTGTTGAAGCGGCTGGAGGCGGCGGGGCTGATCGAGCGGCAGCGCTCGGCTGAGGACGAGCGGCGGGTGATCATCTCGCTCACGGCGGCAGGCAAGGCGCTGGAGAAGCGGGCCGAGAAAGTGCCGGCATGCATGGCTGCGGCCATGGAGTGCGCGCCCGGCGAGCTGGAAGAACTGCGCACACAGTTGAATGCATTGCGGGGGCGGCTCTTCAAGAACGCCGCCTGAGCACATACGTATCGCCGACGGGCGCCTGATCGCGTCCGTTTTTTTAAACCGATTAAATAGTGCGCTATTTAATCGTAAGCAATGCGGCACGGCCTCGACAGCCGATGCGCGTACCTCCCCTCTCACAGGAGAACCACCATGTCGATCGAAAACGTCCTCTACCGTGCCAATGCTCGCGCCACCGGCGGCCGCGATGGTCGCGCCATCACTGACGATGGCCGGCTCGACGTGCGCCTGACCACGCCGACCGAACTCGGCGGTGCCGGCGGCGAAGGCACCAACCCCGAACAGCTGTTTGCCGCCGGCTACAGCGCATGTTTCCTGGGCGCCATCAAGTTTGTGGGCGCGCGCGACAAGATCCGCGTGCCGGTAGATGTGTCCGTGCAGGGCACCGTTGGCATCGGCGTCATTCCGAACGGCTTTGGCATTGAAGTCGACCTGAAGATCAGCCTGCCCGGCATGGACCCGGCCGAAGCGCAAACGCTCATCGACCGCGCGCACATCGTCTGCCCGTACTCCAACGCAACGCGCGGCAACATCGACGTACGCCTGAGCCTGGTCTGACCCGCACCCCCCTCCCCCGACAACCGATAAGAAGCACTGCTATGAACCGCATGACCAAATTTGCCGCCGGCACCCTGCTCTCTGTGGCAGCAAGCGTTGCCCTTGCTGCGGGCAGCCCGGGCGTGGAACGCAACACCCAGTCCTTCCTCGACGCCCTGGCCGCGGGCGGCGGACAGCCGCTGGAAACACTGTCCCCCGCAGATGCGCGTGCCGTGCTGGTGGGCGCGCAGGCCGCAGCAAAGGTGTCGCTGCCGCCCGCGGACGTTAGCCAGAAAACCATCACCGTGGATGGCAAGCCGATCAGCCTGACGATCGTGCGCCCGGCCGGCGCGAAGGGCACGCTGCCTGGCTTCATCTTCGTGCACGGCGGCGGCTGGGTGCTGGGCGACTTCCCCACGCACGAACGCTTTGTGCGCGACCTGGTGGCCGATTCCGGCGCCGTCGCTGTCTTTGTCAACTACACGCCGTCGCCCGAGGCGCGGTATCCGGTAGCCATCAACCAGATCTACGCCGCCACTAAATGGGTGGCAGAAAACGGCGCGCAGATTGGCGTAGACGGCAAGCGGCTGGCGATTGCCGGCAACAGCGTGGGCGGCAACATGGCCGCCGTGGTGACCCTGATGGCCAAGGCGCACGGTACGCCCGCACTGCGCACGCAAGTCCTGTTCTGGCCGGTTACGAATGCCAGCTTCGAGAACGCGTCGTACGACGAATTTGCGCAGGGGCACTTCCTGACCAAGCCGATGATGCAGTGGTTCTGGAACGCCTACACGACTGATCCGGCACAGCGTCAGCAGATCTACGCATCGCCGCTGCTGGCCACCCCCGACCAGTTGAAGGGGCTGCCGCCCGCGCTGGTGATCACGGCCGAGAAGGATGTGTTGCGCGATGAAGGCGAAGCCTACGCACGCAAGCTCGACGCCGCCGGCGTGGACGTCACGGCCACGCGCTACAACGGCATGATTCACGACTTCGGCTTGCTCAATGCGCTGGCCGGTGTGCCTGCAACGCGTGCAGCGCTGCATCAAGCCAGTGAAGAGCTGAAGGCGCGGTTGAAGTAATTGGGTGGGCGGGTTGTTTCACCGCCTTCGCCGCCTTCACCGTTCATTGGTCAGCCAGCAATGCGCCCGCCCGTGTCTTTTGCACGCGGTGGGCGTGTTGCGTTGTGTTTCGGTCTGCAACGCTAGCCGCATGAAACAGCCCAACCTGGAAGCCCAAACAACCGTGGCAACCAAGGCATCCACCGTCGTGCAGATCCGTCGCACAAAGCCACTACAATAGCGCGCCTTCGCCGGTGGCGCCCGCTCCTGACACCCCGTGCAGGCGCATGCCTCCCGCTGCACTCCAGAAGCCACAATCCTATGATGTCAAACGCCTGCGGCGTCGATTTCGGCACGTCCAACTCCACCGTCGGCTGGCTGAGACCGGACGCGCCCACCCTGCTGCCGCTCGAAGACGGCAAGGCTACGCTGCCTTCCGTCATCTTCTTTCATGCCGAAGACCCGACGGTCAGCTACGGGCGGGCCGCGCTGGCCGACTATCTTGCCGGCTACGAGGGCCGCCTGATGCGCTCGCTCAAGAGCCTGCTCGGCACATCGATGATGGACGACAGCACCGAGGTCATGGGCCAGGCCATGCCCTTCCGCAAGCTGCTGGCGCATTTCATTGGCGAACTGAAGCGGCGGGCCGAGCACGCCGCCGGCCATGAATTCCGCCGCGCCGTGCTTGGCCGCCCGGTGTTCTTCATCGACGAAGACCCCGAGGCCGACCAGCTTGCCGAAGACACGCTGGCGGACATCGCGCGCGATGCCGGCTTTGGCGAGATCGCCTTCCAGTACGAGCCCATCGCCGCCGCGTTCGACTACGAGGCCGGCATCAGCGGTGAAGAACTTGTGCTGGTGGCGGACATTGGCGGCGGCACGTCGGACTTCTCGCTGGTGCGCCTGTCGCCCGACCGCGCGAAACGCCTTGACCGCCGCGAAGACATCCTCGCCAACGGCGGCGTTCACATCGGTGGCACCGACCTCGACCGCGCCCTGAGCCTGGCCAGCGTGATGCCGCTACTGGGCCTGAACAGCACGCTGCGCAACGGCAAGGCGATGCCATCCGGCCAGTATTTCGACCTGGCGAGCTGGCACACCATCAACCACGTGTACACGCGCAAGGCGTGGGCGGTGGTGATGGACAACTACCGAGATGCCGCCGACACCAACAAACTCGACCGCCTCATCCGCCTGATCCGCGAGCGCGCCGGCCACTGGCTCGCTATTCAGGTGGAAGCCGCAAAGATCGCGCTGTCGGACGCCCCCGTGGCGGAGATCGATCTGCACCGCATCGCGCCCGAGTTGAAGCAGCCCGTCACGCGCGAAGACTTCGACCAGTCGATTGGGAAGCTGGTCGGCAAGACGGTCTCGACGGTGCAGGCGATGCTGAAGACGGCGGGCGTTGCAGCGGAAAAGGTCGATACCATTCTTTTTGCCGGCGGCTCCAGCGGGGTGCCGTTGCTGCGCGAGCAACTGGCGCAGGTGCTGCCGTCGGCGCGGCGCGTTGAGGGCGACCTGTTTGGCGGGATCGGCTCGGGCCTGGCGCGCGATGCGGCGCGCAAGTTTGGCTGACGGGTTGAGAGGCTGGGGGGTAGCGGGACGTTTCAAGCGTACCGGGACGACCGCTTCTGGCCGGTAGCAAGCAATCCAACAGCCAACGCCCAACTGCCACTCCGACCCCACACAGGCATTCCCGCCCGTCACGGGAATGCGTCCATCTCTTGTTATTGGCTATAGCCCCGCCGCTCTATGGCGGCTAACACGTCCCACGTTTGCGGATCGACATCGCGGCCCCCGAGCGACATCGATACGTACGCATCAATCGCATCCACAAAGCCTTTGATAAAAGCCGGCGGAAACGCGTGCGCGGACAGATGTTGAAGCTGCTCGCGCAGCATGCCCGGGCGGCATTGGCCGTGCGAGCGCATGGCGGTGCGCGTGCGCTTGAGATACGCCTGCGCTGCGATGGCGCCGTTCAGGTAAGTACGGTTCTTGGTGAGCCTACCTGTGTCGGATGACGTGGGCGGTGGGCTGGGTGATGCGGGTGGAGATGGGTACGACGCTGGTCGCGTCTCGTCTGCAATAGGCATAGGCGCCTCCGTGAGTATTGATTGGAGGTCCGCCTTCTCGTCGCCAGACGAAGGTGGCGGGCCTGACGGCGGGGCTGGCGAACCGGTACTCACGGCAACCGGCAGACCTTGCGGTCTCCCCACCCGGCCCGCCATAGGAGGCATGCGCGAGTGTGCCCGAGCGTATCCGCCAAGCGGATGCTCGTTGTGAGTATGTCGAGTCGCCAAACCCGACTGCCGTTGGTGCGGCAGCGGAATGGATTATAGCGACGGGGGCAGCGGCAAAAGTTGGATTCTTGATTCGCGGGCAGCCACTGTCAGCAGGTCACGCTCCACCCTCAAACAGTGGCGCTTCACCCTCAGAGAGTGGAACGCGAGAGTCAGACACTGGCGTTTCACTGTTTGAGGGTCGAGCGCCAGTGTCAAAGAGTCGAATTCGACCCTTTGGTGGTCGCGTTTGAGCCTAAAACACTCGAACCTCACTGTCTGAGGGTCACGTTTCACCGTCTGAGGGTCGAGCGTCAGTGTCAGGGCGTCGAGTTCGACAGTCCAAGGCTCGCGCTTCACGCTCCAATATTCGAACGGCGTGAGCGGGCTTGCTCGCCCCATGTGCGGGCGCTTTCCGTCAAAAGTTGTGTACAGCATTGCGATACGCCGCAGCCGTAGCCAACCTCACCGGGTTGTGCCAATCGGCATGACGTTGATATCCGCGTTAGAAGGAACGCAATGTCTCAGAACTTGATCTCGTTTCAACCCAGCGCCACCGACCTGACCGCCATTGACGGTGCGCTCAAGACACTGGAAGAAAAGCTCGTCGGCCTGATTGGCCTGTCAGTCGAGCAGCGCAGCACGCTCATGAAGATGGGCGACAAGTCCGAAGCGTTCTGCCGCCAGGCAGTGGAACTGCTGAGCAACAACCCCGGCGTGCTTCCCGCCAATTTCAACCTGCAGGAAATGCGAGGTGACTTGGTGGGCTTTGACACCCTGCGCCCTCGCCTCGCCCGCGTGGAGAAGTTGCTGGAAAGGATGCAGGATTCGCAACTGGCGATGGGCAGTGACCTGATGACGGCCGCGCTGGAGGGTTACCTGAGTTCGCTGTGTGCCATTCTCGACAAGCTCGCCGATGAGACGTTCAAGGCGCAGCAACTGTCGCAACGATTTCGCGAACTCGAAATCTATTGGGGCATTGCCAACGCGTCGGTCAACTCGTCGATCATCAATGTGACGAAATACCAACGCCTGCTCCGCGAGCAAGTCCGCTTGGACAGCATCCCGAAGCGTCATCCGATATACCAGCGTCTTTCTTACGGCACGCTCGGTCACTACAGCAGTGCGGCACTGCGCTGGGGCCTTGTCGAGCCGGATGGACGCACCCTAAGTCCGCAGGGACGTGATCTCGCAGATGCGTTCTCATCGCGCAGCAAGGCGCAGCGGTTTCACGACGCGTTAGCGAACTGGCAGGACAATCACGTCGTCTCGCAAGGTGATTTCGAGCGAGTGGGCAAGCACTACGGCCTCGATGCGTCGGCTTCGCACAGGGAAAGCGAGATCTGGCGCAAGCTCATCGACATCTGGTGCAGAAAGAATCCGCGCGCCGAACCGTTGTGGCGCGCGCCACCAGAACGGAAAAAACTGCAGGAAGCCTTTGCCAACGCCTCGGCTTATCAGGCGTTCTGGACCGACGCATGCGAGCAATACGACGGCATCGCCACCGAGTTGATAGCGATGGCCCGCTTCGAGCGGCTCGCAGCGGCCACGCAATTCGTGCTCGATTTGCGCATTGCTTCGCTCGAATTTGGTGACACGTTCCGGGACGTGTTGCCGCAGGGTGCGAAATCTTTTGCCGCAGCCACGACGACACTGGCCGCTAAATATGTCGCCGCGCCTGCCTTCCACGATTCGCGCTATCTGTTTTCCAGCGTTGCACAGATCGACGGCGACTTCGCCACGTTGACGCGCTGCGTAGTCGATCACCATATCGACCATCAGACGGCGAAGGGCACCTCTCCGATCGTGAATCGAGGCGAATTGTTGGTGAGCGGTCGCGTGAATCTCAGCACGCTTAAAGACGCCCTATCGATCTTCGACAACGCGCCGAACGACACAGTTGCCCAACTCGACGGTCTTCAATATCTTTATCGCCGCCAATGGCACTTTGAAAAGTGCCGCAGTTGGTCCGACTGGGCCTTCCCGCAGAAGGAGACCGTGCAATGACGGAGCAGGTTGAATCGCTACGCGAGTACTTCACGGGCGTCTTCGAGTCATGCAACGGACGCGATAACGCGTTGCAACACGTGGTGGTGCTCAGTTACGAGTTCGACGACCAGCAAGTGTTGAACCTCGCTCTGCGGCGTTCGCTGAGCGCGGCGCCCGAGGCGCGGACTTCTGATATCGCCGATATGCTACGCATCGTGCCGGTGATGATCTACGACGCGCGGAAGACTCGCGAGCACAATCAGTTGCCGCATTTCATGGAATTGCTGCCGGTGCGCACGCGGCCCTGGACCTGCCATCACGCGAAGGCCTATTTGGTGGTTACACAGCGTCAGGTGCATCTTGCACTGGGCTCGATGAACCTGACGCGCACTGGGCTCTTCGCGAATCGCGAGGTTTTCGAAACGTTCGCATGGGGCGATAGCGGGAACGGTGGGCGGGCAGACCTCGGCATACTGCGCGAGTTCGTTGAGGTGCTGGCGCGTGGCTACGCATCGTTCGATTCGAGGCCGCTGGCTATGGCGATAGAGTCGATTCAGCAGAGGTTGGATCGTTGGGGCGCGTCGGAAAACCAGGAAGGTGCCGTGCTGATCCATCAAGGCTACGACGGCGCAACCGGACTGGATACTCTCGCTCGTGCATGGCGTAGTGCATTCGGCGACGCGTCGCCGGAGCGCGCGATCGCCGTATCGCCGTTCTTCGATCGCAGCGCGCGGGGGGCCGTGTTTGCGCAGGATCTGAAGCAAACCTTCCCGTCTGTCAATGCGCTCGATGTCGTGACGGATGCGCCGGTCGCCAAGCATCTTTGCCGCGATCATTTTCGCGCGCTGCCACGCATACGGCTGTTTCTGATCCCCGAAACTCTCACCGAGTGCGAGCGCGAGCGCATCGCGCAGGCCAATCAACCAGCTGACCTTGCCGGGCTCGCGATTACGCGCAAGCTCCACGCCAAGATACTGGTGCTAGCACGCGGCAACGAAGCGCTTGTCTATCTGGGTAGCGCCAACTTCACCCGCAATGCGTGGTGCGGCGCCAATCACGAAATGGGCGTGGCGCGCGTGCACCGTGGTTCGATCGACAAGTTGTTCGGCGCGATTTGCAACGGCCTGAGCGCGGAGCAGATGGACCGTTATCGTGATCTGCCGTCCGACACGCCGGACGAGATGCCCGAGTCGGACGATGATTATCAGGACCAACCCGACTACCCTGAATTTGTTCAGGCCATTGAGCTCGCCGAATTGCCAAATACGGATCTGATGGCATTCGACGTACGTGTCGAGCCGTCTGAACTTGCGAAACTAGCTGACTACGACGTGAGTTGGGGCGGCATGCCGCTTCATTTCACCAACGGACGCTCGAATCCACTCGATCAATCACAACTGATTGGCCGGATTATCGGCGCGCGCAACCTGAAGTTCGTGCACCACAGCGTGCCCGAACGTGTCTATTACCTTCCGTTCCGGCATGCCGCCACGCTGTTCCAACAGCGCGAGGGCTATGTACTGTCCACCGCGGAAGACTGGATGCTGCATTACCTCAAGGAGAGGTTACCGCTCGACCGCGACGCGGATGAGTTCGTACCGGGCGATCCGAATAGCATCGACGACGATCCCGCCACCGCAATTCGCGCCATGCGCGAACGCAACATCGTGATCGGGATGCAGCAGCATCTGAGCCTCTTCGCGCGCGTGCAGAATGTCTTTCGAAAACGCGCAACGCAATGCCTGGAAGCGGCATTGCCCGAGCAGTCCAGCCGGTGGCGGGACGAGGTGGAGGAGCCGCTTGCCACCTTCGCGGACGTTCTCTTGCGCGACGCAAAAAGCCGCCCGCAATCGAGCGCGGACTCGCTGTTCAGGCTGGGCGAACTGGTGCTGTTCACTCGCGAACTTGCTGCCGAATCGGACGCGGGCCACGTGTTATGGACGCGCCTCAAGGCTAAGTTGCCCACGCAACACCGTGACGCAGCAGTCAAGGAGTATCTTAGTTTCTGCCATGAGGGTCTCCGATCTTGAGTTCGCAACGGTTCGATACGGTAATTCGCGCGGAGGCTGAACGCCCTAGCTTCCAGAAGGATTGGGACCGCCAGCGCAACACGGCGCGGGAGTTCCTCACCCGGTTTGAGAATGGCTTCGACACGCAGTTGCTCGCCGACGAGGTGGGCATGGGCAAGACGTACGTTGCGATGGGCGTGATCGCCGCGCGGCTGCTAGGTGCGAGAGACGCCGACGCGCGCGCGTTGCTTATCACGCCGTCGAGTGCCGTGCTGCGCGCGAAGTGGGAGCAGGAGTTACGCAGCTTTTCGGCGTGCTATGTGAACGGCCAGAACCGGGCGAGCAAGCGTACCTTGCGTCCACTTGTCGTGCATAGCTACTGGGAACTGATCGCTTGTCTTCACGCTTACAAGAACACCACCATCAGCCGCATCAGACCGGAAACGACGTGCTGCATCTTGCAATCGGTTTACGAATGGGCGAGCCGGAACCGGTACCTGTCCCGACGTAGCAGATTCAAGCGCCTGGAGGGCTTCGATGAAAGCTCCAAAAAGGCGCTGGAATTCGCCTCCCAGTATTCGCAGACCGGCTGGTTCAGATACCTCGACGAACTGAAGGCCACGCAAGACCAAACCATGCGCGCGCACCTCACAGCGCTACGCACGGATGACAGACCGGATGCCAGCAACTGGTTCAAGGACGCATTCAAGGAGTTCGCTGCCAAGCAGGAACGGTATTTGCCCAACGTGCTGATTCTGGGCATGTCGTCCCTCGACCGGCCGCGAACCGATCAGGCAGATACGCGGCGCTTCAGCACCTTCGTGCTTGGCGTGCTGGCGACGGGCCTGCACGCGCCCACTCGCGATGCACTGCTGAGTTCGCTGCGCAGGGCCAACATCTTGCTGCCCAATGCCACCAAGGAGTCGCTTAAGGAACTGGCGTCAAGCGATCTGTATCGCACCTACGATTGCGTCATCAAGGCGCGCGACCACGATCCGGATCTCAAGGCTCGCTGGTCGTCATTGCGTGCCGGGGCGGACGACAGTTCGATCAAGAACTTCTTCAAGGATCTGATGAACGCAGTGGTTCAGCAAAAGCTACGCGAGTCCAGAATCGAATTGGCTGTGGTGGACGAAGTACACAACTGGAAGGGCGGCAAACATGGCGCGAAGGCGTTCAGCAAGACGTTCTCCCCTTCGATCCCCAACAAGCTGCTGCTGTCGGCCACGCCGTTCCAGCTCGAAGAGCGCGAAATGCTCACGGTGTTCGACTTCGCGACGGACAAGAACAGTGCAACGTATCGCGTCCTGGATGCTATTTATCGCCCGAACGGCGAGGTCGCCAATTGCCTGAACGCCAACAAGAACTTTCAGAAGGCGTGGGATGCACTCTCCGGTGACGACGAAAGTGTGGCTCGCTTGAACGCATTGTGCGAGGGCACGATTCACGACGCCATCGAACCGATGCTTTCCGATCTAATCACCGACCCCGCCGCGCAACCGGCGTTGCGCGCGTTCAGCGATGCCGCCGTGGCCTATCGCAAGGCGGTGGATCAACTCACGGCCTTGCAGCGCAAGATTGTGATTCGCCATTTGAAGCCGCGCGGGCATCGGTCGTTTCATGCCGGGCAGGATTTCGGCACCGGCCCGGCGGCACAACGAACGATGCTGTACGACGTGGAAGGCATGTCGCGGGACAGCGATGCTTTCATCCATTTTCTGGCGATGCGGGTCGATCAGCAGACGCGCGCGGCGGACGGCAAGCGCGATGGGGCTAATGCGCGTCTGATGAGCGGGCTGACGTCGAGCGTTAGGGCATTCGAAAGCAGCGCGGCCGTGATGGCTCAAGAAAAGCGTGCCTTTGATGCTGAAACGGCGAATTACATGGCGATGTTCCGGCGTGTGCTCGGCATGAGCGAACATCCGAAAGTCCGCGCGACCGTCGACAGAGCTTTGACCAACTATCAGAATGGCCGTAAGACGCTGATCTTCTGTGAACGCGTGGAAACGCTCAATGAGATCGGTGCGATGCTGCAGTCGCGCATCAACCCCACTGAAGCCACAGCACTTGACTTGCGCGCGAAGCGCAAGAGTCTGCTTGAGGAGGCTGCGTTCGTGGACCTGCCGCTTGCGCGCAGCTTCGCGCAAGCCTCGCAGCTCGAGGCGAACCAGATGGAGAGTCTGATAGGAAAATGGCGCTCCGAGGCGGTCGCATTCGCAATCGACTGCCTCTCACGCTGCCGTGTGAGCGCGACCGAGCGGCGCGTATTCCGTTTGCTTGATCTGTGGCTCTTAGTTCAGTTTCGCCGCAGCCGGCGCGTGCGGACTCCGGCCATGCGATTGTTCGAACTCCTGCGTGAAATGGCAATGTCGGAGGGGCAGGATGAACGCTGGCTCCGCACATCGTTTCTCGCGGCGGAGGGGACTAGCGCGGAATCGGCGGAAACCATCAGGGAACTGGTCAACCGTCACGCCGGGACTTTTTTCGAGCGGCCGCTGAATCTCTGGGACGGCGATGACACCGGTTCTTTCGCAACGAATCTGTGGGCACTGATCGAGTCGGAAGCGAGCCTTCTCGTGGACGACGCCGGCATCGACGCCAACGCGCGCCAAGTCGCGCCGGGCTTTTTCGACACGGTACTGGACCTTCAGAAGGGCTTGCGCAAGGTGCTGCTGCGTCCGGACCTGTTCCGCACGTATCTGGGGCCGTTACTGGCTAATCCGTCTGATGATCCGCGCATGGCGGAGATCGTTCGCGCCGTCCATAGTGGCATACGTGCGCCGCGCGGCATGGGTGAATCGATGTGGCGGCGCATGGTGCGCTTCCTGTTGAGCCTTTGCGAAGCGAACGGTTCCATGAATACCGACGACCATACCAACACGCGGCGCCGCAGCTTGTGGCGCGGGGTCAATCTGCAGCGAAGCCGCGCCGACGCGAAGCACGACGACGAAGTAAGCAGCGATGCCAACAAACACGATGACTATGCGGTGCGCACGCTCGACGGCTCCATAAAGCACGACAGCCGCATCGTGCTATGTGCAGCTTTCAATTCGCCGTTGGCGCCGGACATTTTGATCTGCACCTCAATCGGCTCCGAGGGTATCGACTTGCATCGTGAATGCGCCGAGATCATCCATCATGACCTGCCGTGGAATCCGGCGCGGCTGGAGCAGCGTATTGGCCGTGTCGATCGCGTTGGTAGTCTGGCAGAAGCAAGCCGGACCGATCAACCCGGCACAGGGCTCGTGCAAGTCGGCATACCGTTCCAGCAGCAGAGCTACGAGCGCTTCCAGTACAGCGTGCTACTGGCGCGCGCCCAGCGTTTCGAGGTGCTGCTCGGCAAGCCGGACTTCGCCTTGGATGCCCTGGACGAGGAAGAACTGGGCGAGAAGGAACTCGGCGATGTGCTAGAGGCTGTCACCGACCAGGATCTGACGCTCGAGACGCCGCCGCCCTGCTTGCCAGAAGAACTAGCGCGCTGGTTCAGGGTCGATTTGTCACTGTAGACGTGCTGCAGTTGAGGCGGTCAGTAAAGGGCGGCCTCGCGCTCCATCTCTTCCTCCTGCGCTTCCGCTACTCGCCGCGATGCGGCGCAGCTGCGGATGTTACTTCGAGGGGCGTCGTGCATGACCGATCGCTTGGGCTGTGTGGTTGACGGCGCGCAGAGCATCTAGTCGGCGCCTGAAATACTTCAAATCATCGGCCAAAGTGGAAATAGGTTGGCGAGCCACCAAGCCCAGCAGGGCCGCTCGATAGCCGTCCGACCATTTCTCGCTATCAGCTACTTTGCCGATGGCCTCACGCAAATCGGCGACCAAACCGGCTACTCGCTCGGATGTCAGGGGCGCACACCAGGGCATGAATGGTCCATCTGCAATCGGGTATTGCGACAGCGTCACGGTGTCATTCGCGGCGCGGCGCAAGTAGGCCAGAAGTTCGGGCTTTTGTTCTTTTACCGCTTCCAAAAGCGCTGCAGGGACCGCCGACGGGGAAATCCTGATCTTGTCGCCCCTCGCCTCGACGCGGAACCCAGCGCGGGCAAGATCAGCCAGAAGTGCTTTAGCGCTCATGTCACACCTCTGCCGCGTCATCGCTATCACAACCAACGGGGGCAACGCTCTCCTCCGCCCCTTCCTCCTTTTCGGTCACGCCCTCTTCCTCGGTTACTCGGTTACCCTCCTTACCTGACGCGGGTTTCTGGGTAACTAAAGCGTTTTCCGCTTTGCCAGGTAACTGAGCATCAGTTACCCAAAAACCCGCCTCGGCATTGGGTTGTAACCAAGCAACCGATGAAACGGGAGAGTCCGGCGAAGCGGGCAAGTATCGGGCAAACACATCCTCGAATCGCTCGACCTTGTACCCCTTGGATGTCTGGTAGGCGATTTTCAACGTCTGGCTCTCAATACCGTAATCGCGCAGCTTCTTGCCCAACTGTCTGGCGGTCATCTCCTTACCGTGACTCCAGGTTTTCCAGGGAGCTTCATCGTCTTCGCAAAGTGCGGCCAAGAGTTCAGTCATGGAGATGCGCTGCACCTTCTTACGGTCGAACACGGCCTTGATGTCCGCCAGCAGCTCGGCTCCCGCACTTTGCGCCACTGCCGCCTTACACAGCTTAATTGCCGTGCTACGCGCATAGGCAGGCCATGTGCCGCCCGCCAAGTCGGCTACGGCAAGCAGCGGCTCCCAGTTGTCCTGATCCCGGTCGCCCAAGACATCGGGCAAGCTGGGGCGGGCTGCATGAATGGTGGGTGCGCTGTCGTCAGCCCAGCGCGCCAACTTCGCGCGAAGCGTGTCGAATAGATCGGGTTCGGCATAGCGCAGGCGCTCAGCGGTTTCGTGGGGCATCTTGCGACGCATCTGCGCCACCACGGCGCGGCTCGTGATCGTCTCGGCCAGCTTGTCGGCGTTGATGCCAGCAAGCGCCTTGAAACCGAAAACGGTGAAACGCTGGGGGGCGAAATCAGCGCCAGGTGCGGTATTGGCGCGCCAGACGAAAGCCGATTCGCGGGTGTGGCCGGCGTTCATCAGCCCGCGCAGGTCTTCTGCTTCTCTGGTCAGCACGGTCTCGATTTCGTCCACCAGGAGCGTGGGCTTGTACTTCTCGATCATGCGGAACAGCACCGAGGGCGAGATGCCCGCCGCCTGCGCTGGGCGTGGCACCAACTTGCCGACCAAGGTCAGCAGTTGCGTCTTGCCACATGCCTTTTCCGGCGCGTTGATGAGCAGGATCGGGCAGACGTTGACATGATCCACCAGCCAGGCCGCCATACACCACAAAGCTGTCGCGGCGACGGTCTCCAGATCGCAGATGATGAAGCGCTGAATGGTGCGCGCGATCTCGGACAGCAGCGCCGCACCGTCTACCGGCTCGGGCCATGGCTTCACATCCTCGAACGGGGCAGTGTCGCGTGCCGCGTCGCCGCGCGCGTTTTTCACCATTCGGTCAAGCGTGCCGAGTTGTACACCCATGCGCTCGGCCTCGGTCTTGCGCACGCGATCGTATTCAATCCACGTAAGCGCTGCCATACGGGCAATGGCTTCCTCGTCGGTTTCTGCCGACACAGGATCAGTGCTATTGGCCGTGGTCCCCGCAGTCGGGGGGTTTTGCATTACGGTGTCGGTTTTTCCGTTACGGGCGGCCTTGATGCAGGCCATCACAGCATCGCCACCGTAGGCAATGTGCAAGTCGTTGAAGTCGGTAGCACCGTTCGGGCGCTTCGGCCCGAAGTTGGGCACCGCCAGCAGCGCGCCGATGGAATCAGCAGCAACCCGCGCCTTGGTTAAGCCAGGATTACCGTCCGTCTTGCTGTCGTCGTCAGCACAGACAATGATGGGCACATCGGGCATTTCGGCGCGCAGCGCGTGCGCCACCGCCAGCAGGTTACCCGCGTTCATGGCGGCGGCCACAGGGTAGCCGGTCGTTTCATGCAGGCTGCATGCTGTCGCCCAACCCTCGCAGATCAGCTGCGGTGTATCCGGCCCCGGCTTGCCGCCCAGGACGCAGTAGCAGTCAGAGACCTTGCCGCCACTCTTGAATTGTTTCGAACCGTCCGGTCGGATGAATTGCAGGCTATGCAGCGCGCCGGTGGTATCCCACAAGGGGATCAGAAGCGCCTTGCCCAATTGTTTCGCACCCACCGGCTTGATACCCTTACGCTTGATGTACTCGTGATCGTCTTGCACTGCGTCGGCGCGATCCCACAAATTCAAGCATTTGGCGGCGGCTTCCTGCGCTACCTTAGTGCGCGCAGCAACGGCTTCGGCCTTCACCTGTTCGATGCGCAGGCAGTGCGTTTGGCGCTCGGCGTCGGTGAGGGCGTGCTCCGGCTTAGCGCACCACGTCTTGGAAAAATTTGTCCGCCAGTCACCGAACGATCCGGCCGGCAAGCCGTCGCCGTACAGCACGTACCAAGCAGAGCACTTGCCGCGCTTTTCGTCCGGGCCATCGAAGCGGTGCAGCTTGCCATCAGCCACAATCTCGTCGGGTTGCAAACCGTATTCGGCCATAGCGACGGCGAACTGTTGTTCAAACGGAATGGAGCCGTTCATGAGCAGCTCCTTACGCTTTGTAGTCAGCCGGATTGGCCAGCCAAGCATCGATGTCACCTGCACGCCAACCGACGGCGCGAGGGCCAAGTGCTACAGGCGCGGGAAACGTCTTCTCCTTTATGCGCTGATAAATGGTGCTGCGCGAGAGCCCAGTTGCAGCCTCGACCTGCTTGCGGCGCAGGATTGCAAGTGCACTGCGTAGTTGCTCGGCCATGTTTCACCCTTAGTAAGCTGTCCGGGCCAATCCCGGAACACATGGCCATTCAACGTTTTCAGAGCAGCGGCGAATAGGCAGACGGATTGCAAAAACCCACCCCGGAATAACTGGTTTGGGGGTGGGCGGGTTCGAAGTGAAAGGGTGGGTGGATGCGGGCAAAGTTAGCGCGCCCGTAGCCGCCGACAAGACCTGGAACGTTTATGCTTCGGGGGTCTTGGGGGCCCCACCGTTCGGTTGCCAGTTTGCGACCTTCGCAATTTCATCGACGGCCGTCTCATTCGGCTTGCCCTCATCGTTGGTCAAGCCGTACTCCGCCGCATGCTCACGAAGCCATTTCATTAGCGCCTGCTTGGGGTGCATGCCTCGCGGCACCGTCACGGCTTCCCAGGCTTGCACAGCGGCCGCGAGTTTCGGCGCATAGCGCTCACTGCTTGGATCAAGATACCCTGGGCCATCTGCAGCCATCGGAAAGAAGAAGCCCGATTTGACGCCGCGTCGAGTCAACCAGCCGATCAATTCATCGCGAGTCACTGTACTCTGTGACCAATCGGGGATGGACTTGTAAAAGTAACGACCGTCGGAGGTCAGCTCTTCACCTTCCCTTGCGGTGCTGCCACGGCCGTACGGAAGGTCCATTTCTGCGCGGTCGAGCTCTTCCAAAAAATCCAAGTTCCCATACTCGCGGGCCGGATAGCGCAGCGTGGCGTGCAAGCGCCCGTTCATGATGGCGTTGGTCAGGGCATTAAAAGTGACGCTGTATTTCGGATAGGCTTCTTGAAACGATGAATCGCCCTTGCAACGATCGATCGTAGTAGGGTTGTAGCCAGCAACAAGTGCCGCAGCATGAGTGACACCGAAGTCCTCATGAAGATTCCACAGCGGATCGATTTCGTCGAGCCCCGTGCAATCGAGGGGACCGCATTCCAAATTGCTCATAGACCTTTCTCCAGTTGGTTTGTCACCTGGTTCGTACGGTCATTGAGCTGTCTCCTATTTTTGGTGAGTCTGCACGGGCAATTTCGGCGAAGCAGGAGTCCGCCACAATCGCAGTGTTACACCGTCCGTGCTGGAACAATTTGGCTTGTAGAAGAATACCGCCAACTGTAAGGCGCGTTAAGCCACAGAGTGCGGAAATGGCAACACCCGCGCGCCGCCCTTGAGTTCATCAAGGTAGTCCGCCCAGCGCTGCATCATTTCCCGCCGTTCCTTCATGAATCGGGTGCGGTTGTAGGCCGTACCCAACGCGTCGGGCACCTTGTGGGCGAGCTGGTGCTCGATGACCTCGGGCTTGATGTGCAGCTCTTCATGCAGGATCGTCCGTGCCATCGCGCGGAAGCCGTGGCCGGTCATCTCGGTTTTGGTGTCGTAGCCCATGCGCCGTAGCGCGGCGTTGACTGCGGCCTCGCTCATCGGCTTTTTCGGATCACGTCCGGGAAATACATAGCGCCCGCTTCCCGTTAGGTCGGCCAATTCCCGCAGAACGGCGACCGCCTGCGAAGCCAACGGGACAGTGTGCTCGGTCTTGGTTTTGGTAACGAAATAGCGCCACTCGGCTCGGTCCAGGTCGAACCCATCCCATTCCGCTTTCCGCAGTTCGCCCGGCCGCACAAACAACAATGGTGCCAACAGGAGAGCGCAGCGAACAACGAACGTGCCCTTGAACGCGTCGATGGCTCGCAGCAACTCACCCACCTTAGCTGGATCGGTAATGGCGGCGAAGTTCTCGTGTTTGGAAGGTTGCAACGCGCCGCGCAGATCGCCGGAGGGGTCGCGCTCAGCCCGCCCGGTCGCTACGGCGTAGCGGAAAATTTGCCCGCAATTCTGGTGCGCACGATGTGCGGTGTCTAATGCCCCGCGTCCCTCGATCCGGCGGAGCACCGTCAGCAGTTCGGGTGCAGTAATCTCGGCAATCGGGCGCCCGCCCAGCCAGGGGAAGACGTTCTTTTCAAGCCGCTGCATGATCTTGTCTGCATGACTCGCCGCCCAGGCCGGCGCCTGCTTGCAGAACCATTCACGGGCAACGGTTTCGAAACTATTTGACGCACGTTCGACCGTTGCAGCCTTCTGAACCTTACGATGCACGCTCGGGTCAATGCCGTCTGCCAGCAGCTTGCGGGCGGCGTCCCGGCGCACGCGAGCCTCTTTCAGTCCGACCGCCGGATAGACGCCCAGGGCCAAGCGTTTCTCTTTGCCGCCGAACCGATACTTGAGTCGCCAGTATTTCCCACCAGCAGGTGAAACTTCCAGGTAGAGACCAGCGCTATCTGCAAGCCGGTATGGCTTGTCGCGCGGGACAGCATTCCGTACTGCGGCGTCGGTCAGCGGCATTTGTGCCTCCTGGGGGCATCAGGTCATCGTCGAACCCGATATGCCCCCAAAGATGCCCCCTTGTGCCCCCGGAAGTCAATGGGCTCTCTTGGAATCAGTCGGCAACAAAAAACCCCGCAGACGTTGAATCTACGGGGTTCGCCGGACTTCCTGAGACTGCTTGGGAATTGTTCTTGGTGGACCGAAGGAGGATCGAACTCCCGACCTCCGCATTGCGAACGCGGCGCTCTCCCAGCTGAGCTATCGGCCCGTGGGAAATGAGTCTACCCGAACTCCCCAGGCCCTTTCAATCGGGGGTTTAACCCGCGTTTTCCATGCCCGGATTGCCCTCCATGCCGACAATGCGCGGCGTGTTCAGCGGCCTTGCGGTCACTTCGCGCTGGTCGCGCAGCCAGTCGGCCAGCACGTCCCACACGGGGCGGCCGCCCGCCTTGCGGGCTTCGGGCGATACGGCGGCCCAGCCGGCCACTTTGTAGCGGCGGTCGGCGTCGATGGGCTTGCCGTCACCCGGCCCTAAGCGCATGTCGGTAATGCGCTGGCCCATGGGCTTCATCGGGTCGATGGTGTAGCGCAGGCCGCCGGTGCGCACCATGTCGCCGCCCTGTTGGTAGTACGGGTCTGGGTTGAACAGGTTGTCGGCCACGTCTTCCAGCACGGTCTTGATGGTGGCGCCGGTCATCTCAGTCAGCGTGGTGGCCGGGTAGGTGATGGCAGTCTGGGCCATCAGCGCTTCCATGGTCAGGGCCTCGCCGGGCAGCAGCGTGGTGCCCCAGCGGAAGCCGGGCGAGAAGGCAATCTCGGCGCCCTGCGCGTGCATCAGCCCATCAACGATGAGCTGGTCGAACGTGCCGTTGAAGTTGCCGCGCCGGTACAGCAGGCCGCGGTTGGTGGCCAGCGTTTCGCCCAGCTTGTCTTTGTACGGCGCGCGCACGCGGTCAATCAGCGCCGTCATGGCGGGGTCGGGCGGCAGCAGATCGGCAAACACGGGCAGCAACGTATAGCGGATGTCGCGCACGGTGCCGCCGCGCACATCCAGATCGAGCACGCCGACAAACTTGCCGTTGGCGCCCGCGTTGGTGACGAGCGTCACACCGCCCGGGTTGCTGACCTTGACGGGCGCGGGCACGGCGTCGTGCGTATGCCCGCCGAGGATGGCATCCAACCCGCGCACGCGCGAGGCGAGCTTCAGGTCGACATCCATGCCGTTGTGCGACAGCAGCACAACCACCTTGGCGCCCTTGCCGCGCGCCTCGTCAATCATCTTCTGCAGCCGTTCTTCCTGAATGCCGAAGGTCCAGTCGGGCGTGAAATCGGCCGGGTGGGCGATGGGCGTGTACGGAAACGCCTGCCCGATGATGGCGACCGGCACGCCGTTCAGCTCGCGCAGCACATACGGGTCGAACACCGGATCACCAAAGTCGGCGGTCTGGATGTTCTGCGCGACAAAGGCGACCTTGTTCTTGAAATCGTGATCGACCACGTGGCGCACTCGGTCGGCGCCGTAGGTCATTTCCCAGTGCGGGGTCATGACGTCCACGCCCAGCGCGAGGGCGGCGTCGACCATGTCCTGGCCGTTGGTCCACAGCGCGGTGGCGGAGCCCTGCCAGGTGTCGCCGCCGTCCAGCAGCAGCGCATTCGGGCGCGTGGCGCGCAGCCGCTTGATGAGCGTGGCCAGGTGGGCAAAGCCGCCCATGCGGCCGTAGCGGCGCGCGGCCTCGGTAAAGTCGAGCGACGTGAGCGCGTGCGCGGCGCGCGAGCCCGGCGCAATGCCGTAACGCTTGAGCAGCGCGTGCCCGACCAGATGCGGCGGCTGCCCGGCCCATTGCGCCACGCCGAGGTTGACGTTGGGCTCGCGGTATTCGATGGGCAGCAACTGCGCGTGGCAGTCGGTGAAGTGCAGCAGGTGGACGTTGCCGAAACGGGGTACGTCGTAGCTGAACGTATCTGCGTGGGCGTCGGTCAGGCGCAGGCCGGCGGCTGCGGCAATCGCCAGGGCTTGAACGAATTCGCGGCGGTTCATTGCTTGGGGTTGTGTGCGTAGCGTGCGAGGTCGGCCACGTCGTCTTCCAGCATCTCGCCGACTTCCTTGCGCACCACGCGGCCCTTGGCGTCGAGCACGAGCAGTTCGGGCAGGCCCTTGCGCGGGCCGGTGGCGGCGCACAGCGCGTCGGTTTCCATCGTCACCGGAAAGGTGAAGCCGCGCTTGGCGACGTAGTCCTTCGCAAGCTGCGGGTTGGCGTCGATGCTGATGGTGAGGATGCGCAGGTCCGTGCCGCGCGTGGCGTCATACAGCTTTTGCAGGCGCGGATTCTGCAGCGCGCAGAACGGGCACCACGATGCCCACGTGGCGATGATGACGGGGTGCCCGCGCCACGCATCGCCCGGCACGCGCGTGCCGTCGAGCAGCTGCACGTCGGGCAGCGCCGCCACGTCGCCCACTTCGACGGCCTGCGCGGTGCTGGCAACGAGCACCATTGCCGCCGTCCACATCAGGAACCGTCGAAGCGTACGCATGGCGTTACTGGTTCACGGGCGAGGCCGGGTCGAACAACAGCGCCATCACATCGCGAATCTGCTGCTCGGTCAGGATGCCCTTGTGCCCGAAGCGCGGCATGTTGGAGCACGCCGCATACGCGTTGGAGTTGTAGATCTTGCCCCACGTGTAGCGCAGGATCGCCTCAGAATCGCCGCGCAGCTTGCCGTACTGGTACAGCGACGGGCCGATGGTGCCGTACGATACTTCGTCTTTCGACAGGCGGTGGCAGGCATAGCAGTTGGCACCGTTCGCGCCGCCGGCCGGGTCGGAAAACTGCATGCCGCGGCCGCTCTGCGCGGTCTTCTCGCCTTCCTTCCAGTCGCCCAGCCAGGTGTTGTCAGCCGGGTAGTGGATGGTCTTGAACTGCGCGTCTTCCAGCTTCTTGGCAACTGCTGCGGGCACGGCGTTGCGGTCGGCAAACTGGCTGCAGATCTTCTGCACGTCGTCGCGGTCGGTCACGCCTTCGACGGTGGCCGGGCCTTTGGAGACAAAGCTCTCGTGGATGGCCTTGGCGAGTGCCGCGTCGGCCTTGGCATCGGGCTTGGGTGCGGTTACGCCCTTGGCGGTGGCGTCCGCTGCGTGCGCCGTGCCGGCAGCCAGGGCCAGTGTCAGCGCCGTCAGAACGATGGGGGTCAGTCGGGTCATGCGTGGCCTCATCGTGTCATCGTTTGATGGACGGCGCGTCCATCTTGCCGCCGTTGGCGTTGCGGGCGAGGAACATCTCCAGCGCGGTAATCACCTCGCTGCCGTAGAGCGGTTCCGGAAAGCGCTGCTGGCGCAGGCAGTCGTACAGGCGGTGCTGCATCGTGCGTACCTCTCCCTGCGAGACGCGATAACCGGGCCATGTGGAATACGCAAAGCGCGCGCCGTCGGCGGTCAGCAAGTCAGGCAACTCCTGCAGGCGGATGCGCAAACCCGGCTGGGCATGGCACGTGGCGCAGGCAAAGTCGTACGCGCCGCCGCGGTAGAAGAACATGCGCCGGCCGAGTTCGTACACGCGCTTTTCTTCGGGGTGGGCGAGCGGAATGTCGATGGCCGCGCCCCGCGATTCCGAAGCCACGTACGCCATCAGCCGTTCAATGTCCGACGCCTTGCCGGGCGACGAGAACGGGCGCGCCGATGCCTCTTCCTTGGTCAGCCCTTGCAGCGTCATGCGGCAATGCATGAGGCGCTGTTCGGCGTCCATCACGCGGCCGGTGTCTTTGAAGAAGCGCGGCAGCTTGGCGTAGGCGCCCTTCACCACGCCGGGGCCCAGGCCCAGGTCGCACGCTTCGAGCGAGGCCTGCTTGGGGCCGGCGGGCTTCTTCCAGAGTTCTTCGCCGGCGGCTTCCCAGAGTTCGGCCGGGTTGCCGTCGGCCAGCATCTCGCGGTACTGCGCGATGCCGGCGGCGGTGCTGTCCTTGGCGTCCTGCGCGGATGCCATGACGGCGCTGCCGGCAACCCACGCCGCAGCCAGCACCATCGTCCATGTCTTGTGTTTCACGGTCCCCTCCGTGGGTCGCCTACGGTTTGATATAGGCGAAACCTTCTTCCTGCTGCAAGCGGGTGATTTCCACCACGCCGGCCGGCACCACCTTGGCTTCGAGCAGCAGCTTGTCTTCCGGCACCTTGAAGGCCATCAGCGAGTTGTGGCACACGCGAAACTCCACGCCCATGCTGGCCAGCGCGGCCACGGGCGCATCAAACGGGCGCCCCTGCGCATCCTTGGCGCCTTCAACGAGGAAGTCGATGCCGTGGCCCAGCGCCACCACCACGATCTTCGTGCCGGGTGCGCCGTTCAGGTGGTTGCGCAGGTTGCCGATGGCGCGCACAGCCTGGTCGATGCCTTCGCTCAACTGGTAGACCACCTTGTAGCGGGCACCGCCGCCGCCAGCGCGCGGGGCGTTCTGGGCAGCGGCCTTGCCGGCCACGCCCAAGGCCGCCAGCGCGGCGGTCACACGAAAGAAGCTGCGTCGCATTTGGGCCTCCGGGGGCTTACTGGATAGACGTTTCGTCGGTGCGCTTGTCGCCGTGGTTGTCGACCCACGTGACCGTCACCTTGTCGCCCTTGGCGCCGCCCTTGAACTTGAAGTTGAGGAACGGATCTTTCGACACGGCCGGGCCGAACTGCGCGTCGAGCACGGTCTTGCCGCTGTGCTGCACCGTCACGTTGGTGATGTGCCAGGCGGGCACGACCTTGCCGGACGCGTCTTTGCGCTGGCCGGTTTCCATGTCGTGCTTCATCAGGATCTTCACGTCGGTGGTGCCGCCGTTTTCCATTGCGCGAATGCGCATCGGGTCAGCCATGGTGTGTTCTCCTGAGGTTTAACCGCCGCAGCCACCAAGGGTGACCTTCACTTCCTTGCTCGCCAGCACCCATTTGCCGTTGGCGCGCACGGCGGCGTAGACCGTTGAGGTCTCGCCCATCTTCACGCGCGTGCTCACAAACGGGTCGGTGCCGGCCGGAATGGCGAACGTTGCGGCCAGCGTGTTCGGGTTCTTTTCGACCAGGATGGCGATAAGGTCGGTGCCGGGCAGCGTGCTGGTCACGACCAGTGGCACCACGGCGCCGTTCTCAGCAATGTCCGGTGCGGTGAGCTGGATGCCGGCGCCGCCCTTCTCCACCGCGCCACCGCCCAGTTGCTTGAGCACGTCGTTCACGCCCTTCACGGCAAAGGCGGCCTTGTTCCACTCGGCCGCCTGGGCCGGCGTGGCAATGCCGGCGGACACCAGCAGTGCCATCATGGCGCCGGCGCGCAGCACGTCGCGGCGGCCCAGGTTGATTGCGTCGTTCATCGTCCGTTCCTCACTTGGCCGGGGCGCCCGCGAGCACCCAGTCGATCACGGTTTTCAGATCGGCATCGGCAATCTTCGGGTTGGCCGGCATCGGGATCTGGCCCCAGTTGCCCATGCCGCCTTCGCGCACCTTCTTGATGAGCTTGGCTTGCGCGCCGGCATCGCCCTTGTACTTGGCGGCAACGTCCTGGTAGGCCGGGCCGACGAGCTTGCGGTCGACGGCGTGGCAGCCCATGCAGGCGTTCTGGTTGGCGATGGACAAGGCGCGGGCAGCATCAACGGCAGCCAGGGCGGGCGTGGCGGACAGCGCCAGGCCGGCCAGCACCGCCGCAGCCGCGAGCGTGGGGGCGAACTTCATGTGGTCTCCAGAAGACGAGGCTGCCCGCATGCGTGTGCGGGCGAAATGGCGGGAATCGGACCCGGTATTGTGCCCGAAACAGGCCAAATCCTATGTCGCCCGCAAATGTCGCCCGCAAAGCAAAACGCCCGGTACTTTTCGGCCCGGGCGCTGGTTTGATGGGGATGCGGCGATCAGGCCATCGCCCGCCGCGCCGCCAGCCGGCCGCCAAACACGTTGAGCAGCAGCCCGGCCATCACCACGGCGCCGCCCAGCCATTGGGCCGGCACCAGGCGCTCGCCCAGCAGCACGGCCGCCGACACCAGCCCCACCACCGGCACCAGCAGCGTGAGCGGCGCAACCTGGCTGGCCGCGTAGCGCGCCAGCAGGCGGCTCCACAGGCTGTAGCCGAAGATGGTGGCGCCAAAGGACAGGTAGACGATCGCGCCGATGCTCGACGCGCTGATGTTCGCCAGGCTGTGCGCAATCTGCTCCGGCCCCTCCAGCCAGTACGACAGCAGGAAGAACGGAACCGGCGGGATGGCCGCACCCCACACCACCAGGCTCACCACATTCACCGGCCCGATCCGCTTGGTGACGATGTTGCCGCTGGCCCACGAAAACGCCGCGCACAGCGTCAGCAAGAAGCCGGCGGTGGTCATGCCCGTGACCGAGCCGCCGCCCGCCATGCCGATAGCGGCCAACCCGCCCGCGGCCACCGCCATGCCGGCCAGATGGAACCAGCGGATCGGCTCGCGCAGCACGATGGCGGCAATCGTCAGCGTAAAGAACGCCTGCGACTGCAGCACCAGCGAGGCCAGCCCCGCCGGCATGCCCACATACATGGCGGAGAACAGGAACGCGAACTGCCCGAAGCTGATGGTGGCGCCGTAAGCCACCAGCCACTTGAGCGCAATCTTTGGGCGTGGCACGAACAGCACAGCCGGGAAGGCGACCAGCGCAAAGCGCAGCGCACCCAGCAGCATGGGCGGCACGCCGTGCAGGCCCACCTTGATGACGACGAAGTTGACGCCCCACACCAGCACAACGGTCAGGGCCAGCAGCAGATCCTTGGGAGACATGATGATCGGAAGGTTCGGACGGCCGCCCGTGCGGCCACATGACGCACTGTAGGCGCGGGCCGCTTACACGACTTGCACAATCTTGCGCATTGTTTGTGCCCGGGGCCGCACCTTCCGCCTGACATTCAACCGAGCATGTCCGACCAGATGGCGCGGCTCCAGCCTTGCGCCAGCTTGCCCTCCGCTGCGGAAGGCACGTCGGAAAGCCCGCCGGCGCCGGGCACCGTCACCATGGTGTGCTCGGTCGCGTCGTAACGGTGGACGGTTGCCACGTGCATGGCCTCGTCGGGCGTGGCAAAGCTGTAGCAGGTGTTGGTGTACAGCGGTGACGCATCGGGCGCGTGCCCGGCCAGCATCGCCACCACGGCGGCGGCGGCCACCTTGCCGTGCTGATTGGCCATGTGGCCCGACTTGGGCATCAGCGGCGCGGTCTGGATGGCATCGCCAATCACATGCACGCCCGGCGCCACCTTGGATTCAAACGACAGGAAGTCCACTTCGCACCAGCGCCCGTTGGCCGTCGCCAACCCGGCTTGCACGGCAATCGCCCCGGCGCGCTGCGGCGGGATCAGGTTGACGACATCGGCCTGCACGTCGTCCTGCACATCGAACTTGAGCACGCGGCCCGTGGCATCGATGTCGACGGCGTTGTATTGCGGGCGATATTCGATGTGCTGTGGATAACGCTCTGCCCACACGCGCTTGAACAGCGCCCCCTTGGACGTGACGTCGTCGTTGGCATCGAGGATGAGCACGCGCGAATCGGGCTTGGCGCGCTGCAGCCAGTTGGCGATCAGGCACGCACGCTCGTACGGCGCGGGCGGGCAGCGGTATGGCGCCAGCGGAATGCTGATCGCCACCGTGCCGCCGTTGGGCATGGCTTCGAGCCGATGGCGCAGCGCCAGCGTCTGCACGCCGGCCTTCCATGCGTGCGGCGCCTGCGCCGCGGTGGCCGCATTGGCGAGACCCGGGATGGCTCCGGGCACGAAATCGATGCCGGGCGAGAGGATCAGCCGGTCGTAATCAAGCGTGCCGCCGCCTGCCAGCCGCACCTGCTTGGCGCCAGGGTCGATGGCCGATGCGCGGTCGCGCACCCACCGCACGCCGTGGCGCTCGACCAGCGCGTCATACGGCACGGTGATCGACGCCATGTCACGGTCGCCCGACAGCACGAGATTCGACAGCGGGCATGAGACGAACGCGGCGTTCGGCTCGACCAGCGTCACGTCGACATGGCCGCCGGAAAACACGCGCACATACTTGGCAGCCGTCGCGCCGCCGTAGCCGCCGCCAACCACTACAACGCGCGCATTGCGCACACCCGACAGCGAAGCGCATGCGGCCAGCGGCCCGGCAAGCGCAGTTGCCCCGAGCGCACGCAGGAGTGCGCGTCGATCCTTGCGCAGCCGTTCGCTCATGGCGCCTCCTGCGGTTGGCGCGACAGCCAGCCGGCAATGGCGGCGATCTGCGCATCGTCATAACCGCGGGCGATCTGGCCCATCACCGTGGAGGGGCGCGCGCCGCTGCGAAAGGCTTGCATGGTGTCGATCAGCTCGGCCTGCGAGCGACCGGTCAGCGGCGGCAACGTCTGCGCGGGGAGCTTGGCGCCAGGGGCGGTATCGGCGTGATGGCAGCTGGCGCACGTGGCAGCCCAGGTGCGGGCCTGCAGATTGGTGGGGGGATGATCGGCCGCATGGGCCACATCGGGCGCAGGGGCCGTAAGCAGCGCCGCAAGCAGTGCTGCGGCGGCAGGGCGGTGGACGACGGGCATCGGGGGGGCTGCGAAGTCGCGGGAGCGTCATACGCTAACACGCACGGCCGGCCATGCGCCCTGTGATGCGTGCAGCCAACAAAAAACGCAGCGCGGTGGCTGCGTTTCTTGCGATGCGGTGTGGCCGCGCTGGCTTACGGCAGTTGCTTGCCCGGCGGCAGCGCGGGCGAGGTGGTGGGCGACACGGTCACGCCCGGCGCGGCCGACGTGACCGGGGCCGGTGCCTGCGTGGCCGTCGGCGTACCCTGCGTGCGGGTTGGCGTGCCTTGCGACGCGTCGGGCGCGGTCGACGGGTTGGTCGACGTGGCATTGGCGTCCAGGCGCTTGCGCTCGTCTTCGGTCACGTAGTCGAACACCTTCACGACCTTGTTGACGCCGCTCACGGTGCGCACGGCTTCGGTGGCGCGGTTGCCTTCGGCCTCGGTCACCACGCCCAGCAGGAAGACGGTCTGCGCTTCGGTGGTCACCTTGATGGAGTTCCAGGGCAGGCCTTCCGTGCCGGCCAGCACGCTCTTCACCTTGGTGGTGATGTACGTGTCATTGGTGCGCGAGCCGAACGTGCTCGACTCCGGCGTCACCACGATCTCGTTGACGACCTCACGTGCGTTCTGCAGCTTCTGCGCGTATTGGCCGATCTCCTGCTTGGTCTGCTCAGTGCCGGCTTCGCCGGTCAGCAGGACCTTGCGGTTGTAGACCGTCACGTTCACGTGGGCGCGGCCGTCGTAGCGCGAGATCAGCGTGTTCTCGGCTTCCATCTGCAGGCCGCGGTCGATGGTCTGGGTGGCGGTTGGGCGCCGGTCGGTCGCAAGCGCCACGCCGCCGGCCACGGCGCCCGCAAACAGCGGGAAGCAGGCGGTCAACTGCGTTGCGGTCATGCCGGCCAGGGCGGCCAGCACGGCGGTGCGCGTGACCGTGCGACGGAAACGGGCAAACGTAGGCGACGAGAGTTTCATGCTGTCCTTGAATGAAGTGCGGAAGAAAGAAGAGCGGGGTTCATGCGTCAACACCAAAGGCATCGCGCATCCATTCGATACGCGCGCCATCGATGGCGATGACGTCAAAACGGCAGGCCGGCACATCTTCAACCTGCCGCGCGAGAAAATCTTCAGCCGCGGCAATCAGGCGACGCTGCTTGGCGGGCGTGACACTTGCGGCCGCCCCGCCGAAGCGCTGCGTGGAGCGCGCCACGCGGGCACGCACTTCAACGAACACCAGCGCGCCGGCGGCATCGCGCATCACCAGATCGATCTCGCCGCCCTTGCAGCGATAATTGCGGCTGACCACGGCCAACCCGCGTGCCTGCAAGTAGCGCAGCGCGCGGTCTTCACCGGCTTCACCGGTGGCGGCTGTGATGGGCTGCGGCGCATGCATTCGCGGTTTGAATCAAGTAACAGAGAGAAGTTCTCGTGAGTGATCCTGACTGGACCCTGCTGGCGCACGACCAGCACTATCCCGCCGGCGCATTATATGTGGTGGCTACCCCCATCGGGAACGCTGCCGACGTGTCGCTGCGGGCGCGTTACGTGCTGGGCATCGTCGACGCGGTGGCCTGCGAAGACACGCGCAATACCGGGCAACTGCTCCATCGGCTGGGGCTGTCGCGGCCGATGCTCGCGGCGCACGAACACAACGAGCGCGAGGCCGCGGCGCGCATCGTCGCGCGGCTGGCGCAGGGCGAGCGCATCGCCTATGTGTCGGATGCGGGCACGCCGGGCGTATCGGACCCGGGCTCGCGCATTGTCGAGGCGGTGCGCGCTGCAGGCCAGCGCGTGATTCCGCTACCGGGCGCGAGCGCGGTGGTGACGGCGCTTTCCGCCGCCGGGGAATTGCTCGACACGTCCGGCGGGCAGTTCACCTTCGTCGGCTTCCTGCCGCCCAAGGCCGGGCAGCGCGAAGCGGCCATCCGCCAATGGGCCACGCACGGGCCGGCATGGGTTCTGTACGAGGCGCCGCATCGCATCGAGGCCACGCTCGCCGCGTTGGCAGAACACCTGCCCGCCCGACGCATCCTGATCGGCCGCGAGTTGACCAAGCTGTTCGAGCAGATCGTCGTGCTGCCCGCTGCGGATGGGCCCGCATGGCTTGCCGCCGATGCCTCGCACGGCAAGGGTGAATTCGTGCTGGTCGTGGAAGGCGCAGGCGCGCAGGACGCGGCACCGACCGCCATGGCGGCGGATCAGGTCTTGCGTCTGCTATTGGTCGAGCTGCCCGCCAAGCGCGCAGCCAAGCTGGCCGGAGCGATTACGGGCGCGTCGGTAGACACGCTGTATCAGAGCGCGCTGGCGTTGAAAAACGAAGGGAAGGACTGAGGCAGGACGGTGGCCGAATCAGCGGCTCAGCGGTGCTTGGCGCGGCGCTTCATCGCCTTCTTCTTCGCCGGTGCGGGTTCATCACCACCCACATCGGCATCGCCGTCGTTGCTGGCGACATCGGTCTGCGTCAGCTCAGGGCGCAGCGCTTCAACTTCCGCCCGTGACAGTCGGCGGATTTCCACCTGCGTCGAGCCGCGCTTGACGAAGTCCAGCCGCTTGGCCGCGGCATACGACATGTCGAGGATGCGCTTGCCATAGTAGGGGCCGCGATCGGTCACCTTGGCCACGACCACGCGGTCATTGGCGAGATTGCGCACCAGCACCCAGCTCTGCAGCGGCAGCGACGGATGCGCCACCGTGAATGCATGCATATCGAAGCGCTCGCCGCTGGCGGTGCGGCGGCCGTGGAAGCCGCGGCCGTACCAAGACGCCAGGCCGCGCTGTTCGAAGGTGCCGAGGTCAGCGCGCAGGCCGGGGCTCGTATCGGTGTTCTCGTCGAGCTTGAGGCTGCTCGAATCCGGCACGCCACGGAACGACAGCGTGCCCCAGGCATCGGGGTTGTCGCGCGGGTCGGCCAGCTTCAATGCAGGCGCAGCGGGTTTGCTGGCCTGAAGACCGGATTGCCTGCCCGCGGGCGGTTCGCTAGGAACTGCGGCACAGCCCGCCAGCACCAGCAGCGCGGTGCCATGCGTCAGCCAGGCACGCAGGGTGCGGCCGGCCGGAAGGCTGGAAATCGGACGGGTCAACTTGAGCATGGCCGCGAGTCTAACATGCATGCTTCGATCGTTTATTTACATTTCCTATTAAAACGATCACATCATGCTGTCATCTCGCACCAATTTTGTAATATTTTCTTTCCGATGTAACGGCGCACCCCGCAAGCCCAGTGCTGGCGCGGGCTCGGCCCGATACAATCGGGTTATCCCTGCCACGTGCAAATGCGCACATAAGATCACATGAAAGTCGTTGTCGTCCCCGTTACGCCGTTTGAACAGAACTGCACGCTGCTGATTGGTGACGATGGCACTGCCGCCGTCACCGACCCGGGCGGCGATATCGAGCGCATCCTGGCTGCCGCCAAGCAACACGGCGCGCGCATCGAAAAAATCCTGCTCACGCATGGCCACGTCGACCACTGCGCCGCCGCCGACGCCCTGCGCACGCAGCTCGGCGTGCCGATCGAAGGGCCGCAGAAGGATGAAGCGTTCTGGATCGATCAGCTGCCAGCGCAGAGCCAGCGCTTTGGCTTTCCGCCCGCCAAGGCGTTCGTGCCCGACCGCTGGCTGGAAGACGGCGACACCGTGGAAGCCGCAGGCCGCACACTGCAGGTGTTCCACTGTCCTGGCCACACACCCGGCCACGTGGTGTTCTTCAGCGCGCAAGACCGCGTTGCCATCGTCGGCGACGTGCTGTTCGCGGGGTCGATCGGCCGCACCGATTTTCCGCGTGGCAACCATGCGGACCTGATCAACGCGATCCGTACCAAGCTGTGGCCACTCGGCGACGACGTCACCTTTGTGCCGGGCCATGGGCCGGTCTCGACCTTTGGCGAGGAGCGCGCCAGCAACCCGTACGTTGCTGACCGCCTGTTTGCCAACGAGGGCTCAGCATGAGCGGGACCACCAACGACAGCGCCAAGGACAGCGCCAACGAGAGCGACGACCCCTTCGCCGACAGCGCGCCCGCTGCGCCGGCCGACAAGCCCCGCCGCAAGCGGGGCAACCAGCTGCCCGACACGCGGCCCGAAATCTACGTCAGCACAGACATCGAGGCCGACGGCCCCATCCCCGGACCGCATTCGATGCTGAGCTTTGCCAGCGCGGCGTACCTGGCCGACAAGACGCTCGTCGGCACGTTTGAAGCGAACCTTGAAACGCTGCCGGGCGCAGAAGGCCACCCGATCCAGATGCAATGGTGGAAAACGCAGCCCGAGGCATGGGCCGCGTGCCGCACGAACCTCGAAGCGCCCGAGGTGGCCCTGCCGCGTTACGTGGAATGGATCGAGAGTTTGCCCGGCAAGCCCGTGTTCGTGGCGTTTCCGGCGGGCTTCGATTTCACGTACATGTTCTGGTACATGATGCGATTTGCAGGGCGCTCGCCGTTTGGCTGGGCGGCGCTCGACATCAAGACGCTAGCTTTTGCGCTCACTGGCATGCCGTATCGGCGCAACGTCAAAGCGGCCTTCCCCGAGCACTGGCACGACCCGCTGCCGCACACGCATATCGCGCTGGATGACGCAAAAGAGCAAGGCGCGCTCTTCTGCAACATGCTCGCCGAACTGCGCAAGCGCGAAGGCGAGCGCGCCGCCGCACAAGTGTCCCAGCAATCTGCTCAGGATTGAGCGCCGGACACGTCACGCATTTCGCGAAGACCCGCGCGCGGTTTGCCTCTTGCCCGCGTGATTCGCGCACCATGCCGCAACGCAACTTGCGGGGTCGCAAACCCCCGTCTACGCTGGGTTTGTGCGAGGCGACCAGACGACTGCGCCACCCGGCGCCGACAAGCAAAGCCACTCGCATACGCCATTTGCTTGCCGTATCGTCTTCGGGCCGCACGTGCCCCCGACGCCGGTGCGTGCCGGCGTCGGCTATCAGCCAACAACGGGAGGTACCGCGGTGCGATTTTCCCGTGACGCGTTTGACACGCAACACTTGCGAGCGATGACGGAGCGCTTGCATTGGCATCGCAAATCCTCTGCGAAGGCGGTTCCGTTGAGCATGCGTGCGCAGCATCTGCATCACACGCACAGCAACGCGCACCACGACGCAGAAGTCATGAAAGTCGCCATGGTCTCGACCGCGGCGGCGCTGGCAGTGGTGCTTGCCGCCCTGCTGGCAGTAGGTTTCGGGTCAGAAATGGCTCGATGGATGGGCCTGGAATAAACCGGTGCCCTTGCGCGTCTTGACGGACGCAGCCCCGGCCCTCGCGCAAAGCGAGATACGGCCACCCCTGAACGGCCTGTCCGATGGAAATCGGCAGGCCGTTCAACTTTGTGGGGCGCGGTGAATTACTTCAGGAATACGTCGAGCGCTTCGGGCGTGCGACCGATGGTGGCGCGGCCGTTGCGAACGAGCACTGGGCGCTGCAGCAGCTTCGGATGTGCTGCGATGGCCTTGAGCAGCGCGTCATCGGATGCATCGGCCAGATTGAGTTGCGCGTATTCGTCTTCGTTTTCGCGGATCAGGCTGCGCAGCGGTGTGTCGAGTTGCGCTGCGAGCTTTTTGAGGTCGGCCAGCGTGGGCGGCGTGGCCAGGTATTCGATGACCTCGAGTTGTTCGCCGTTTTTTGCGGCGAAGGATTGGGCTTGTTCGAGGGCGGTGCGGGATTTGGAGCAGCGGGGGTTGTGGTAGATCTGCATGGGCTCTGGTTTTGGCTTGATGGAACGTGCAGCAATCTTAAGGGCTGGCGTGTGGTTGCTGGTTTCGTGGTTGGTTGTGAGGGGGTTCGTGATTTTTGAGCTTGTTGGTGCACCCCTGTTTCGTTCCCTGCCGGGACCGAAAGGGGGATGGACCGCCAAGTCCCAAAAAAAAACCCAAAAGCAAAAGGGCCGACCAAAGCCGACCCCGCAAAACAATGCCATCAAGCGATATCAATCATCCGCCCAACAACTCCCCCACAGCGCACCCCACCACCACAGTCGCGCCCCGCAGATCATTCAACCGCAGGTTCTCATCCGTGTTGTGCCCACGCGCTTCCATCAACGTGCGCGGCCCCGCGCCATACAGGACCGTCGGCACGCCATGCGCCGTGTAATGCCGCGCATCGGTATACAGCGGCACGCCGTGCACCGGCACATCGCCACCAAACACCGCCAGCGCATTCCGTCGCAGCGCGCCAATCAGCGCGTCCACGCCCGGCAGTTCGGCAAGCGGCTCTGCCAAGAGAATGCGTTCGACTGAAACCTCGATCCCCGGCCGTTCTGCCGCCGCGCGCTCGATCACGGCGCGCAGTTCGCCTTCTGCATCGCGCCCGGCTTCTTCAGGAATCATCCGGCGGTCAACGCGGAACGTCACCAGATCGGGCACCACGTTGGTGTTGATGCCGCCCTGGATCAAACCGACGTTGAGCGTTACGTGGTCGATGCCCGGCACGGCGGATTTGCGCGTTGCGAGTTCTGCGCGATAGGCATACACGGCTTGCAGGATATGCGTGGCTGCCTCGATGGCGTCGATGCCCGTATGCGGCATGGCAGCGTGCGCCTGCTTGCCGCGCACCGTCACCTGCACGTGCAGGCAGCCGTTGTGCGCCGAAGTGATGCCATAGGCAAAGCCGGCGGAGATGGCGTAATCGGGCTTGCTTAAGCCCTGATCCAGCAGCCACTTCGGGCCGATATCGCCGCCGGTTTCTTCGTCGTAGGTGAAATGGAGTTCGACGGTGCCATTGAGCTTCGCGCCGCGCTTTTCCGCGTCGATCAGCGCAAGCAGCGCCCACGTGTACGTGGCGAAGTCCGACTTGGACACCGCCACGCCGCGGCCGAACATGGTGGGGCCGTGTTCGGTCTCGACGGTCTCGCCGCCGTACGGATCGTGCGTCCAGCCAAGGCCGGGCGGGACGACATCGCCGTGTGCGTTCATGGCAACCGTGGGGCCGCCGCTACCGAAGGTGTGCCGCACGATCAGGTTGGTGGCGCTGACCATGCCGGCGGCACGTACCTGCGCCTGCGGCACGGCATGCGCCTCGACCGTCAGGCCCAGCGCCTCCAGCAGCGCCTTGGCGCGCACGGCATGCGGAGCGCAATCGCCGGACGGGTTGTCCGACGGCACCTTCACCAGCTCGCGCAGGAATTCAATCTGCTGCGCGTGCGCGGCCTCGACAAACGCGCGGATATCCGCATCGATGCCGGGGGTAGCAAGTTGGGCCTGGGTCATGTCGATGTCTCGCTGATTGCGGGGGACGGAGATTGAAAGTGACTGAGCCCCCGTTGTGCGGGGGCTCAGGATCGGCACCGATGATGCGATGCTTACAGCGCGCCCTGCATGGCCTCGGCGGTCAACCACACCGATTCGGCCAGGTCTTGCTCGTCGCAGTTGTGGCCTTCGCCACCACGGTCGACGACGATGAAATCGCTCACCTCGCCCAGGGCCAGCAGCGGGTGATGCCACACGCCGCGCGCATAGTTCACGCCTTGCCAGCCACGCGAGACGAACGCGCGCAACTTGGACGGATCCAGCTCGCCGGCCGGCGCCACAACCACCAGATACGGCTTGTCGTTCTGCGGGATGAAGGCCTGGCTGCCACGCGGGTGGCGCTCCAGCATCTTGATCTCGAACGGCAGCGTACGCGGCTGGCCACGGAACAGGCTGATCAGCGCGCGGCCGCCCTCGCCCACATCGACGTTGGCGAGGTCGTGAAAGCGGATGGTCGTGCCCTGGTTGATGGGGAATTGCTTGGCCCCTTCCAGCTCGATCACATCGCCGAACGGCGCGAAGGCTTCGCGCGTGAGCGGCTCGATGGTCAGCGCAATGCGTGCGGCGGTTTCTTGGCTCATTCGATCACCCCCCACAGGCGCAGACGCGACACACCACCGTCCGGGAACATGTTGAAGCGCACGTGCGTGACGATGCCCAGGTCGGCGATTTCCGCCTCGTAGTAGTGCTGCAGATCCATCTGCAGCTTCTGCTCGGGCAGCAGCGTTTGCCAGAACATCGCCTGCGTCTTCAGCGAGCTGTCGGTGCCGCCCACCACGCGGGCGGCCTGGATGGAAACGCGGTCAGCGAAGTTGCCCTTGAAGTGGGCGGTGTCGACTTCGATCTTGCGGATGCGGCCCGGGTTGGCCAGGGCGATCACGCACCAGTCGTTGCCCGGTTCGCGGCGGCGGCGCGTTTCCCAGCCATCGCCCATGTTCACGCCACGGCCCGGCATCAGCATGCGGGAAGCCGGCCCAAAATGTTCGTTGTTCGCTTCGACCACGTAGGCGCCGTTTTCCATGGCGGCCAGGTCGAACAGCTTGGTGCGGTCCGCGCCCTTCCAGTCGACCTGCGGCTGGCCGTAGACGCGCAGGCGCGCGATGCCGCCATCCGGGAAGATGTTCACGCGCAGGTGCGTGAAGGCTTGCGTGCTGGCCACGGCCACGTAGGCGTGACTGTTGCCTTGCAGCGTGGTCGACGGAACGATTTCAGTCCACTGTGTGGCATCGGTCGGCTCGCCATCCGGCAGATAGGCAGCTTCGATGGAAGCGGCCGGCGGAAAGTTGCCTGTGAAGTGGCTGGTGTCGATGTCCACACCCTTCACGACGCCCGGGCGGGCCAGGCGGACGATGCAGTGGTCATAGCCACCATTGCGGCGGCGACGCGTTTCCCAGCCATCCATCCACTTGCCGTGGTCGTCGTACTTGCCGGGAATGAACACCGCCGGCTCGGGATTGAGCATGCGGTCTTTCGGTGCGAAGAATTCGTCGGTCGCGAACGTGGCCTCGGCGCCAAGGCGGGGGTCCGCCAGGTTCGGATATCGGCGCGTGAAATCCGGCGCGTTCGGATCGAGCGTAGGCATCGCCATGTGGAACTCCTTGGTGTTTGTCTCTGGATGTTATACGGCCAGCCCATCGAACAAAAACGGCGAGTCAGGACACTCGAAACTGTGGCGATGGGAACGCCGGAAGTGCAGCGTAAACGGCGGAAGCACAAGGCTTCGCGGGACTGCATGGGTCGATCCTAGCATGTGAATTCAAAAATTGCATACAAAAATTGGATCGCCTATGATGCCGTCAACGCTCGACAATTCGTCGCAACAATTCGTTGCAATCCAGTGAGCGAAACAAAGCCGTGACGACAATCGCAGCAAACCGAACTAGACGATTGGGCGCGGCTTGAGACACCCGTAATCCAAAGGAGGATTCACCATGCAACGCTTTACGCGCCCGTTGTTCGGGCAGGTTTTGATTGCCCTGGCGGTGGGCATCGCGCTGGGCATCTGGGCGCCCGAATTTGCGCAGAAGCTGCAGCCGCTCGGTGATGGTTTTCTGAAGCTGATCAAGATGCTGATCGCGCCGATCGTCTTCTCCGTCGTGGTGGTGGGGATCTGCGGCGCCGGCGAGCTGAAGAAGGTCGGGCGCGTGGGCGGCAAGGCCGTCATCTACTTCGAGATCGTCACGACGATCGCGCTGGCGCTGGGCATTGCGCTGGCCTATCTGTTCGGGCCGGGCCACGGCATGAATGTGGATCCTAAGACGCTCGATCCGGCGGCCATGGCGTCATACATGACCACCGCCAAGCAGGTGGAATCGACCGGCGTTGCAGCGTTCTTCCTCAAGCTGATTCCCGATACGTTCGTCAGCGGCTTTGTGAAGGGCGACATCCTGCAGGTGCTGCTGGTGTCGATCCTGTTCGGCTGCTCCCTCTCGCTGCTAGGAGAGCGGACCAAGCCGCTGGTCAACCTGATCGATCAGCTCTCGCATGTGCTGTTCCGCATGATGGCCGTGATCATCCGCCTGGCGCCGCTGGGCGTGCTGGGCGCGGTGGCCTTTACCGTCGGCAAGTACGGCGCAGGTTCGCTCAAGCAACTGGGCTTCCTGGTGCTGCTGTTCTATGCAGCCGTGGCGATCTTCGTGGTGGTGGTGCTCGGCACGATCCTGCGCCTGGCGGGCTTCAACATCTTCAAGCTGATCCGCTTCCTACGCGCGGAACTGCTGGTGGTGCTGGGCACGGCGTCGTCCGACGCAGTGCTGCCGTCCATCATGAACAAGCTGGAAAAGATGGGCATCAAACGCTCGGTGGTCGGCCTTGTCATCCCGACGGGCTACTCGTTCAACCTCGATGCGTTTTCGATCTATCTGACGCTGGCCGCCGTGTTCATTGCACAGGCGACCAATACGCCGCTGGCGCTGCAGGATCTGCTGCTGATCCTGGGCGTGGCGCTCGTCACCTCCAAGGGCGCGCACGGCATTCCGGGTTCGGCCATCGTGATTCTGGCGGCCACGCTGTCGGTCATTCCGGCCATTCCGGCGATCGGCCTGGTGCTGGTGCTCTCCGTCGACTGGTTCATCGGCATTGCCCGTGCGCTGGGCAACCTGATCGGCAACTGCGTCGCAACGGTCGTCATCGCGGCGTGGGAGAAAGACATCGACCGCGTACGCGCCAATGCGGTGCTCGACGGCAAGATCGACATCACCGAAGAAGGCGAAGCGATTCCGCACGGCCTTGGCGTTGCGGCACCTGCAGCCCATACGCTGCCGCATGCCTGAAGCGGCGCTGTTGTCGGACGGCGGTAAAATCGGCGCCATGACTGAAACCACCGCCGCCGACATCTCCTCCGAAGGCATTGCCGATGACATCGCCCAGGCGATCGTCGCGCATCGGCTGCCGCCGGGCACCAAGCTGCGCGAAGAGGCGCTGGCGCGGGTCTACCACGTCAGCCGCACGAAGATTCGCGCAGCGCTGCTAATGCTGGCCAAGGACAAGCTCATCCGCATGGAGCCCGATCGGGGCGCCTTCGTGGCCAAACCCGACGAGACCGAGGCGCGCGAGGTCTTTGCGGTGCGCCGCGTGCTGGAGGTTGCGCTGGTGCGCGAGTTCATCGCCAAAGCGACGCCCGCCGATTACAAGCGGCTGGAAAAGCACCTGGCCGAAGAGCACAAGGTGGCGGCCAGCGGCGACCTGTCGGACGTCCCGCGCCGCAATCGCCTGATGGCCGACTTTCACCTCCTGATGGCCGACGTGGTCGGGAACAGCGTGCTCAAGGAAATGCTGTACGAGCTTTCCGCCCGCAGCTCGGTGATCACGATGATGTATCAGTCGACGTACGACGCCGTGCGTTCATCGGAGGAGCACACAGCTCTCCTGGACGCCGCTAAGCGCGGTGACGTGGAAGGCGCTATCGCTCTGATGGAAGAGCACATGGCGCACACCGAGGCGTCACTCAAGTTCGAATCGCCGGGCGGCCGTGCGACAGATCTCGTAGCCGCCCTCCTCGCCTGACCGCGCGTGCCGACGTATACGCTGCGCGCGCCGGTTTCTGCCGAGCTGGAAATCAAGAAGAGCCGCTTTATCGGGTTGGCCGTGCCGGTCGAAGACCGAGCCGCCGCCATGGACGTCATTGCACGCCTGCGCGCCGAACACCCCGCTGCCACGCACGTCTGCTGGGCGCTCCTGGCGGGCGGCCAGTCGGGCATGTCCGATGACGGGGAACCCTCCGGCACGGCGGGCCGCCCCATCCTCGAAGTGCTGCGCCATCACGACCTGGATGGCACGCTGGGCGCCGTGGTGCGTTACTTCGGCGGCGTCAAGCTCGGCGCGGGCGGCCTCGTGCGCGCCTACACGGACGCCATCGCCACCGCGCTCATGCACGCCGAACGCGTGGAGCGCATCGCCAGCACCACGCTGACCCTCGCCACCGATTACGCCGATGAGGCGCGCATCCGCCGCTGGATTGACGATGGCGGCTACACGCTCGTCGATGCTGCGTACGATGCGGGCGTCACGCTGACGGTGCGGTTGCCGGTGACGGACGAGGCGGCTGCGCGCGTCGCGTTGCGGGATTTGACGCAGGGGCGTGTGGCAATTACCTAGCGTTTATCGCGCGGGAGCGAGCGGAGCGGCGGGCGTGGAGCCCGTGCAACACGGGCTCTGGCAGTCCGGTTGGAAAACGACGTAGGCGGCTGTCGGCATTTTGGGGGCGACACCCTCGCGTTCCGCGGCACGTAGATGCGTATCGGCTTCCGACGACTCGACTTTGTCGCCCTCGATTCCGACAGCGTCCAGCACGGCCTGGATGCTCCTGAGGCGCAGCACTGCCAGCTCTGGGTCGGGAGCAGGCTCGGACGCCTCTTGCAAGCGCACCCGGTACTTGCCGCCGCTGCGAAAACCTTCTTTGAGCTGCGAATCCCATTCCGCCAGTTTCAGGATTTCGGTGGTCGGCAGTGCAGAGTCGCTGGGCGAGAACACCAGCGGGTGCTCAAGCCCGGTCAGATCGCACGCCAGGGCGGAGGTGCTGAGCATGAGAGCGCCGACAACTGCAGTTCTGTGTAGCATCTTCAGTCTCCGGCATTGAGCGCGCCACCCGCGATGCGTCTGATGACAAGTTTAGGAACCGTCATCCGTTTCCGCACGCTCAACCCGTTCGCGACCAATACCCTGCCTGCCCGTACACCGACTTCAGGTGTTCGATAAAGAACCGGATCTTTGCCGGCACCGGCCGCTGCTGCGGGTACACGGCGAGGATGTCGTAGTCGGGCAGCGCGTAGTCGTCCAGCACCGTCATCAGCGCGCCGGATTCCAGCTCCGGCTGAATCTCCCACGTTGAGCGCCAGCCCAGACCGAGGCCTTCACCCATCCAGCGGTGCAGCAACTCACCATCGTTACAGTCGAGGTTGCCGTTCACCTTCACGGTGACGGCCTTGCCGTTCTGCTGGAAATACCAGCCGCGCTGCTGCCCGCCCTGCAGGTTAAAGGCTAGGCAGTTGTGGGGCGCGAGATCATCGAGCGTGCGCGGCACGCCATGCTTGGCGAAGTACGCGGGCGTGCCGCACACGACGCGCTTGTTCGACGCCAGGCGAATCGCCACGAAGTTCGGATCGATCGCGCCGCCAATGCGGATGCCCACGTCGTAGCCTTCGCGCACGAGGTCGACCACGCGGTCGGTCAGGTTGAACGAGATGCGCACGTCGGGGTTGGCACGCAGAAAGTCCGGCGCATGCGGCGCGACGTGCTTGCGGCCGAAGGCTGCGGGCGCCGAGACGATCAGGTGCCCGGTCGCCTTGTGGCGGCCTTCGGCAACGAGCAGCTCCGCGCGGTCCAGCTCGCCCAGCGCCTTCTTGCACTGTTCCATGAAGACCGCGCCCTGCTCCGTCACCGCAATGCGGCGGGTGGACCGATGCAGCAGCTTCACGCCAAGGCGGGCTTCCAGCGCGTTGATGCGGCGGCCGATCATGACGGGCGTCACATCCTGCGTGAGCGCGGCGGCGGCCATGCTGCCGTGCTCCACCACGGCGATGAACGCTTCGATCTGCTTGAGCTTGTCCATTCCATCATTCCAGTTCGCAATGTCTGACCATTTTAGTGAGCATTCCGTACCTGGATTGCGACTTTCTGGCGCATATCACCTGTGACGAATGACAGAAATGATGAGTGACGATGTGATCGATGCGCGGGCGCCGGGCAGAATTTTTGCGATGCACAAAAACTCTCCGAAACGGCTTAGTGGTGCCGTTCTTCCGCACCTTGATCCGCTCGGATTGGTGCAGCACGCAAAATAATTCGGTATTCAGAGTTAGCAATCAACTGACGAAATCTGCGTTTATCCATATCGGCATGCGGGAATAGGATCAACTCCAACGTATTCCCACCTTCCCCTTCCTGGAGACACCCCATGCCGAAGATGAGAGCGATTGATGCCGCAGTTGCGGTGATGGAAAAAGAAGGCATCACCACGGCCTTCGGCGTGCCCGGTGCCGCCATCAACCCGTTGTACTCGGCCCTGCGTCGCGCCGGGAGCATCGACCACGTGCTGGCGCGTCACGTCGAAGGCGCCTCGCACATGGCCGAGGGCTATACCCGTGCCGAACCCGGCAACATCGGCGTGTGCATCGGCACGTCGGGCCCTGCAGGCACCGACATGATCACCGGCCTGTACTCGGCCTGGGCAGACTCGATCCCCATCCTGTGCATCACCGGCCAGGCACCCCGTGCCCGCCTGTACAAGGAAGATTTCCAGGCCGTCGACATCGAATCGATCGCCAAGCCGGTCACGAAGTGGGCCGTCACCGTGCGTGAGCCGGCGCTGGTGCCGCGCGTGTTCCAGCAGGCGTTCCACCTGATGCGCTCGGGTCGTCCGGGCCCGGTGCTGATCGACCTGCCGTTCGACGTGCAAGTCGCCGAGATTGAATTCGACCCCGACACGTACAGCCCGCTGCCGGTCTACAAGCCCGCGGCCACGCGTGCCCAAGCCGAGCGCGCCATCGAGATGCTGTGCCAGGCCGAGCGCCCGCTGCTGGTGTGCGGCGGCGGCGTGATCAACGCTGATGCGGCCAAGCTGATGGTCGAGTTTGCCGAGCTGGTGAACGTGCCCGTCGTCCCGACCCTGATGGGCTGGGGCGTGCTCGCCGACGACCACCCGCTCAACGCCGGCATGGTCGGCCTGCAGACGTCGCACCGCTACGGCAACGCCACGCTGCTGGCGTCGGACTTCGTGTTCGGCATCGGCAACCGCTGGGCCAACCGCCACACCGGCAGCATCGACGTCTACACCAAGGGCCGCAAGTTCGTGCACGTCGATATCGAACCGACCCAGATCGGCCGCGTGTTCGGCCCGGACCTGGGCATCGTGTCGGACGCCAAGGCGGCATTGGAGAAGTTCATTGAAGTCGCGCGTGAGCTGAAGGCCGCCGGCAAACTGCCGTGCCGCAAGAGTTGGAACGCCGACGTGCAGAAGCGCAAGCGCACGATGCTGCGTCGTTCGGACTTCGACAACGTGCCCATCAAGCCGCAGCGCGTGTACCGCGAGATGAACCAGTACTTCCCGCGCGACGTGCGTTACGTGAGCACGATCGGCCTGTCGCAGATCGCTGCCGCGCAGTTCCTGTCGGTCAACCAGCCGCGCCACTGGATCAACTGCGGCCAGGCAGGCCCGCTGGGCTGGACGATTCCCGCCGCCATCGGCGTGAAGGTGGCATCGCCCAACAGCGACGTGGTGGCCATCTCGGGTGACTACGACTTCCAGTTCATGATCGAAGAGATGGCGGTGGCCGCGCAGTTCAAGGTGCCGTACATCCACGTGGTGGTGAACAACTCGTACCTGGGCCTGATCCGCCAGGCGCAGCGCAACTTCGAGATGGACTACTGCGTCCAGCTCGCCTTCGACAACGTCAACGCTCCAGAGCTGAACGGCTACGGCGTCGACCACGTGAAGGTGGTGGAAGGCCTGGGTTGCAAGGCAATCCGCGTGTTCAAGCCCGAAGACATCGAACCCGCCTTTGCGCAGGCTCGCCTGCTCATGGCCGAGTTCTCGGTGCCGGTGATGGTGGAAGTGATTCTCGAGCGCGTGACGAACATCGCCATGGGCACGGAGATCGACAACGTGGTCGAGTTTGAAGAGGTGCTCGACCTGGAAGACACCCTCACGGAAGCCGAAGGCGCCACCGCATAAAGACGGCGCGCTATTCCCTCACCGTCCGATAACAGGAGAAACCATGACAAAGCTGGCAGCCAACCTGACCATGCTGTTCAACGAGCAGGCCTTCCTCGACCGCTTCGAAGCCGCCGCGCGTGCGGGCTTCCGCGGTGTGGAGTTCCTGTTTCCCTACACGTTCCATGCCGACCAGATTGCCGATCGCCTGAACCGCTTCCAGCTCGACCTGGTCCTGCACAACCTGCCGGCCGGCAACTGGGACGGCGGCGAGCGCGGCATCGCCATCCTGCCGGACCGCGTGAGCGAGTTTCAGGACGGCGTGGGCGAAGCCATCAAATACGCCAAGGTGCTCGGCGCGCGCCAGCTCAATTGCCTGGTGGGCATTCGCCCCGAAGGCGTGAGCGAAGACGCTGCGCGCAAGACGCTGGTGGAGAACCTGAAGTTTGCGGCGAAGGCACTGAAGGCAGAAAAGATCGATCTGCTGATCGAGCCGATCAACACGTTCGATATTCCGGGCTTTTACCTGAACCGCACGCAGCAGGCGCTGGATCTGATCAACGACGTGGACGCGTCCAACCTGTACGTGCAGTACGACATCTATCACATGCAACGGATGGAGGGCGAGGTGGCAAGCACGCTGAAGCGCCATCTGGACAAGATCAAGCATGTGCAGTTGGCGGACAACCCTGGGCGCAATGAGCCGGGGACTGGTGAGATTAACTATCAGTTCTTGTTCAAATGGCTCGATGAGATTGGTTACGCCGGGTGGATTGGGTGTGAGTACAGGCCTAAGGCTGGGACTGTGGAAGGCTTGGGCTGGCGCGCTGCTCACAACGTTGCTTGATTTTTTGTTTGCCTTGTTCCGGCGGGGCGGTTCATCCCTTGTTTCATCCCCTGCCGGGGCTGACTCACTTTCTTTGTCTTGCCAAAGAAAGTAAGCAAAGAAAGGCGCGCCCGAGATGGCGAAAGATTCCTTGAATTTATGTCGCAGGGAGGGAGGAGAGGCAAACTCGCTTCGCTCAAACAGCCTCCCCTCTTTTTCCTCCCTGCAACAGAAATTCAAGGCGCCATCTAGGGCTCCAACGGCCAAACCATCGACCACAAGTGCTGTAGGCACGAGCAGCACAACGCGAAGCAAAGCGAGCAACACAGCAACAAACAAGAGCCAGCTGGGACAGCACACAGATTGTGTGGCCGTACCCTGCCCTAGATGGCGCCTTGAATTTGTGTAAGCGGGCGGAAACAAGACGGGGAACTGTCTGAGCGCAGCGAGTTTTCCCCGTCTCCGCCCGGTTACACAAATTCAAGGAAGGGGTCGCCATCTCGGGCGCGCCTTTCTTTGCTTACTTTCTTTGGCAAGACAAAGAAAGTGAGTCGCCCCCGGCAGGGGGTGAAAAGGGAGTGGACCACCAAGGCCCAAACCACAAACCACGAACCACGAACCACGAACCACCAACACATCCAAACCAAGGAGATCCCTCACCATGGCAACCGCAACTCTGAACCTCGGTTTCATCGGCCTCGGCATCATGGGCGCCCCCATGGCAGGCCACCTGCGCGCAGCAGGCCACACGCTCTTCGTGCACGACGTCAACCCGGCACCCGCCGCGCTGGTGGAAGCCGGCGTGACGGTCTGCACGAGCGCGGAAGAAGTCGCCAAGCGCGCCGACATCATCTTCATCATGGTGCCGGACACCCCGCACGTTGAAGCCGTGCTGTTCAGCGAGAAGGGCGTCGCCAAGGCGCTGAAGGATGCCGGCAAGGACGCTGCTGCCAGCAAGATCGTCGTCGACATGAGCTCGATCTCGCCGATCGCGACGAAAGACTTTGCAGCCCGCATCAACAAGACCGGCGCGCAGTACCTGGACGCTCCGGTGTCGGGCGGTGAAGTGGGCGCGAAGGCTGCGTCGCTGACGATCATGGTGGGCGGTGAGCAGGCTGCGTTCGACCGCGTTGCTCCGCTGTTCAACCTGATGGGCAAGAACATCACGCTGGTCGGCGGCAACGGTGACGGCCAGACCACCAAGGTGGCCAACCAGATCATCGTGGCGCTGAACATCCAGGCCGTGTCCGAAGCGCTGCTGTTTGCATCGAAGGCGGGTGCCGATCCCGCAAAGGTACGTCAGGCACTGATGGGCGGCTTCGCTGCGTCGCGCATTCTTGAAGTGCACGGCGAGCGCATGGTGAAGCGCACGTTCGACCCGGGCTTCCGCATCGAGCTGCACCAGAAGGACTTGAACCTGGCCCTGCAGGGCGCCAAGACGCTGGGCGTGGCCCTGCCGAACACGGCCACCGCGCAGGAGCTGTTCAACACCTGCGCCGCCAACGGCATGGGCAAGCAAGATCATTCGGCCTTGTGCCGCGCGATCGAGATCATGTCGAACCACGACATCGCCTGAATGCGCGCCTAAGTTGTGTGCACTGTCGCAGCCTTCGGGCGGCGGCAGTCTTTTTGCTGTCTCCCCCGCTTTCTGCCATGCACCACGACCAGTCTGCCCAGGCCGCCCTGCGCGCTGCCTTGCCCAATCCGTCGCCGCGCGCGTTGCTGCACGGCCTGTTTGATACTGCGGTGGCTGCGGTCAGCGCGGCGCAATGCCTGCAGGCATTCCTGCCTGAACCGCCGCGTGGCCGCACCATCGTCATCGGCGCCGGCAAAGGCGCAGCAGCGATGGCCGAGGCGGTGGAGCAGCACTGGAAGGGCGATCTGTCTGGCCTGGTCGTCACGCGTTACGAGCACGGCCGCGCGCCTGGCACACAAGGCCGTATCGAAGTGGTGGAAGCCTCGCACCCGGTGCCCGATGCAGCCGGCCAACGCGCTGCGCAACGCATGGTCGGCCTGCTCGATGGTTTGACGGAAGACGACCTCGTGCTGTGCCTGATCTCGGGCGGTGGCTCGGCCCTTCTGGCTGCACCGGCGGAGGGCCTGACGCTGGCCGACAAGCAGTCCGTCAACCGCGCGCTGCTCAAAAGCGGCGCCAGCATCGGCGAGATGAACTGCGTGCGCAAGCACCTGTCGTCAATCAAAGGCGGGCGCCTGGCGCTGGCATGCGCACCGGCACGCGTCGAGACGCTGCTGATCTCCGATATTCCAGGCGACGACCCGACGCTCATCGCCAGCGGCCCGACGCTACCCGACGCCACCACCTGCGCGGATGCCCTGACCGTGATCGACAAATACGGCATCGACGTGCCCGAAGCGGTACGCCGTCATCTGGAAACCGGCGCGGGCGAAACACCCAAACCCGGCGATGCAGGCTTTGACGGCCATCGCAGTCACGTCATTGCGACGGCCCAGCACGCGCTGGAAGCTGCCGCCGCGCAGGCACGCGCGCTCGGTTACGAGGCACACATCCTGTCGGACAGCATTGAAGGCGAAGCACGCGATGTGGCCGAAGTCCACGCCGGCATCGTGCGGCAGATCGTGGCGCGCGATCAGCCGTTCACCAAGCCGTGCGTGATTCTGTCGGGCGGTGAGACGACCGTGACGGTGCGCGGTAGCGGCCGCGGCGGGCGCAATGCCGAGTTCCTGCTGGCGCTGGGCGTGGCGTTGGATGGCCTGCCGGGTGTGCATGCGATTGCTTGCGATACCGATGGCATCGATGGGTCCGAAGACAACGCTGGGGCGATTCTTACGCCGGATAGCCTGGCGCGTGCTGAAGCGCTTGGGTTGAAGCCGAAGCAATTGCTCGACAACAACGACGGGTATGGGTTCTTTGATGCGTTGGGGGATTTGATTGTGACTGGGCCTACGCGGACGAATGTGAATGATTTTCGGGCGATTTTGATTACTGGCTGAGTGGATTCGGATGCGGGGATGGATTGATGTTTTTGGTTCATCCCTTGTTTCATCCCCTGCCGGGGCTGACTCACTTTTCTTTGTCTTGCCAAAGAAAAGTAAGCAAAAGAAAGGCGCGCCCGAGATGGCGAAAGACTCCTTGAATTTATGTCGCAGGGAGGGGAAGGGAAAAACTCGCTTCGCTCAGACAGTTTCCCTTCCTTTTTCCTCTCTGCAACAGAAATTCAACGCGCCATCTAGGGCTCCAAGGGCCAAACAATCGGAGCACGACTGCAGCAGGACCCAGCAGCACAACGCGAAGCAAGGCGAGCAGCAACAGCAACAAACAAGAGCCTCTAGGTCAGCACACAGATTGTGTGGCCGTACCTTGCCCTAGATGGCGCCTTGAATTTGTGTAAGCGGGCGGAAACAAGATGGGGAACTGTCTGAGCGAAGCGAGTTTTCCCCGTCTCCGCCCGGTTACACAAATTCAAGGAAGGGGTCGCCATCTCGGGCGCGCCTTTCTTTGCTGACTTTCTTTGGCAAGACAAAGAAAGTGAGTCGCCCCCGGCAGGGGGTGAAAGGGAGATGGACCGCCAAGGTCCGCAAACGCAGCAAGCAATAGCCAGCCACCGGAGCCATCAACGATGCGCCGCTTCCGCAATACCAAAATCCTAGCCACCCTAGGCCCCGCCAGCAGCGACAAAGACACCATCCGCGCCCTCTTCGACGCCGGCGCAGACGTCTTCCGCCTGAACTTCAGCCACGGCTCGCACGAAGACCACCGCAAGCGCTACGACACCGTGCGCGCGGTGGAGGCCGAGACCGGCCGCCCGATCGGCATCCTCGCAGACATGCAAGGCCCGAAGTTGCGCATCGGCACGTTTGCCGACGGCCGCGTCGTGCTCAAGAACGGTGATCGCTTTGTGCTCGACCGCGATCCGGCGCCGGGTGATGTCACGCGTGTGCACCTGCCGCACCCCGAGTTGTATGCCGCGGCCGCGCCGGGGCAATCGCTGTTGCTCGATGACGGCAAGATCCGCCTGGCCGTGGAAGCCGCCGACCCGACGGCCATCGTCACGCGCGTGGTCGATGGCGGCCCGCTGTCCGACCGCAAGGGCGTGAATGTGCCGGATGCCGTGATTCCCATTCCCGCGCTTACCGAGAAAGATCTGCGCGATCTGGACTTCGCGCTGTCATTGGGTGTGGACTGGATTGCGCTGTCGTTCGTGCAGCGCGCCGAAGATGTGATCGCCGCACGCGAGATCATTGGCGACCGCGCCGGGCTGCTCTCCAAGATCGAGAAGCCCGCAGCGCTGCTGCATCTGGAAGACATCGTGCAGGCCTCCGACGCGCTGATGGTGGCGCGTGGTGATCTGGGCGTCGAGCTGCCGCCCGAGCGCGTGCCCGGCGTGCAGAAGTGCATCCTGCGCATGGCGCGCCAGCACGGCAAGCCGGTGGTCGTGGCCACGCAGATGCTGGAATCGATGATCGAAGCGCCAGTGCCGACACGTGCCGAAGCCTCCGACGTGGCCAGCGCCGTGTACGACGGCACCGATGCCGTGATGCTGTCGGCCGAGTCGGCCAGCGGCAAGCATCCGGTGGCGGCGGTCAGCATCATGAACCGCATCATTGCCGAGACCGAGCGCGACCCGCTGTACCGCAACCTGATCGACGCGCAGCATCAACCGCCGCTGCCCACGCGCCAGGATGCCATCTGCGCAGCCCTGCGCGACGTCACGCACATCCTGGGTGCAGTGGCTACCGTCACCTACACGTCCAGCGGCAAGACGAGCCTGCGCGCCGCACGCGAGCGGCCACTGGCGCCCATCGTCAGCATCACGCCGCGCCTGGATACAGCGCGCCGGCTGGCGATCGCGTGGGGCGTGCATAGCACGGTCAGCCCCGATGTGAGCAATGTCGACGAGATGGTGGACGCGGCGTGCCGCGCCGCCGCGCGTGAAGGCTTTGCCGTGTCGGGCGACCAGATCGCCATCACGGCGGGCATGCCGTTCGGTCAGGCCGGGTCAACCAACCTGCTGCGCCTGGCAGAAATATGGCCACAGACGTTGGTCAGCGCCCAGACGCAAACCACTGCACTGCAGCCCGAACCGGCAACGGTCTGACGTGGCTTCGGGCCAGCAGGAAGGTCAGACCACCTTGGAGTAGCGCGGGACAAAGGTGACGGGCTTGCCCTCGGCTTCCATCGCGCGCTCCGTGCCCGCCTCGCGCAGGTGCGCATCGAACACCATCGCGATGCGGCGCACGAGCAGCCGCCCTTGCGGTGTGATGACGATGCGCTCGTCCCCGACCTTCACCAGCCCGGCTTCTTCCAGCGGCGCCAGCGCCTGCAACTCGTCCGCAAAACTGCGCTTGAAGTCCAGCCCGTGGCGCGCGCCGAATGCGCGCATGTTCAATTCAAATCCGCACATCAGCTCGCCGATCAGCGCGCGGCGCACGTGATCGTCCGGCGTGAGCGACATGCCGCGCAGCACGGCCAGCTCGCCTGCGTCGATGCGAGCGTAGTACGCGTCGAGATCCTTTTCGTTCTGCGCATACACATCGCCCACGCGGCTGATGGCGGACACGCCAAACGCCAGCATGTCGCAATCGGCGTGCGTGGAATAGCCCTGGAAATTGCGCTGCAGCCGCCCTTCACGCTGTGCGACGGCGAGTGCATCGTCAGGCCGCGCAAAGTGATCCATGCCGATGTAGACATAGCCTTCGGCGACGAGCCGCTCGACCGTCATGGCGAGCAAGTCGAGCTTTTCGTCGGCGGTAGGCAGCGTGAGCATGTCGATGCGGCGCTGCGCCTTGAACAGGTGCGGCAGATGCGCATAGCTGTAGACGGACAGCCGATCGGGCGCCATCTCCAGCACGCGATCCAGCGTGGCGTTGAAGGTTTCCGTGCGCTGATATGGCAAGCCGTAGATCAGGTCGAAGCTGATCGACTCGAAGCCCAGCCGGCGCGCGGTGTCGACCACGCGACGTGTCTCTTCCACGCTTTGGATGCGGTGGACCGCGCGCTGGACGTCGGGGTCAAAGTCTTGGATGCCCAGGCTTGCGCGGTTGAAACCGATCTCGGCCAATACTTCGAGCGTGGCGTCGTCGGCATGGCGCGGGTCGAGTTCGACGGAGATCTCCCCATCGTTGGCCACGTCGAAATGCTCGCGCGTGGCGGCCATCACGGCACGCATTTCGTCGTGCGCAAGAAAAGTCGGCGTGCCGCCGCCCCAATGCAACTGCGTCACGCGGCGCAGTGGGCCGATCTGGTTGGCGACCATCGCCATCTCGCGGGCGAGCGTTTCAACGTACCGTGCGCTGCGGGAGTGATCCTTTGTGATGACCTTGTTGCAGCCGCAGTAGTAGCAAAGGTTCGCGCAGAACGGCAGGTGCATGTACAGCGACAGCGGCGCATGCAGCGCGGGCGCGATCGCGGCGCGGCGGTGCAAGGCGTCGAGGTAATCGGCGTTGCCGAATTTGTTGTGAAAGCGGTCGGCCGTTGGGTACGAGGTGTAGCGCGGGCCGTGCGTATCAAAGCGCTGCGCGAGCGCGCGCACCTGCGGCGCCGACCAGCGGAAGGCGGTGTCATTTGCGGCGGACGGATTGTCGGCCGGCTTGGCGAACGGAAACATGGGGGCGATCGTTGTGGGGGCGATGCCTCATCCTAAAACTGCGATGTGGGCGCCGCGTTGATGTGTGTCAACGTCCGTCAACGCCTGTTCAAACGCGCCTCACCCTCCGTTGGGAGGGCCCCAACTTCACCGATCTGTCATGTTCTGCCCCCTAACATCGGCGATCGGCGCCAAGGGCTCGTCGCCCGTCGTACGCAGGCCGTCAAAACAACACAACAGCACAGGCCGTCGACTCGTCTTTTGGGGGAAGCACCATGTGGCAGAGACTGGCACGCCGCGGCGCGTGCGCACTGGCCTGGGCGGCCGTCACGCTGACGGCGCATGCGCAAGGCACGTCGTTCGTCGTGGGGCAACTGATCGAGCGCGGCGCAGACCAGGCCGACTATGCGCGCGACTTCATGGCGGGCGCCAAGGTGGCTTTCGATGCAGCCAACCAGAGCGGCGGCATCAAGGGCCGGCGCATCAGCCTCGTCCGGCGCGAGGCGGCGCTCAACGAAGCCATCCCGCAGGCCGTTGACATGATCGAACGCGACCATGTCGAGTTGCTCTTTGGCGTAAGCGAACGCTTGCTGCCGGTGCTGGCAGCGTCTCCCGAGATCGCACGGCGCAATGTGCCGTTGCTCGCCCCGCTCTCAGGTGCGACGTCGACCGCCGACAACGTTTTGTTCATCCGCCCCGATTACGACCACGAAATCGTCGCCGCGCACAACCGGCTGCGGCAGTTCGGCATGCGGCGGATTGCACTCGTCACGGCAGCGGGCTTCGATCCGCAACTCGGGGTGCGTCTGCGTGGCTCGATCGCCAAGGGAAATGCTGCCGAAACGCTGGACCTTTACACACTTACCGGAGACCCGGCCGAGCTTGCGGCCCGCATCGCGCCGACAAAGCCAACAGCGGTGATCATCGCCGGCGACACGCTCACCTACGCCACCGTCGGACGTGCGCTGGCGCAGCAGGGCTGGTATGGCTTTCTGGTCGGGCTGTCGTCCGTCAACCCTCAAGTGGCGCGCGAAATCCTGGGCTCCGGCTACAGCGGCGGCATGCTGCTCGCCCAGACGGTGCCAAACCCGGCCAGCGGCGTCACCAAAGTCGCGCGCGAGCATATGGCGCGGATGAAGCAGTTTCTGGATGAACCGCCTTCCGCTGCGACGCTATCGGGGTATATCGCCGCGGTGTATTTGATTCAGGCGATGAATGCCGCGGGCGGCAAGATGACCGGCGTGGAACTGCGGCGCGCGTTGCAGACGCGCGTTGATGTGGGCGGGTTCACGCTGGATTTCACGCGTGGAAATCGGGGAAGCGAGTTTGTTGATCTGAATTACATTCAGGGAGCGGGGAATTGATTCTGGCTTGGTGGTCCGCCCTCCTTTCGTTCCCTGCCGGGACCGACTTACTTTTCTTTGTCTTGCCAAAGAAAGTAAGCAAAGAAAGGCGCGCCCGAGATGGCGACTTCCCCTTGAATTTGTGTGACCGTGCGGGGAAGGAGGCAAACTCGCTGCGCTCAGACAAGCCTCCTTCCTTTTCCAGCCCGCTCACAAAAATTCAAGGCGCCATCAAGGGCTCAACGTCAAAAGAGAAAGGCCAACCCGTCGTGAGGTTGGCCTTTTCGTTTGGGCTTGCGCCCCGAGGGTGTGGCTTTTGTCCTTTGACTTTCCTGCCCTAGATGGCGCCTTCAATTTTCGTAAGCGGGCGGAAAAAAGGCGGGGAACTGTCTGAGCGCAGCGAGTTTTCCCCGCCTCCGCCCGGTTACGGAAATTGAAGGAATCTTTCGCCATCTCGGGCGCGCCTTTCTTTGCTTACTTTCTTTGGCAAGACAAAGAAAGTGAGTCAGCCCCGGCAGGGGATGAAACAAGGGATGCACCAAAACCAAAAACCAAAACCCCCTCACGAAGCCACAGGTTTCTTAGCCGCCAACAACCCCTTCAACGCCCCCAACCGATCCTTCGGCGACATCGCCGGCATGGTGTCCTCCGGCGTCGGGCCGGCATCTTCCCCAAGCTTCATCTCGGCGATATAGCGCGACGGCTCACACACCACCGTCTCTCTCGCGCGCTTGCGCTTCTTGCACCAGCTGATATGCAGGCTGCGCTGTGCCCGCGTGATACCCACATACATCAGCCGCCGTTCTTCTTCGATCTTCTCGTCGGTCAACTCATCGTCTTCGCGGCAGTGCGGCAGGATGCCCTCTTCCACGCCGACCAGGAACACGTGCGGATACTCCAGCCCCTTGCTCGCATGCAGCGTGGACAGGCGCACCGCATCCGGGTCCTCTTCCCGGCCTTCGAGCATGCTGATCAGCGCGATGGTCTGCGTGAGTTCCAGCAGGTTCTTGCCGGCGTCCATCAGGCCATCGGCATTGTCGAAACCGGTGGCGTCTTCTTCGCTTTCCTTCTCCGGCTTGGTGCCCTTGCGCTTGAGCCAGTCGAGAAACTCCAGCACGTTGGTCCACTTGTTCTGGGCCTGGCGCTCGTCATAGGTGTCGTACAGGTAGGCCTCGTAATGGATGCCTTCCATCATCTCGTCGAGCAGCGTGGCAGCAGGCTCCTTGGCGGCGCGGTCCGACAGCCGCACGATGAACTCGCAGAACACGCGCAACGGCTCAAGCTGGCGCGGCGCAAGCTGTGCTTCGATACCACCCATCATCGCCGCCTCGAACAGCGACACCTTGGCCTGCCCCGCAAACGAACCCAGCACTTCGAGCGTCGCATTCCCCACGCCGCGCTTGGGTGTGGTGATGGCGCGGATGAACGCAGGATCATCATCCGCGTTGGCAATCAGGCGCAGATACGCGCACAGATCCTTGATCTCGGCCTTGTCGAAAAAGCTCTGCCCACCCGAGAGCACGTACGGAATGCGCTCGCGCCGCAGGATCTGCTCGAACAGACGCGCCTGGAAGTTGCCGCGATACAGAATCGCGTAATCCCGAAACTGCGCGCGGCGCTCGAACTTGTGGGCGGACAGCTTGAAGACGACGCTCTCGGCCTCGTGCTCCTCGTCATTGGCGCTCGTCACGTTGATCGCGTCGCCCATGCCGTGCTCGCTCCACAGCGTCTTCTCGAACAGCTTCGGGTTCTGTGCGATGACCGCGTTGGCGGCATTCAGAATACGCACCGTGGAGCGGTAGTTCTGCTCCAGCTTGATCACCTTCAGGTTCGGGAAATCCGTCTGCAGCAGCTTGAGGTTGTCGAGCGTGGCGCCCCGCCAGCCATAGATGGCCTGATCGTCGTCGCCCACCGCCGTGAAGGCCGGCGCACGCAAGTGCGAGCCCCCCGCCAGCAGCTTCAACAGTTGATACTGGCAAGCGTTGGTGTCCTGGTATTCATCGACGAGGAAGTAGCGCAGACGGTTCTGCCACTTCAGGCGCACCTCTTCATTGCGCGCGAACAGCTCGGCGGGAATCCGGATCAGGTCGTCAAAATCCACCGCCTGATACGCATGCAGCGTCGCCACGTAGTTGCGGTAGACGAGCGCCGCCTGGTGATCATCAACATTGTTGTTGGCGAGCGCCTCGGCAATCGCGGTGTCCGGATCGACGAGACCGTTTTTCCACAGCGAGATCGTGCTCTGCACGCGGCGGATCAACTGCTTGTCGGTGGTCGCCAACTGCTCCTGGATCATCCCGAAGCAGTCGTCCGAATCCATGATCGAGAAGCGCGGCTTCAGGCCCACGTGCTCGGCTTCGGTCCGCAGGATCTGCACGCCCAGCGAGTGGAACGTACAGACCGTCAACTGCTTGATGGGAATGCGCTTGCCGTCTTCGCGCGTCTTGCCGTCCATCAGCTTGGCCACGCGCTCCTGCATTTCCTTGGCCGCCTTGTTGGTGAACGTGACGGCGGCGATGTGACGCGGCTCGAAGCCCTTGTCGAGGATCAGGTGCGCGATCTTCTGCGTGATCACGCGCGTCTTGCCCGAGCCCGCCCCGGCCAGCACCAGGCATGGGCCGTCGAGGTAATGCACACCTTCGGATTGGGCAGCATTGAGCCCGTGGGCGAGACCGGAAGACATGGGAACAGGCGGAAGAAAAAGCAGGCGGGAACGACAGCGGAGGGCGATGGTAGCACGGCGCGTTTGCATCGATTGAGCCGATGAAAAGCCGTTTGCCGGGGCGCTGTCGGAGGTGCCAATACCGCACCGCACGCGTTTGCGCCCCTCGCTTTGCTTCCGGCCGTTACACCGCTTACGCCCCGTTACACGATGGCGGTCAGCCCGGAGCCAAAACGTGCCGTTATGGACGGGACAGCGGCTGAATCGGTCAGCCGCCCACCGGAGGAAGAAACCATGAACCGCATCGCCAAGATCCTGGCCGTAACCGCCGTCGCCCTGTCCGCCACCACCGGCGCCTTCGCCCAGACGCAATGGCAAAAGGACCACCCGCGCCGCGCCGAGGTCAACCACCGCCTCGCCAACCAGAACAAGCGTATCCACAACGAAGTGAAGGAAGGCGAAATCACCAAGGGCCAGGCGCGCCAGCTGCACAAGGAAGACCGCCAGATTCGCCAGGAAGAGCGCGACATGGCCTCGCAAAACGGTGGGCACATCACCAAGCAGGAACAGCGCACGCTGAACCAGCAGGAAAACCAGGTCAGTCGCCAAATCGGCAAGTAAGTCGAAGCAACACCAACCAACAGCCGCACTCCGGCCACACGCTTTGGGTTGGCGGCCCCGCCAGCGCCCCGAAGGTGTGGCCGTTTTTGGCTGTGTGGCTGCCAAAATGCGCCATCGATTTGTCCTGATTGACAATCCCATCCCCCTTCCGTAAATTCCGCCCATCCATCCGGGAGAGCGTGCCCGCCGTACACGGCAAGGCGCCGCCGAAGGGGTAGCACCCGAAAACTCTCAGGCATCCAGGACCGGGCGGATCGGCGGACATGCGTCCGACCGCACTCTGGAGAGCTGGCGCCGCACGACCACTGCGGGCGCCCACCGAAGGGGCTCACGAACGGCGCGCACCGCTATGCGCCCCGCTTCGCAATCTCTCAGGTACCAAGGACAGAGGGGCCATCTGCGCAGCTTGTTGATCTTCATGGCGTCACCATGAGGCATCAGGCTGCGCGGGTGGCCTTTTTGCTTTTCTGGTCCCGAATAACGCGCCGCGCCCGGCCACAGTGGCGGCGCCTCTGCCGAGAGATTCCATGACGCTCCAACACACGCCGCTCAATGCCATCCACCGCTCGCTGGGCGCCCGCATGGTCGACTTTGGCGGCTGGGACATGCCCGTCAACTACGGCTCCCAAATCGAAGAGCACCACGCCGTGCGCCAGGACGCCGGCGTCTTCGACGTCTCGCACATGTGCGTGGTCGACCTCACCGGCGCGCGCGTGCGCGACTTCCTGCGTGGGCTGCTCGCCAACAATGTCGACAAGCTCCAGACGCCCGGCAAGGCGCTCTACAGCTGCATGCTGAACCCCAAGGGCGGCGTGATCGACGATCTGATCGTCTACTTCTTCCGCGAAGACTGGTTCCGCTTGGTGGTCAACGCAGGCACCGCCCCGACGGACCTGGAATGGATCGTCGCGCAGAACGCCGCCGCCGGCACCGACGTGACGATCACGCCGCGCCGCTCCGACAACAACGCGGGTGCCGAGCCACTGGGCATCCTGGCGGTGCAGGGCCCGAACGCGCGTGCCAAGACCTACGCCGCGCTGCCCGGCTCGCAGGCCGTGGGCGACGCGCTGAAGCCGTTCAACGCGGGCTTTGTGACCGTGGAAAACGTGGGCGAGATCATGGTGGCCCGAACCGGCTACACCGGTGAAGACGGTTTCGAACTGGTCGTGCCGGCCGCGCAGATCGCGGGCGTGTGGGAGCGCCTGCTGCAGGCCGGCGTGCGCCCGGCAGGCCTCGGCGCGCGCGACACGCTGCGCCTGGAAGCCGGCATGAACCTCTACGGCCAGGACATGGACGAGCACGTCTCGCCGCTCGACGCCGGCCTCGCCTGGACGGTCGACCTGCAAAGCGAACGCGACTTCACCGGCAAGGCCGCGCTGCAAGCCGGTGGACAACGCGAACAGTTCGTCGGCCTGATCCTGCGCGACAAGGGCGGCGTGCTGCGCGCCCACCAGAAAGTCATCACCGCCGCCGGTGACGGCGAGATCACCAGCGGCACGTTCAGCCCGAGCCTGTCGCTCTCCATCGCACTGGCGCGCCTGCCCAAGGAGGTGCCCGTCGGCACCGACGTGCAGGTCGAAATTCGCGACCGCAAGTTGACCGCGACTGTGGTTAAACTGCCGTTCGTGCGCAATGGCAAGGCGCTGGTCAGCTGAACACCGAATCTGCATTCCCCCATACCCATCTTCCGGAGAAACCTTTCATGAGCAACGTCCCCGCCGATCTGAAGTACACCGAACACGACGAGTGGATCCGCGTTGAAGCCGACGGCACGCTGACCATCGGCATTACCGACTTCGCGCAGGAACAGCTCGGCGACATCGTCTTCCTGGAGCTGCCGGAAGCCGGCCGCGCCGTCGCCAAGGACGAAGCGATTGCCGTGGTGGAGTCTGTCAAGGCCGCTTCCGACATCTTCGCCCCGGTGGCCGGCGAGATCGTCGCCAACAACGCAGATGCCGCGGGCGCGCCGGAATCCGTGAACGCAGGCGCCTACGACGCTTGGCTGTTCAAGATCAAGCCGGCCAACGCCGACGACGTGAACGCCCTGATGTCGGCTGCTGATTACGAAGCCAAGATCGGCTAAGCCGGTCCTCCGGCCGGTGCGCGCGCCCTGACCTGCGCTGCGCATCGGCCATTGCTTGCATCGCCTGAATTTCGAGCCCTTGCCATGAACGCTCCGCACCCCGCTTCCTCGGCGCTTGCCGCCGAACGCCCGACGTTGGCTGACCTGGAGGCGCGCGACGCCTTCGCGCACCGCCACATCGGCCCGTCTGCCGACGAGCAGACCGCCATGCTCGGCACGCTGGGCTACACCAGCCGCGCCGCGCTGATCGACGCCGTGATTCCGCCGGCCATCCGCCGCCAGGACGGCATGCCGCTGGGCGAATTCACGCAGCCGCTGACCGAAGAAGCGGCGCTTGCCAAGCTGCGCGGCATCGCCGGGCAGAACCGCGTGGTCAAGAGCCTGATCGGCCAGGGCTATTACGGCACGCATACGCCAGGCGTCATCCTGCGCAACATCCTCGAGAACCCTGCCTGGTACACGGCGTACACGCCGTATCAGCCGGAAATCTCGCAGGGCCGCCTGGAAGCGATGCTGAACTTCCAGCAGATGGTGATCGACCTGACGGCCATGGACATCGCCAATGCGTCGATGCTGGACGAAGCGACCGCCGCAGCTGAAGCCATGACGCTGCTGCAGCGCATTGGCAAGTCGAAGTCGACCGTGTTCTTCGTGGCGGACGACGTGCTGCCGCAAACGCTGGAAGTCGTGCGCACGCGCGCCGAGCCGATCGGCGTGCAAGTGGTGACCGGCCCGGCGGCCGATGCGGCCAAGCACGACGCGTTTGGCGTGCTGCTGCAATACCCGGGCGCCAACGGTGCGCTGCTGGGCGATCTGGCGACGTACCAGGCCCTGACCGATGCCGTGCACGCCGCCGGCGGTCTGGTCGTAGCCGCCGCCGACCTGCTGGCACTCACGCTGCTGGCCGCGCCGGGCGAATGGGGTGCAGACGTCGTGATCGGCAACACGCAGCGTTTTGGCGTGCCGTTCGGTTTCGGCGGCCCGCACGCCGGTTACATGGCCGTGCGCGATGCGTTCAAGCGCTCGATGCCCGGCCGACTGGTCGGCGTGACGATCGATGCGCAAGGCAATCCGGCCTACCGCCTCGCACTGCAAACGCGCGAACAGCACATCCGTCGTGAGAAGGCGACCTCGAACATCTGTACCGCGCAGGTGCTGCTGGGGGTGATGGCATCGATGTACGCCGTCTACCACGGCCCGCAAGGCCTGAAGCGCATCGCCCAGCGCGTGCACCGCCTGAGCGCCACGCTGGCCGCCGGCCTGCGCGCAATCGGCTACACGCTGGAATCCGACGCCTTCTTCGACACGCTGACCGTTGTCACTGGCCCGCGCACCGCGAACCTGCACATCGCAGCACAGGCGCACGGCATCAACCTGCGCCAGATCGACGACGCACGACTGGGCATCTCGCTGGACGAGACCGTCACGCGCGCCGACGTCGTGGCGCTGTGGGAAGTCTTCGCGCATGCCGCCCACGCCGCCGCACCGGACTTCGACCAGACCGAAGCGGGCGTGGCCGATGCGTATCCGGCCTCGCTGGTGCGCCAAAGCGCGTACCTGACGCACCCGGTGTTCAACGCGCACCACTCGGAGCACGAAATGCTGCGCTACCTGCGCAGCCTTGCCGACAAGGATCTCGCGCTGGACCGCACGATGATCCCGCTGGGCTCGTGCACGATGAAGCTCAACGCCACCGCAGAAATGCTGCCGGTGACGTGGCCCGAGTTTTCGAACATCCACCCGTTCGCACCGGCCGACCAGACCGTCGGCTACCGCGAGATGATCGACCAGCTCGAACAGATGCTGTGCGCCGCTACCGGCTACGCCGCCGTGAGCCTGCAGCCGAACGCGGGTTCGCAAGGTGAATACGCCGGTCTGCTGATCATTCACGCCTACCACGCCAGCCGTGGCGAAGCGCACCGCAACGTGTGCCTGATCCCATCGTCGGCGCACGGTACGAACCCGGCATCGGCGCAGATGGCCGGCATGCAGGTCGTTGTCGTGGCGTGTGATGAGCGCGGCAACGTCGATCTGGCCGATCTGGAGAAGAAGGCGGCCGAGCACAGCAAGAACCTCGCGGCGATCATGATCACCTACCCGTCCACGCACGGCGTGTTCGAGGAAGGCGTGAAGCGCGTCTGCGAAATCGTGCACAGCCACGGCGGCCAGGTCTACGTGGACGGCGCCAACATGAACGCCATGGTCGGCACCGCCGCACCGGGCCACTTCGGCGGCGACGTCTCGCACCTGAACCTGCACAAGACGTTCTGCATTCCGCACGGCGGCGGCGGCCCGGGCGTTGGTCCGGTGGCCGTGGGTGCGCACCTCGCGCCGTTCCTGCCCGGCCGCGCGGCGTCGGGTGAAGATGCCAGCCAGAACATCGGCAACGTGTCGGCGTCGGCATTCGGTTCGGCGTCGATCCTGCCGATCTCGTGGATGTACATCGCCATGATGGGTGCCGCCGGCCTGACCGCCGCCACCGAGACGGCCATCCTGTCGGCCAACTACGTGGCCAAGCGTCTCGCGCCGTACTACCCGGTGCTGTACACGGGCGCGCACGGGCTGGTAGCGCACGAGTGCATTCTCGATATCCGTCCGCTGCAGAAGGAATCGGGCATCAGCAACGAAGACATCGCCAAGCGCCTGATGGACTTCGGCTTCCACGCGCCGACGATGAGCTTCCCGGTACCGGGCACGCTGATGATCGAGCCGACCGAAAGCGAGCCGAAGGTGGAACTCGACCGCTTCATCGACGCGATGATCGCCATCCGCGGCGAAGTCGACAAGGTGATCTCGGGCGAATTCGACCGCGAAGACAACCCGCTCAAGCACGCGCCGCACACCGCAGCCGTGGTGATGGCCGATGACTGGTCGCACAAGTACACGCGTGAGCAGGCCGCCTACCCGGTGGCATCGTTGCGCGCACGCAAGTACTGGCCGCCGGTTGGCCGCGCCGACAACGTCTACGGCGATCGCAACCTGTTCTGCGCCTGCGTGCCGATGAGCGAGTACGCGCAGGACTAAGCCGGCGACCCGGTGCGCGATTGCCATCGCGCTACGCCACAGGCGGCCGCCTCGCACCACGGGGCGGCCGTTTGCATCTGAACAACCCGTGCGCGGGCGGCCACAAGCCGACTCGCCCCTTTTGCAAAACGCCCCCGGAGCCTTACCCATGGCTGTTTCTGTTTTCGACCTCTTCAAGATCGGCATCGGTCCGTCCAGCTCGCACACCGTCGGGCCGATGCGCGCCGCGCTGATGTTCGCCTCCGGCCTCGAAGCCGATGGGCTGATGCCGCAAGTCGCCAGTGTCCGCGTCGAGCTGTACGGTTCGCTCGGCGCCACCGGCAAGGGCCACGGCACGGACCGCGGCGTCATCCTTGGCCTGATGGGCGAGGCGCCGGACACCATCGACCCCGACTCCATCGATGCCAAGCTGGCGGAGCTGCGCGCCTCGCAATCGCTGTCGCTGCTGGGCCGCCATGCGGTGCGCTTTACCGAGAAGGAGCACATCGCCTTCTATCGCCGCGAGGCGATGGCAGAGCACCCGAACGGCATGAAGTTCCACGCCTTCGATGCAGCAGGCGAGCGGCTGCGCGAGGCGCGCTACCTGTCGGTGGGCGGTGGCTTTGTCGTCACGGCCGGCGCACCGAACACGCAGGTGCTTGCCGCGCATGACCAGTTGCCGCACCCGTTCCGCAGCGGCAAGGAACTGCTGGCGATGTGCGAATCGACGGGCAAATCCATCGCCCGGCTGATGCTCGAAAACGAACTGACGTGGCGCAGCGAAGCCGAAGTGCGCGCCGGCCTGCTCAACATCTGGCACGTGATGCAGGCGTGCGTCGCGCGCGGCTGCCGCACGGAAGGCGAACTGCCGGGCCCGTTCCACGTGCGTCGCCGCGCAGCCGAGTTGTATTCAACGCTCACGGTGCAGGCCGAACGTACGCTGTCCGATCCGCTGTCGGTCATCGATTGGGTGAACCTGTATGCGATTGCAGTTAACGAAGAGAACGCCGCGGGCGGGCGCGTCGTCACGGCACCGACCAACGGCGCAGCCGGGATCATCCCGGCCGTGATGCATTACTACGACCGCTTCGTTCCCGGCGCGAACGACAACGGCATCGTGGATTTTCTGCTCACCGCTGGCGCGATCGGCATGCTTTACAAGATGAACGCGTCGATCTCGGGCGCGGAAGTCGGCTGCCAGGGCGAAGTCGGCGTGGCGTGTTCGATGGCTGCCGGAGCGCTGGCAGCGGTACTGGGCGGCACGCCTGCGCAGGTCGAGAACGCAGCGGAGATCGGCATGGAGCACAACCTGGGGCTGACATGCGACCCGGTTGGCGGGCTGGTGCAGATTCCGTGCATCGAGCGCAATGCGATGGCGTCTGTGAAGGCGGTGAATGCGGCGCGCATGGCGTTGCGGGGGGATGGCACGCATTATGTTTCGCTCGACTCCGTGATCAAGACGATGCGGGAGACGGGGGCGGATATGAAGACGAAGTACAAGGAGACGGCGCGGGGTGGGTTGGCGGTGAATATTGTGGAGTGTTGATTTTGGTTTTTGCGTTGGTGGTCCATCTCCCTTTCGTTCCCGGCAGGGGATGAAACAAGGGGTGCACCAAAAACAAAAAATCTAGAGGACACCCCAAAAAAATCCACCGCGCCCCCGCCCCCGTCCACTCCTATAATCCGCGCCACAAGAACCTTCTTTGGAGACCCGCAGGATGCAATCCCTCCATCCTCCCCAGCACATTCGGGCAGCGACCCTGCCAGAGCTGACGCTGCGCGGCATGATCCTTGGCGCGATCATCACCGTGATCTTTACCGCTTCAAACGTGTACCTGGGCCTGAAAGTCGGCCTGACGTTCTCATCGGCGATTCCCGCAGCGGTGATTTCGATGGCGGTGCTGCGCATGCTCGGCGGCACGAACATCCTCGAGAACAACATGGTGCAGACGCAGGCGTCTGCGGCCGGGACGCTGTCTTCGATCATCTTCATCCTGCCCGGCCTGGTGATGATCGGGCACTGGCAAGGCTTCCCGTTTTGGCAAACGTTTGGAGTCTGCATGGCGGGCGGCATGCTGGGCGTGGTGTTCACGATTCCGCTGCGCCACGCGATGGTGGTGCAGAGCGACCTGCCTTACCCCGAAGGCGTCGCAGCAGCAGAAATCCTGCGCGTGGGCAGCGGCCAGTCGGCGGACGGTGAAGATGCGGCCGATGGCGATGCGGTGCCCGCCGCCACCGGCATGCGCGATCTGGCCGCGGGCGGCGTCGTCGCGGCCATCGTGGCGTTTGCCACCAGCGGCCTGCGCCTGCTGGGCGAAGGCGCGAGCTGGTGGTTCGCAGCCGGTGCTGCGGTGGTGCGTTTGCCGCTGGGCTTTTCAACCGCGCTGCTGGGCGCGGGCTACCTGATTGGCCTGGTGGCCGGGCTGGCCATGCTGGTGGGCCTGGTGATCGCCTGGGGCATCGCCGTGCCGTATCTGACCTCCATCACGCCGATGCCGGCCGGCAAGGCGCTCTCTGCGTTCGGCACGGATGTGTGGCGCACGCAGGTGCGCTTTATCGGCGCAGGCGTGATTGCGGTGGCGGCCGTGTGGACGCTGGGCACGCTGATCGGCCCGGTGGTGCAAGGCGTGAAGCGCTCGTTTGGCAGCCTGCGCCCGAAGGCTGATGGCGCGCTGCGCACCGAGCAGGACATGGCGCCGCGCTGGATTCTGCTGGTCACGCTGGCCATGGTCGTGGTGCTGGTGATCACCTTTGCCGCATTCCTGGCGCCGACCATGCTGTCGGTCGGCTCGCGCTGGACGCTGATCACCTGCGCGGTGATCTTTGCAGTGGTGTTCGGCTTTCTGGTGGCGGCGGCGTGCGGCTACATGGCCGGGCTGATCGGTTCGTCGTCGAGCCCGATCTCGGGCATCGGCATCATCGCCATCACCTTGGTGTCGCTGCTGCTGTTGGCCATCGGCGCGGACAACGGCATCGTGGGTTCGCCCGAAGCGAGCAAGCTGGGCATTGCGCTGGCGATCTTCACAACGTCGGCCGTGGTGGCCGTGGCGACCATCTCCAACGACAACCTGCAGGATCTGAAGACCGGCTGGCTGGTCGGGGCTACGCCGTGGCGCCAGCAGGTGGCGCTGCTGATCGGCTGCGTGGCGGGCGCGGCAGTCATCTCGCCGGTGCTGGAGCTGCTGTACAACGCGTATGGCTTCCCGGGCGCGTTGCCGCGTGCCGGCATGGACGCCGCGCAGGCGCTGTCCGCACCGCAGGCCACGCTCATGACGGCCATCGCCACCGGCATCTTCACGCATCAGTTGGAATGGAACATGGTGATTGCAGGCGTCGTCATCGGCGTGTTGCTGATCGCTGTGGACTGGGCGCTCAAGCAGCGTGGCGGTGTCGCCCGGCTGCCCGTGCTGGCAGTCGGTATTGGCATCTACCTGCCGCCGACGATCAGCACGGTGCTGGTGGCCGGCGCGGTGCTGGCGTGGGTCATCGAGAAAATTCTTGCCAGGCGTGCACAGGCCGCCGGCGTGCCATATGCGCGCTATGCCGAGGTGCCGAACCGCCACGGCGTGCTGCTGGCGTCGGGCCTGATCGTGGGTGAAAGCCTGGTGGGTGTGCTGATGGCGGCAGTGATCGGCGCCACGGGCAAGGATGCGCCGCTGGCGATCGTGGGCGCGTCGTTTGAAGGCACGGCGCAATGGCTTGGGCTGATCGTGTTCGCCTTGGTATGCTGGGCCTTCGCGCGCCGCGTTCTCGCGGTGCGTCCGACTCACTGAACCCATCCCGCAACATGCTGCTCCGCGACGCAACGCAGGCCGACCTGCCGGCCATCCTCGCCATCTACAACGACGTGATCGCCACCTCCAATGCGATCTACACCGAAACACCCGTCACGCTGGAAGACCGCACCGCGTGGCTGGCCTTGCGTGCCACGCAGGGGTATCCGGTGCTGGTGGCCGACGATGACGGGCAGGTGGCAGGCGTTGCATCGTTTGGGGATTTCCGGCCCTACCCGGGCTTTCGCACCACCGTCGAGCACTCGGTGCACATTCACCGCGACTGGCGCGGCAAGGGGCTGGGCAGCCTGCTGGTCGAAGCGCTCTGCGAACGTGCCGCTGCCCTGGGCAAACACCTGATGGTGGGCGCCATCGACGGTGCCAATGCAGGCTCGATCCGCCTGCATGAAAAGCTCGGCTTCAAGGAAGTGGGCCGCATGCCCGAGGCCGCCATCAAGCATGGCCAGTGGCTCGACCTCGTGTTCATGCAGCGCTGGCTGGAAGCGCCGGGAACGGTCCGCAGCGCCTGACCGTTCTTCGATGCGTCAGGCGGGCTGCGTTGCCGCCTGTGTCCAGCGCCCGCAACCGCGTCGCACGGTCTCATGCAGGTTGCGGGTTTCACGTTGCGCCGCGCGGATCCATTCCGCATCGGCGTCGCGCGCCTCCACCACCTCCCGCACCATGTCGAGCGCGCCTTCGGACGACAGCGCCTCGGCATGCGCCGACAGCAGCTTGCTTGTTTCCAGGATGTGATCGGCGAGCGCGCCACGGTTGCCCGTGGCCGGGTCGACGTATTCGCCGGCCAGTCCAAAACGGCATGCCTGGAAGCGGTTGAAGGTGTAGACGAGGTAATCGTCTTCCACGGGCATGAACGGGCGATCGAGCAGCAGCCAGCGGCCCAGCGCCTGGATATAGGCGGCGATGGCGGCGGCGCGTTCAACGGTCAGCGGGGTGTCCATCACGCGGACTTCGATCGTGCCGAATTCAGGCTTGGGGCGGATGTCCCAATAGAAGTCTTTCATGCTTTCGATGACGCCGGTGGCGTGCATCTTATCGAAGTACGCGATGAAGGCGTCCCACGTCAGCACGAACGGCGCGCGGCCCGACATCGGGAAGGCGCTGACCGAGTTCATGCGCGCGGAAGCAAACCCCGTATCCACGCCCTGCACGAACGGCGACGACGCGGCCAGCGCAATGAAGTGCGGCACGTAGCGCGACATGGCGTGCAGCAGGTACAGCGCATCGTCCGGATTCGGGCAGCCAATATGCACGTGCTGCCCGAACACGGTGAACTGCTTGGCGAGGTAACCGTACAGATCCGAGATGTACTGATAGCGCGGCGATTGTGAAATCTGGCGCTGGCTCCACTGCTGGAACGGATGGGTGCCGCCGCCGCAGATGCCGATGTTCAGCGCCGTGGCGGCTTCAGCCATGCGGTCGCGCATCTCGCGCAACTGCCAGAGTGCCTCGTCATGGCTGTGGCAGATGCCGGTGGAGATTTCGATCATCGAATCGGTGATCTCCGGCTTGATGTCGCCGGGGTATTCCTTGCCCTTGAGCATGCGCAGCAGGTCGGGCGACGCCGAGGCAAGGTCGTAGTCATGACGATTGACGAGCTGCAATTCCAGCTCGACGCCAAACGTCAGGGCTTCGGATTTCGAGAATGGTTCGAGGGACATGGGGCTCAGTGCCTCCCTTCGTCTTGTCGCACCTCACCTGCCCAGCGCAGCGAACGCGCGGTCAGGATCGGCGCAGCAATCTGCTGGATCGCCAGCGTGCACAGGATGATGGCCGCCAGCGGACCACCGGTTTGCGGATACAAAGCCGCCGTATCGTGCATCAGCAACCATGACAGTCCGGACATGGGCCCAAGGGCCAGGCCCAGCGCGATGCTCTGCCGCATCGACAGGCCCGTGAACGAGCCCAGCGCCGTCGTGGCCGCCAGTTTGGCGATAAAGCGCGACAGCACCAACGCCACCGCCGCCACACCGCCAATCACCCAGTCCGACGCCTTGAGCGGCAAGCCGAGCGACACGATCATCACCACGATCAGGATGCTGCCCGCGCTACCGAAGTGCGACGGCCACACGCGCGGGTGATCGTCCTGATGCTTGAACACAACGCCTGCCAACAGCAGCGTGAGCGGTACCGACAGCTTGAGCAGCTTGGCCATCGCCAGTGCAAACAGCACCAGGCCGACGAGCACCAGGAATGCATAGTGATCGTCACCCGCCATGCGGTGATACAGCGCATGGCCCACCTTGCCGACCACCCAGGCCAGAAGCACGGAACCTGCCAGCAGGTAGAGCGGGTGGATCAGCGCCGCCGCCCAGTGGCCGTATTCACTGTGCAGCCAGCCGGCGGTCAGCGGCACCAGCACGCTTGCGTAGATGCTGTTGAGCGCGCCCAGCGAGAGCAATCGCTCCGTCACCTGGCCTTCGGCGCGCAGTTCGTTCTTGAGTTGCAGGAGCACCGTCGGGGACGTGGCCACCGCGATGGCGCCTGCGGCCACCGCCACCGACGCCGTCACGCCAAACAGCTGCAACACCCAGGTGACCAGGCCCCAAGTCAGCAGGCTCTCGAAGCCACTGGTGAGCAACAGCCAACGGTTGGCACGCAGCCACTCGAACGACAGCCGGTGCCCCAGCTCGAACAGCGCCAACGCCAGCGCCATCTCGATCAGGATGTGGGTCTGGTCGAGCATGTCGGTGTCGATGAGCGGGCGGCCGAGCACGCCGGCCACCAGCCCCGCCGCCGCATAGCCGACGATACGGGGCAGCTTGAGCGCCGCACGCGCAAACTCGCCACACAGCGCCGCGCCGACCAGCGCCAGGCCGATCCAGAAAAGACCGCCAGGCGCGGGCGGCCACGAAGGGAAGAGATCGTGAAGTCCTGTCATGGGCGACATGGTACCCGAAGCACCCCTTCGGGAAAGTCAGCCAAGCACTGACACGCGTTAGGCCCTTGTTACACGATATTTAATAATAGATCGATGATTTTGGATGCAGATGGCGACAACTCTATGTTCTGCGCCTCTGGCCGCCGGAAAAGAAAAACCGCCCCGGAGGGCGGTTTTCATACTGCGAATGGCTGAGAGCCGGTCGGATTACTTGCCGCCCACGCTCTCCAGCGGCGTCCACTTGCCGCCGGTGACCTTGTAGACGGTGATGCCGCCGTCCTTCAGGTCGCCCTTGTCGTCGTAGGCGTAGTGCTTGGCGGTCACGCCTTGCGTGTTGGTGGCAGCCAGGATCGGCAGGTACTTGGCCGGGTCGGACGAACCCGCAGCCACCATCGCCTTCATCAGGGCCATCGCGCCGTCGTAGGCGTACGGCGAGTACGTCTGCACCGGCGTGCCGAAACGCTTCTCATAGCGGGCCTTGTAGCCAGCGCCGCCCGGCATCTGCTCCAGCGGCAGACCGGCCAGCGATGCCACCATGCCTTCCGCCGCTTGCGGGCCGGCCAGCTTGATGAAGTCGTCGGTCTTGGACATTTCGCCCGACATGAGCGTGGACTTCATGCCCAGCTCGCGCATCTGCTTGAGCAGCGGCGCCGATTGGCCTTCGGCGCCGCCGTAGAACACGGCGTCCGGGTTCTTGCTCTTGATCTGCGTGAGGATGGCCTTGAAGTCGCTGGCCTTGTCGTTGGTGAATTCGCGACGCACGATGGTGGCGCCGGCAGCCTTGGCAGCCTTCTCGAACTCGTCGGCCAGACCCTGGCCGTAGGCCGTGCGGTCATCCACGATGGCGATGTTCTTGTAGCCCAGCTTCTTGACGGCGAACGTGCCGACCACCGAACCCTGCTGGGTATCGGAAGTCATCATGCGGAACGTCGTCTTGTAGCCTTGCTTGGTGTATTCCGGCGCGGTTGCCATGGCGATCTGCGCGATGCCGGCCTGGTTGTACACGCGCGACGCCGGGATGCTGGTACCCGAATTGAAGTGGCCGAGCATGCCCTTGATGCCGCTGTCCACCAGCTTCTGGGCGACTGCCGTACCGGTCTTCGGGTCAGCCTGGTCATCTTCCGCCATGAGCTGGAACTTGACGTCCTTGCCGGCGATCTTCGGCTTGGTGGCGTTGAACTCTTCAACGGCCAGCGTCGCGCCGTTCTTCATGTCCGTGCCGTATTGCGCTTGCGGACCCGACATCGGGGCAGCAAAGCCCAGCTTGATGACTTCCTGGGCCGATGCCGCCGTCATTGCACCACCCGCCAGCGTGCACAGTGCTGCCGCCAGACACAGTTGCTTCAATTTCATTTGTGCGTCTCCTAGTTCAAACGCAATTTGGATCAATAGCGCGACGGGATCACCGTCGCCCTCCTCCCGCTTCGCATCCCATCCGCACCCGTCGTGCGAATGGAACCGCGAATCCTGCTCGTGCTCCCCGTCAGCCGATGGTCATCAGGCTGGCGTTGCCACCCGCGGCGGCCGTATTGACCGACAGCGAACGCTCGATCAGCAGGCGCTCCAGCGCCAGCCCTTCCCCGCCGTGCGGCAGGCCTTGCACCCCCACGATCGGGCCGGCACGTCGTGCCAGTCCTTCGCAGATGGCGCGCAGATGGTCCGAATCGCCGTGATGCAGCACCGCATCAAACGCCGCTTCGTCGGTCGAGCCGACCACGCGGACGCGCGATTGTACTGCCGCCGGCAAGCCCCGAAGTACTGCTTCGATGGCAGGGTTTTCCTGCACAACGGCCACGCTGCCGACAGCCAGCACGGCCGCCAGTTGGCGCAGCCAATCCGCCGGATCGGCCGCCACGCACAGCACGGCTTCGCGCGGCAACAGCGTGTAGGTGTTGCGCTCGCCGGTCGGGCCGGGCAGCGTGGCGGTGGCGCCCGTGGCCGAGGCTGCAGCCAGGCGCTCGCACAGCGCCGCCAGTTCCGGCGATTGCTGGCGTGCCCATTCCGTCAGCGCATCGAACGGCGCCAGCAGCGCGCGGCGCGCGTCGGTATCGACCTCCGTACCGGCACCAGCGGTGAGTTGCATTGCGGTGCGCATGGCGTCCTGCGGGCAGGTCGACAGCAGACGCAGCAGATACAGCGGGCCGCCGGCCTTCGGGCCCGTACCCGACAGCCCTTCGCCGCCGAACGGCTGCACGCCCACCACGGCGCCGACGATATTGCGGTTCACATACAGGTTGCCGACGTGCGCGCGGTCGACCACGTGTGCGATGGTCTCGTCGATGCGCGTGTGGATGCCCAGCGTCAGGCCGTAGCCCGTGCCGTTGATCTGTTCGACCAGCTTGGTCAGGCCAGCGTTGTCCGCCGTACGCTTCCAGCGCACCACGTGCAGCACGGGGCCGAAGATCTCGCGCGTCAGGTCCGACAGGCTGTCGAGTTCGATCACCGTCGGCGGCACGAACGTGCCGTGCGCGCATGCGGCCGGCACCGGTGCCTGATGCACACGGCGGCCCTTGGCGCGCATCGCTTCGATGTGGCCGACGATGTTGTCGCGCGCTTCGGCGTCGATCACCGGGCCGACATCGGTGGCGAGACGATCCGGATTGCCCATCGCCAGCTCGGCCATGCCACCCTTGAGCATCGCGAGCACGCGGTCGGCGACGTCATCCTGCAGGCACAGCACGCGCAGCGCCGAACAACGCTGGCCTGCCGAATCAAACGCAGACGACAGCACATCGGCCACCACCTGCTCAGCCAGCGCCGACGAATCGACAATCATCGCGTTCTGACCGCCGGTCTCGGCAATCAGCGGAATCGGCGCGCCGTTGGCATCCAGGCGGCCGGCAAGCGTGCGCTGCAGGATGCGCGCGACTTCAGTCGAGCCGGTGAACATCACGCCCTTGGTGCGCCCGTCCTTCACCAGCGCCGCGCCGACAGTCTCACCGCGGCCCGGCAGCAGTTGCACGGCACCGGCCGGCACGCCGGCTTCGCGCAGGATGCGCACGGCTTGCGCCGCAATCAGCGGGGTCTGTTCAGCGGGCTTGGCCAGCACCGGGTTGCCCGCAGCCAGCGCGGCGCTGACCTGGCCGGTGAAGATCGCCAGCGGGAAGTTCCACGGGCTGATGCAGACCACCGGGCCCAGCGGACGGTGCGTGTCGTTGGAGAACCCACCGCGCACCTGCGCCGCGTAATAGCGCAGGAAGTCGACGGCTTCGCGCACCTCGGCGATGGCGTTGGACAGCGTCTTGCCGGCCTCGCGGATGATCAGGCCCATCAGGTGCTGCATCTCGCCTTCCATCAAGTCGGCGGCGCGATCGAGCAGCGCAGCGCGCGCTTCCGGCGGCGTGGCTTGCCAGATCGGGGCGGCGGCGGTGGCGGCCGACAGCGCGGCATCCACATCGGCTTCGGTGGCTTCCGTCACATGGCCGACGATGTCGCGCAGGTCCGCCGGATTGCGCACCGGCTGCGGCGCGCCACCCACGTACGATGCGTCGCCGATCGTCGGCTCGGCGGTCCAGACCGTGCTGGTGCCGGCAAGAAGGGCGGACGACAACGACGCCAGGCGCTGCTCGTTCGCCAGGTCGATGCCCGACGAGTTTGCGCGAACGTCACCGTAAAGGGCGCGCGGCAGCGGAATCTTCGGATGCGGCAGGCCGAGCGTCCCTTCATCGGCGTGCATCTTTTCCACCACCGCCACCGGGTCGGCGACGAGGTCGTCCAGCGGAATCGACTCGTCCGCAATGCGGTTCACGAACGAGGTGTTGGCGCCGTTTTCCAGCAGACGGCGCACCAGGTAGGCCAGCAGCGTTTCGTGCGTACCGACCGGCGCGTAGATGCGGCACGGGCGGTTCAGCTTGCCCGGCTTGTTGCCGACGACCTGCTCGTACAGCGGCTCGCCCATGCCGTGCAGGCACTGGAATTCGTATTGGCCGGGGTAATAGTTCTGGCCGGCCATGTGGTAAATGGCCGCCAGCGTGTGCGCGTTGTGCGTGGCGAACTGCGGGAAGATCGCCTCCGGCGCGGCCAGCAGCTTGCGCGCGCAGGCCAGGTACGACACGTCGGTGTAGACCTTGCGCGTGTAGACCGGGTAGCCCTCCAGGCCGTCGACCTGGGCGCGCTTGACCTCGCTGTCCCAGTACGCGCCCTTTACGAGGCGGATCATCAGGCGGTGCTTGCTGCGACGAGCCAGATCGATGATGTAGTCGAGCACGAACGGGCAGCGCTTCTGGTAGCCCTGCACCACGAAGCCGATGCCGTTCCAGCCGGCCAGCTCGGGCGCAAAGCACAGGCGCTCGAGCAGGTCGAGCGACAGTTCCAGGCGGTCGGCCTCTTCGGCGTCGATGTTGATGCCGATGTCGTATTCACGCGCCAGCATCGCCAGCGCCTTCACGCGCGGATACAGCTCGTTGATCGTGCGGTCGTACTGCGCGCGGCTGTAGCGCGGGTGCAGCGCCGACAGCTTGATCGAGATGCCCGGCCCTTCGTAGATGCCGCGCCCGCCCGAGGCCTGCCCGATCGCGCGGATGGCCTGCTCGTACGACGCGAGGTAGCGCTGCGCGTCTTCCTCCGTCATCGCGGCCTCGCCGAGCATGTCGTAGGAGTAGCGGAAGCCTTCGGCCTCGAACTTGCGCGCGTTGGCCAGCGCTTCGGAAATGGTTTCGCCGGTGACGAACTGCTCGCCCATCAGGCGCATCGCCATGTCCACACCCTTGCGGATCAGCGGTTCGCCGCTCTTGCCGATGATGCGCGTGAGCGCCTTCGACAGCCCTGCTTCGTTGTGCGTGGCCACCAGCTTGCCCGTGAGCAGCAGACCCCAGGTGGCGGCATTCACGAACAGCGACGGGCTCTGGCCGACATGCGAATACCAGTTGCCGTTGCTGATCTTGTCGCGGATGAGCGCGTCGCGCGTGGCCTTGTCCGGAATGCGCAGCAGCGCTTCGGCCAGGCACATCAGCGCCACGCCTTCCTGGCTCGACAGGGAGAATTCTTGAATGAGGCCCTGCACCAGCCCTTCACGGCCGGTGCCGACCTTTTGCGTACGCAGCTTGCCGGCCAGATCCCGCGCGAGCTGCTTGGCTTCCGAGGCGAGCGCGCCCGGCAGGCGGGCCTGCTCGAGCAGCATCGGAATGGCTTCGGTTTCAGGGCGGCGGTAGGCTGCGGTGATGGCCGCGCGCAGAACCGACTGCGGTTGCACGCTTTGCGCAAATTCGAGGAACGGTTGCACCGCGGCGTCATCGCCGTCATGCACGTCGGAGACGGCGGCGGCGGCGGACGGGAGGCCATCCGCCGCCGTGCCGTTTGCGTCATTTGGCAGCTGCCCCCGCTCCACTTGGTCCAGATACGTGAAGATCGCCTGCTTGATCAGCCAGTGCGGCGTGCGGTCAATGGACTGCGCAACGCGCTTGAGGCGTTCACGCGAAGCATCGTCCAGCTTGACCCCGAGGGTGGTTGTAGCCATGTGGGTTCCTATCCAGAGCTGCCATTGCCTAGCTTGTGGCCGGCAAATTGGGCGGATCATACGCCTGGCGATCTTGAAGGTGCAACCTAGTGAAACCCCTTGGTTCGAAATGGGTAGATGAGGGTGCAACCGCACATGGTGGGCCGAGCCTTGGGATGGCTTTACGGGTTGGGGGACGGGGGTTTTTGTTCTTGGTGCATCCCTTGTTTCATCCCCTGCCGGGACCGAAAGGGGGGCAGACCACCAGCGCTCAAATCCGCAAAGGATCAATCTCCAACTGCCACCGCACCCCCTTCACCGTCTTGCCGATCCCCGCAAACCCCTCAGTCCAGGCAGTCAAAAGCTTCTGCAAAGCCGCCCGAGAACCCGACTCCACCAGCAACTGCGCCCGCTCGCGGTTGGCCAGCCGCACCATTGTCATCGGCACCGGGTCATGCAAGAACACTGGCGCACCCAATTCAGCAGCCAAGGCTTCACCTGCCGAGCGCGCAGCACTCAAGAATTCAAGCGCCCGCGCGACTTCCTTGTGCTCGGCAGTGAGCAGCGCCTGATAGGCAAACGGCGGTAGCCCGGCCTGCTTGCGCTCCCGCAGCAATTGGCGCGCAAACCCATCGTAGTCGTGCCGAACCAGCGCCTGCAGCGCCGGAGCATCTGGATACCGCGTCTGAATCAGCACCTCGCCCGCCAACCCCGCCCGGCCCGCGCGCCCCGCCACCTGCATCAGCGATGCAAAGAGATGCTCGCCTGCGCGAAAGTCGTGCGAGAACAGCGAGGGGTCGGGCGCGACCACGCCCACCAGCGTCACGCGCTGGAAGTCATGCCCCTTGGCGACCATCTGCGTGCCGATCAGGATGTCGACGCTGCCTTCGTGCACGGTGTCGAACAGCGCTTCGGCGCTGCCCTTGCGGCGCGTGGAATCGGCGTCGATGCGGGCGACGCGGGCCTGCGGAAACAGCTCGCCGAGCGTCTCTTCGATGCGCTGGGTGCCGCGCCCGAGCGGCGCGATGTCGACGTTGCCGCAGTCTGGGCAGTGATGCGGAATGCGCGATTCGTACCCGCAGTGGTGACAGCGCAGGCGCCGCTCGGGCTTGTGCAGCACCAGGTACGCCGAGCAGCGCGGACAGCCCGACAGCCAGCCGCACGCGTCGCACGAGAGCACGGGCGCGTAGCCGCGGCGGTTGAGGAACAGCAAGCTCTGTTCGCCGCGCGCCAGACGATCGGCAATCGCATCGACAAGTGGCTTGGACAGCCCATCGCGAATCTGGCGCCCGGCGCGGCGCTCCAGATTCAGGTCGATCAGCGACACGCGCGGCAGCACTGCTTCGGCCTGCGCGCGCCGCGAGAGCGTCAGGCGCGTGGTGGGCGTCTGCTCCGCGCGCCACCAGGTCTCCAGCGACGGCGTGGCCGAGCCCAACACGACGGGGATGTTGCGCTGCTTGGCGCGCCATAGCGCCAGGTCGCGTGCGGAATAGCGCAGCCCCTCCTGCTGCTTGTACGAAGTGTCGTGTTCCTCGTCGACGAGGATGAGCGCGAGCTTGGGCAGCGACGCCAGCATCGCCAGCCGCGTGCCGAGCACGATGCGCGCCTCACCGCGATGGGCGGCCAGCCAGTTCAGCGCACGCGGCTGTTCGGCCAGACCACTGTGCAGCGCCGCCATGGGCACACTGGGAAAACGCGCCGCAATGCGCGCCTCCAGTTGTGGCGTCAGGTTGATCTCGGGCACCAGCATCAGGACCTGTGCGGCGGGCTCGCGCGCCAAGGCGTCGGCGATGGCGTGCAGGTAAACCTCGGTCTTGCCACTGCCGGTGACGCCGTACAACAGGAACGGGCTGAAGTTGCCGGCCGCCCCCGCCTGGGCAATGGCTGCCACGGCGGCGGTCTGTTCGTCGTTCAGTGCGGGCGCGATGGAAGGCAGTGGCAGTTCGAGCGGTTGCGGCAACAGCGCCTTCGGCCGCAGTTCTGCGCGCAGCCAGCCGACGGACGTCCAATCCCGCAGCTTGGCGACGGCTTGCCCGTGCAGTTCAACAGCAGCGCTGGTGGACAGCTCGCCATCGCCGGTCAGCGCTTCGGCCAATCGCATGGCGCCAGACGCACGTTTCGGAATGCTGTCCAGCAACGCTGCCCGGGCCGGTTCAAACATCACGTAGACGGTTTCGGTGGCCTGCCGGGCGAGACTGTCCCAACTGCCCGGGGTTCGCCACAGCGGCGGGAGCGCCGGTAACGTCACTTCGCCGAGCGCGCGGTGGTAGTAGCCGGCAGCAAATTCGGCCAGGGCCCGCCATTCGGCGTCGAGCGGCGGCACCCAGTCGAGCACCCGCTCGACATCGCGCAGCTTTTCTTGCGGCACATCGGTGGTCGCGGCGGTTTCGACGACTAACCCCGCCACACGCCGGTTGCCAAACGGCACCACAACCAATTGCCCCGGCAGCACGGGCTGCCCACACCGGTAATCGAACACCGCATCGAGCGGCGTATCAATCACCACGCGAGCAATGGAGGCCGACACCTTGGCATCAGAAAACGCGGCGTCGACTTGGGACGTGGTCATGCAAGGCGCAAACGGTTGAATTGCAAAGGGAATGTTGCGATGCAGCGGCGGATCCTGCACCTGGAAAATGCGTCTTGCCCATCTCACCTTGCCTTTACAGCCATTGCCGTGGCCGGTTCGATGTTCAAGTATTACTTGAGGTTTGTGGCTTGGCGCCATGATCGGCGACCGTTTTCCGGGCTATCCACATAGCCTGTGGATAACTTTGTTGAAAAGTCGCCTGCAGTCTCTGCAAAGGCCAATGGACTCACCGTTTTTCTAGCTTGCACGATTTACGCGCACGCGCCTTTCTTTCAGAAAAATCAAACACTTATGCGTTGGGTGCACACAGCCTTCCCTGTTGCGCCGCGGAAAGAACCAGCCGCGACAGCTTTGTGCATAAGTCAAGTCTTGACAGCCGGGTTACGCACCAGAAAGCACGAAATAAATCGCTTGACACCTCTTTCGGGCCAGATGGGGCCACCGGCACGCAAGTAGTCACTCACCCCTAATGCACCAAAGCGGCGAAGATTCAACTCGTGCCCCTGGCTTCACGCACGACTGCGGCACGATTCAAACGCTATCGCACCGCAGCATTGATCTCAACCGTGTGACCTCGCTTTCGTGCGCAGCGCGCGGCTGAAGCTGTGCACCTCGTCCACCAGCACCGACACCGCTTCGGGCGGTGTGAACTGCGAGATGCCGTGGCCGAGGTTGAAGATGTGGCCGTCGCTGCCGCCGCCGGCTGCGTAGTCTTCCAGCACGCGACGCACTTGGGCACGAATCGCGTCGGGTTCAGCAAACAGCACCGTCGGGTCCAGGTTGCCCTGCAGGGCAACGCGCCCTGCCGTTCGCTGGCGCGCAAGCTGCAGGTTGACGGTCCAGTCCACACCCAGCGCGTCGGCACCGGTCTCGGCCATGGCTTCGAGCCACAGGCCACCGCCCTTGGTGAAGAGGATGACCGGCACGCGCTGGCCGTCTGCCCCGGCGCGGATGCCTTCCACCACGCGCGCCATGTAGGCCAGCGAGAACTGCTGATAGATGCCATCGGCCAAGGCACCGCCCCAGGTATCAAACACCTGCACAGCTTGGGCACCGGCATCGATCTGCGCGTTGAGATAGTCGATCACGGCTTGCGCGTTGATCTCCAGGATGCGGTGCATCAGGTCCGGGCGCGCATAGAGCATCGACTTGACGGTGCGGAAGTCGTCCGAGCCGCCGCCTTCGACCATGTAACAGGCGAGCGTCCACGGGCTGCCCGAGAAGCCGATGAGCGGCACACGCTGGCGGCCGTCCTGCAGGAGCGCACGGCGGATTTCCGCCACGGCGTCGAACACGTATTGCAGAGACGACATGTCAGGCACCGACAGCGCAGCCACATCGGCTTCCGTGCGCACCGGCTTGGCAAAGCGCGGGCCCTCGCCCTGTGCAAACGACAGCCCCAGGCCCATGGCGTCGGGCACGGTCAGGATGTCGGAGAACAGGATTGCCGCGTCCAGCGCATAGCGATCCAGCGGCTGCAGCGTCACCTCGGTCGCATACGCCGGCGACTTGGCCAGGCCGAGGAAGCTGCCAGCCCGTGCGCGCGTGGCGTTGTACTCGGGCAGATAGCGGCCCGCCTGGCGCATCAGCCACAGCGGCGTGTAGTCGGTGGGCTGGCGGCGCAGGGCGCGCAGGAAGGTGTCGTTGGCGAGCGGTGCGGACATGGCGATGGACTCTTTAGGAGGGCGCCATTGTAAGGGATGGTGTTTTTATTCCGACCTGACCCAGGCCAACATGCCGAAGATCAGGGCGCAGATATCACGGCACCTTGTGTGTATCGCCGGCGCGCTGCGGCGGCAGCTTGATCGCCATCGATTTGAAATCCGTGCTGGTGGTCAGCGTTCCGTGCACCACGCCACGAGGGATCACGATCAGATCACCCGCCCGGACCTCGCGCGGCGCGTTGTCGAGCCAGACGGTGGCCGTGCCCGACATTACATACTGGATCTCGTCGGAGTACGTGTGCGTGTGCTTGGCCACGGTGCCGACCTGGACGCCCACCGTGCCATTGGCCGCCGTCACCAGCGTCTTGGTGCGCAGCGTACCCATCTCGGCGATGACTGGGCCGACCTCGTCCGGGGCCATACCGCCCATGTTGATGATCTGCGCCGAGAGCGGCGGTGCCGAGGGTGGAGCCGCTGCCGCAGCCGGTTGCGACGCTTGCGCAAACGCGCCGGCGCAGCCGGCAAAGATGGCGGCGGCAGAAACCGACCGGATCACGGTAACAGGACGATGGCGATGCATGATGGCTCCTCATGACGCGGTCGCCGCAAAGGCGCGGCGATCCGTGGCGCGTTGATTGGCTCATTCGTTTGGCGCGCTCGCGGCGATTGTCGCATCGGCACACAGAGCCATTGACCTAGGGCGATTCCCGAGAACGTGCCCCTCGTACGCAAACCGGCTCGCCTATAGTGGACGGCGCAAAGCCCGCCACAAACGCACATCACAGGAGACCGGCATGACACACAAAGGAAGCTGCCACTGCGGCAACGTCGCGTTCGAAGTTGAGGGGCATCCCGAAAACGCGATGGCATGCAACTGCTCGATCTGCCAGCGCAAGGGGTCGCTGCTGTGGTTCGTGGCCCGCGACAAGGTGCGATTGCTCACGCCGGAAGACAACGCCAGCACCTATCTCTTCCACAAGCATGTGATCAAGCACCGCTTCTGCCCGACCTGCGGCATCCATCCCTATGCAGAGGGCGCGATGCCCGACGGCACACCAATGATTGCCGTCAACGTCCGCTGCCTGGAAGACATCGATCTGACCAGCGTGCCGGTCACCCACTTTGACGGGCGGTCAATGTAGCGGCGCGTCAGACGTTGCGCAACTTGAACAGCCCAACCGTGCGAGCCAGGCCGTGCGCCTGTTCGTTGAGCATGGACGATGCAGCCGTCGACTGCTCCACCAGTGCCGCGTTCTGCTGCGTGGCCTGATCCATCTCGGCGACGCTGCGATCGATCTGGCTGATGCCAGTGCTCTGCTCGTGCATCGCGCCGTCGATCTCGCCGATGATGCGCGCCACACGTTCGATGCCCTGCACGATTTCCTGCATCGTTGCGCCGGCGGCCTGCACGCGTTGCGCGCCGGTCTTCACGCTGGCTTCCGATGCCTGGATCAGGTCTTTGATTTCGCGCGCGGCCGTAGCGCTGCGTTGTGCCAGCGTGCGCACCTCGCCGGCCACCACGGCAAAGCCGCGGCCGTTCTCGCCGGCGCGGGCCGCTTCCACTGCAGCGTTCAGCGCGAGGATGTTGGTCTGGAACGCAATGCTGTCGATCACGCCGATGATCTCGGTAATGCGCGCCGACGACTTGGCGATTTCGTCCATCGTGCTGACGGCGCTGGAAACCACCTCGCCGCCGCGCGTGGCGGCATCGCTTGCGTCGCTGGCCAGGCGCGTGGCCTGCACGGCCGCATCGGCAGAGTTCTTCACGCTGGTCGTCAGCTCCGTCAACGCGGCAGAGGTTTCCTGCAGGTTGCTGGCCGAAACCTCGGTCCGGTTGGAGAGATCGCGGTTGCCCGCTTCGATCTCGCCGGTGGCGGATTTCATGCTGTCGACGCTGGCGCGCACTTCCAGCAGCACTTCGCCAATCTTGTCGATGAAGGTGTTGAACGACGCGCTGATCTGCGCGACTTCATCGTTGCCGACCACGGGCAGGCGGTGCGTCAGGTCGCCGCCGCCGGAGCCGATGGTGTCCATCGCATCGCGCACCTGCGACAGGCGGCGGAACGATTGCGACGTGAAGAACGCGGCAATGCCCACAGCGGCCAGCGTCAGCAGCACCATGGCCACGGCCAGCGCCTTGACGACGTTACGCAAACCGGCGGTGGCTTCGGCCTTGTCCAGCGCGATTACAAGATACCAGTCGGTGCCCTGCACGGCCTGCGCCTTGAGCAGTTTCGGCGCGCCGGCCAGTTCAACCTCCAGCGGCGACGTCGCCTTGGCCAGGTTGGCGAGCGTATCGACGGTGAGCGACGGCGCAACGTCGGTGGCCGGCTTGAGCATCAGCTTTGCGTCAGGGTGAGCGATCACCTGGCCATCCTTGGCGACCACGAAGGCGAGGCTCGACGGTGTCGGGTGTACCGCCGCGACCACCTCGCGCACGCCGTCGAGCGGCACAGCCCCGGACAACGCACCGGTGGTTTCGCCATTCTTGACGAGCGGCGCAGCAAACGACACGTACGGCACGCCGGTCGACACGTCGCCGTAGGGCTTGGTGACGAGCAGTTGGCCCGCAGCGATTGCCTGCTTGTACCAGGGGCGGCCGGTCGGATCGTAGTCCTTGGGCGTGGTGGCGCTGGTGGAGATGAAGCTCTTGTCGGTCCAGCCGATCGTGATGATCGGGAAGCCGTTGGCATCGCCCATGTGCTTGCCGAAGCCTTGCGGGTCACCGTGCTCGATCACGCCGGCGGTGGCCTTCACGGCCTGTGCCTTTGCCCCGACCCACTTGTCGATGGCGAGCGTGTTGCCGCTGGCAACGGCGGCCAGGTTCTGGTCGATCGATTCCATCGTGTTGGAACGCACGATGGAATACGTTGCGGCCCCAGACAGCGCCAGGGCACCAACCACGGTGGCCGATGAGATGAAGAGAATGCGGGTGCGGAGGGAGGAGATCATGATTCTTCTAGGCGAAACGTTTTCCATGAATCTGACTGCGTACGGTATTGGCCGCAGCGCCCTCCAGAACCGACTGCTGACTGTCGGGGCCACTCAAGCTGCTACGGCACCGCACAGGCGAACTTGAGGCGGCAAAACCCGTTCCCACAAAAGGATGGCTGCGACAAAAGGCAACGCCTCGCATGATTGCCCAGGCAATTCACCCGGTTGAAACACAAGCCCATGCACGACGCCCTTCAAATCGACCCCGCCACCGGGGAACCGCAACAACACCTGGGCGCGTTGAACACGTTGTAAGACACCCCGGCGTCGGCCCCGATTGCCGCCCCCGCACCGTTTGCAGTACCGTCGCTGGCATTCCCAACGGAGCCCGGAGCCCAGCGTCATGGCCGTGCTGTTCACCATCCTGAAGATCGCCGTCGTGCTCGTGCTGGTGTCGTCGCTGGCCGAGGCGATCGTGCTGTCGCTGAGAAACGGGTGGGCCAGCTACGACTGGAAGGCCGCCGGCGTGTCGGTGGTCGATTTCCTGGTACGCGAGTACCCACTACGCTGGCTGCTGCCTCTGGCGTTCTGGACGCAGGGCCTCGAATGGGTCTACCAGCATCGTCTCTGGACGCTGCCGATGGACCACTGGACGGGCTGGGCCGCGTGCTTTCTCGGCCAGGAGTTCTGCTACTACTGGTACCACCGCGCCGCGCACCGCGTGCGCTGGTTCTGGTGCACGCATGCCATCCACCACTCGCCGAATGACCTGAACCTCTCGGCTGCCTACCGCTTCGGCTGGACGGGCCGGTTGACCGGCACGCTCGCCTTCTTTGCGCTGGCGCCGCTGCTGGGCATGCCGCCGCGCATCGTGCTGATGCTGCTGTCGCTCAACCTGCTGTACCAGTTCTGGATCCACGCCACGTGGATTCCCCGCCTGGGGCCCCTGGAATGGGTGCTGAACACGCCCTCGGCACACCGCGTGCACCACGCGTCCAACCTCGAATATCTGGATGGCAACTACGGCGGCGTGCTGATCGTGTTCGACCGGCTGTTCGGCACCTACATCCCCGAACGCAAAGACGTGCCGTGCCGCTACGGCCTCGTGCACCCGATGCGCACGTACAACCTGCTGGTGATCGAATTCGCGCACTGGCGGGCGCTGTGGCAAGACCTGAAGACCGCCCGCTCGGCCGGCGAGGTTTTTGGCTACCTGTTCCGCCCGCCGGGCTGGCGGCCCGATGGCCGTGGCGAGACAACGGAGGATCTGCGTCGCCGCGCCGCGCTCATTCCCGACGAGCCCGTCGTCGCCCCGGCCGTTGCTGCGAACTGAACTACGGCAGACGCAGCGTCTGCGCCAAGTGGCCATACACCACCGCGATCCGCCGCAGGTGGCGCGACTCCGGATGCGTCAGCAGCCATAGCTCCGATTGATTGGCGTCTTGCAGATCCCGCAGCGCCACCAGATCGCTGCGCGTCTGCGCCATCACCACGGGCAGGATCCCGACGCCCATGCCCATGCCGACCATCTCGGCCGCGATCTGCAAGCTGTTGACGAAGTACGTGGGCATGACCTTGGGGAAATGCCGTTTGCGCCAACTGACTGACGGGTGATCCGGAATTGCATCGTCAATGGCGAGCCACGGCGTGCGGCCAGCTTCGACATCGGCGTAGGTGATGCCGCTTGCGCGCCCCGCGTATAACCCCACGCGAATCGGCCCGATGTGTTTGCCCACCAGATGCTGCGGCGGACGGCGCGTGGCCCGCACGGCAATATCGGCATCGCGCCGGGTCAGGCTGGCCAGCTCGTTGCTCACACGCAGGTCGTAGTTGAGGTTCGGATGCTGGGCTTGCAGCGCCTTCAACGCGGGGGCGACCAGGCCGACCAGGATCGTGTCCGTGGTGGTGATGCGTACCGTGCCCGACACTTGGTCCGGCACGGCATGTACCGCCGATCGCGCGGCCTCCAGTGCCGACTCCACCTGCTCGGCCTGCTCCGCCAGCGCGTGCGCCAGGTCGCCCGCCAGATAGCCCGTGCGCGAGCGCGCAAACAGCGTGGCGCCCAGCCCGCGCTCGATGCGCTGCAACGACCGGAACACCGTGGACGCATCCACCCCAAGCCGTTCACCAGCCGCCGCCAACGTGCCCGTGCGCACCATCGCCAGCACGATCTCCAGGTCTGCCGCGCTCAATCGGTATTGCGTTTGCGCAAACATGATTTGCTGTTCTGCCTATTTCATTGGCACTGACGCAATCCTACAGTGTCGTCACCGCCGCCGTTGGCGGCTTTCCCAACCTGTTCACGAGACCCAGACCATGAAGCTCTATTACTCCGCCGGCGCCTGCTCGCTGGCCGTCCATATCGCCCTGCGCGAAGTGGGTGCGCAGTTTGACCTGACCGCCGTCGACCTGGCCAAGCACCTCACCGCTGATGGCACGGATTTCTACACGATCTCGCCGCGCGGTTACGTGCCGCTGCTGGAGCTGGCCGACGGCTCGCGCCACACCGAAGCTGCCGCGCTGCTGCAGTACGTGGCCGACCTCGACCCGACACAGGCGCTGATCGGCAAGCCCGGCAGCGCGCACCGCCTGGCCGTGATCGAATGGCTCACCTTTGTCAGCACCGAGCTGCACAAAGGCTTCGGCCCGCTCTGGTACAAGGACACACCCGAGGCCACGCGCCAGGGCGCCAAGGACAAGCTCGCCAAGCGCTTTGCCGAACTCGACGCCCGCCTCGCCAAACAGCCTTACCTGGCCGACACCTACAGCGTGGCCGACGCCTATGCGTTTGCGGTGCTGAACTGGACGAACTTCCTGGCGCTGCCGATGGGCGCGTATCCGCATGTGCAGGCGTATATGGCACGGGTGGGTGCGCGGCCGCAGGTGGTGGCAGCGTTGAAAGCCGAGGGCTTGATCAAGGCCGACGCGGCCAGCACCGTCGCCTGATCGGTAGCCGGGGAGCGGCGGGTCCTAAACAAAACCGCCGATCCCACCCCCTACTCCGCCCAACGTTTGCGGAACGTCTTACAACAGATCCCCATGTTGTAGATGGGCTCTATCAGGGCTACACGCCGTGCTGTCACATGCGCGTCGCTACAATCGCATGCTTTGCGTCTTCTGCAGCCCCGCAGGTCTTCTCATGTTCAAGCACGTTGTTCTCGCCCTGGCCGTTGCGGCTGCGGGCTTGCCGGTTCTCGCTCGCGCGGAGGTGCGCGGGGCAGGTTCGACCGCCGCTGCACCGGTCTATCGCGTCTGGGCGGCGGGGTATGCCGCGTCATCCGGCGTTACGCTCAGCTATGACGCGGTGGGCTCGGGAGAAGGCCTGAAGCGCATTCGCGCAGGCGCCGTGGATTTTGGTGCGTCCGACGTGCCGCTCTCCAGCGCGGAGGCTGCCAAGGCGGGCCTCGTCTGCGTGCCGTCGGTGGTGACGGGTGCGGTGCCGTTTGTGAACGTGCCAGGGGTACCGCGCGGTCAGCTCAAATTGACGGGCGAACTGCTGGCGCAGATCTTCCTTGGCAAGGTCGAGAGCTGGGATGCGCCGGAGTTGCGCGCGCTGAACCCGGGTGTGACGCTACCCAAGCTGAAGATCCATCCGGTCGTGCGCGCCGATGGTTCGGGCACGACGTACCACTTCACCGATTACCTGAGCGCCGTCAGCGCCGAATGGAAAAGCACGTACGGCACGAAGTCGACCATCAACTGGCCCGCAGGCTTCACAGCGGCCAAGGGCAGCGGCGATGTGGTCAAAGCCGTGCAGGCCACGTCCGGCGCCATCGGTTATGTCGATTACAACTACATCCTCGACAACGACCTGAGCGGCGTGCAACTGCGCAACGTCGCGGGCCGCTTCGTCAGCGCGCAGGTGAGCGGTTTCCGCGAAGCCGTCACGCAAAGCGCATGGAACCGCAAGGGCGATTTCACCGCGCCGCTGGTCAATCTGCCGGGCGCGGAAACGTGGCCGATCACTATGGGCACCTTCATCGTCGTGCCGGTGGTCAGCGCATCGGGCGCGCGCACGCTGGCCGCGCTGAAGTTCCTGACGTGGGGTTACTTCCACGGCGACGAACTGGCCGCGCGTGCGAAGTTCGTGCCGCTGCCCGAACGCGTGCAGGCCATTGCGTATCGTGAACTGGCCCGCGTGACGGACGTATCGGGCGCTGCCATCGGTCTGCAGAGCATGCCCGCGAACTGGGGGAAATGATCCTTGCCGGTGCAGTGTTTGCACCGGCAACAGCACCGGTTTGATGCCGCACAGGCTGCCCGCTGAAAGCTTTGCAACAAGGCTGGATTGTTCCGGCGCGTTTCCTATAGTGATCACTCGCCGCGCAAGTCAGCCCCGCGCGTCACTGCCAAAGCAACGACGGGAAGGACACATGGGCACCCCCATCGCAGACCAGGACGAGCAGATCCAGCAGATCGCACAGGACACCGGCGCACCGGCCGATCTCGTCCGCGAGCAGTACATGCAGACGATGCGCGCGTTGGCGGCAGATGCCAGCGTGCAGGACTATCTCTCGCTGTTTGTCACACGCCGCGTGCGTGCCGCGTTCCGCCAGCGCCGCACGCCGACGCGTTAGGCCCTGCCCCTCACTTATTCCCCGCTGATCATCCCGACGAATGCGTGCGCCGCGCGGCGCATCCATTCACGTGCACGCTCGGCCTCGAACTGGATGCGCGCAAAGGCGTGCGTCATGCCCGAGGCTTCGATGGTGATGACCTGCGCGCCGTGCTGCACGAGGTAGTCGGCGTATTGCAGGCCATCGTCGCGCAGCACGTCGTGCGCCGCCACGATGACGACGGTATCGGGCGGCGTAGTTGCCGGCGTGCGCGCCATCAGGAAGATGCGGGGGTCTTGCTCGGCGAGGGGCTTGGCGAGGGCGTCTGCACCGATGTATTTCTCCCAGTACCAGCGCATTTCATCGCGCGTGAGGCCGGGGCCTTGCGCAAACGCGTTGTAGCTCTCGCTGCCAAAAGCCGGCGTGGTGACGGGGTACAGCAGGAACTGCGCATTGACGAGGCCAGGGCGCGCACCCTGCGCGGCCTGCACCGCAAGATGGCCGCCGGCGCTGTCGCCACCCACAGCCAGGAAGTCCGGATCGAAGCCGAGGTGCACGCGCTGCTCGGCCAGGTACGCGAGCGCGTCGCGGGCATCATCGGCCGGCACGGGAAATGGATGCTCCGGCGCGAGGCGGTAGTCGACGCTCATCACGGCGCAGCCGGTGTCTTGCGCCATCAATGCGGCCAGCATGCGATGCGTTGTGCGCGGCGCGCCAACCACCCATCCGCCACCGTGAAACCACACCAGCAAACGCGGCGTTGCCACGCCTTTCGGACGAAAGACGATGGCGTCGAGCGTGCGGCCCGCAAGCGGCACGCTCAAGTCAGAAACTTCAACGCCGTCGGGATCGGGTCGGGCGGATACCGCAGCAATCGCCTCGAAGCGCGCGCGCTGCGCGGCTGCGTCCTCGGGCAGTGGCAGGGCGCCGAACTGTTCGGCAAGGCGTTGGTAGAACTGCAGGATTTGCGGATCGACGGCCATGACGTAAGCGGGATGCGACGACCGCCCGAGTGTAGCGCGTCGCGCTGGCTTGGACCTTCCGATACGTCAGGAAGCCGCACGGCGCGAGCGGCAGCGGAATGTCAGTCCGGGGCGCCGTCGCGTTCGTCGCACAGGGCGCCTTGGGGGCTGACATTTATTTTTGCTCGCCGATGCCGAGTCGCCAGTGTTCGATCTTCGTGCAGCGGTCTTGCACGGCCGGAATGCCAGCGTTGCGCGCCACGGCCATCGCCTCGTCATTCACGATGCCGAGCTGCACCCAGATGCCGCCCACGCCCAGCATCACGGCTTCCTGCACGACGGGCAGCACCTGCTCTGAGCGCCGGAAGATATCGACCAGATCGATGCGCTGGCCGGCGGCGGCAAGCGTCGTCGCAGCTTCGGTGAGCGTGGCGTAGCAGGGCTCGCCGAGCACGTCTTCGCCCGCGTGCTGCGGATTGACGGGCACGATGCGATAGCCGGCCTGCTGCAGATAGCGCGCCACGTCATAGCTGGGCCGCGTGGGACGCGGCGACAGCCCGACCACGGCGATGGTCTTGCCGGACAGCAGCCGGCGCATGGTGGCTTGCTCGTCAGCGTAGGAGGGATTGGCGGACAACATGGTTGACGATGCAGATGGAATCAGGTTGCGGGCCGCTTGCATGCGGCGCCCAGGTCATCGATGCGCACGGCAGCACGGAACGCGCCCGACGAATAGGGTCCGACCTCATACGGCCCGTAGTGCACGACGATGCGGTCACCTTGCAGCGTAAACGGAAACGCGGCGTTACGCAGGTCGCGCTCCTTGAGGGCGCCGCGCGGCGCATCGGGTGCGCCTTCGCGCTTGAGCGCATCGACAATCTGCGTATTGAAGCTCTGCAGGCAGGCGGATGTGGGGTTCAGCACATCGGCCAAGGCGATCGGCTGGAAGCCCTGCGCACCGCGTCGCCAGTTGCCGGCGGTGAAGCTGTAGTTGCCGTGCGCGCCGCCGCTGTAGGCCCAGACCATGCGCAAGAGGCTCACGGTGTCGCCCAAACCGATGGCGCTGATGCGGATGACGCATTCGTTGTCGAATTGATCGCACTTGCGCACGCGCAGCGATTGGATCAGCGCGTCGATGCCGGCATCGCCCGTCACCGGATAGCGCTCGGTCAGCTTGGCCTGGCCGGAAGCGCCCGTGGACTCCTGATAGCGCGCCACGCGCTTGAGCGTGAAGGGTTGACTGCGGCCACCATCGCTCCAGGTGCCGGTGGCGGTGGAGCCGTCGGCCGACAGCGCACCGGAGAGCGTGCCGCCCTCGCGCACGACGGGCTGGCCAGCCGCATCGAGTGCTTCTGCGCGCTCGCGCCACACGAAGCGGCGCTCGGGTACGTTGCGCCCTTCGATGGTCCAGAAGGTGCGGCCCTGGGGGCGGTCGTCGTAGGCATCGCCAGTCAGCGTGTCGGCCACCGGGTCCTTGTCCGCGTCCTGCCCTCTGGGTGGCGGGTCGTACACGTTCAGCCAGACGTTCCACCCTGGGCTGTCGGCGCCCTTTCCCACCGTGCCCTGCCAGAAACTACCCGCCAGGCGCTCGTGCTGCTCTTTCGTTTTTGCAAGGGCGACAGTTGGCGCAGAAGCAACAGGTGCCGAGGCGGGCGGCGCACTCGCGGGTGCTGCAGGCGCAGCGAAGACCGCTTCTGTTCCGGCCTGTGCGCTGCCCAACCCGCCAAGTGCCCCCATCAAGGTAACAAAAACGCCCGCCCTCACCGACTTCTGCAACACATCGTGCATCGCATGCCTGTGCATGCCTCCCTCCTATCAACCCGACACCCCAGACTAGGACACACACCGCTGGTTCGCCGTTTTCCAAGCCCCGTCTGCCTCAGCGGCAAAACGATGGGACTGTGCAGGTGCAGCAGGCGTTCCCCGAACCGGCCCTTCAGGCGCTTTCGGACTCACACAGGGCGGCTTTTACCGCGCTTGCATTCGATTGCAATCCGACACACTTTGTTACGCCTCGGGGCCACCCCGTCACCCACAATGCCTTCGCACCTCAGCGTTTGTGTCCAATTGTTGTGCGCCATATCAGGCGCCGGATGACCATCCCCGTCCAGGGCGACGACCACGGACGCAGACCCCGGTGCAAGGTTACCCCCTCCTTTCGAATTGACCCCTCGAAGGGATTTCCCGTCCGCGCGGCGCTCCCCGGCCCGCGCGCTTTTTTTTGTGTGCGCAATTCGCGCGCCTGCCCGACAGCTTCCCGCCTCTCGCAAGTGCCTTGGATCCAGCCGATACATCTGGGGGCTGCCTGCTACCGCGAAACACGCTCTTACAAAGGCAAGTCGACCCCTCGCCGCCTGCCGCGTTAAATGGAGACATCCACGCGGCACAGGCCGCTATAAAAACGAGGGCTCATCATGTCCAAAGTTTCCCGTCGTTCCCCCCTTTCCGGTGTACGGCTGCCGTATGTGTTGCGCGCGGTAGGTGTTGCCGCCGTGCTGCTGGTCTGCGGTGCGCAGGCCGCGATGGCAGCCGATCCGGCTTCACGGGTGGCGCGGCTGTCGGACTTTTCCGGCACGGTGAGCTTCGCGCCCGCCGGCTCCGATGATTGGGCCGGCGCCTCGCTCAACCGCCCGCTCACCACGGGTGACCGCCTGTGGTCCGACCAAGGCAGCCACAGTGAGCTCCACGTCGGCTCCACAGCGTTGCGCCTGGGCCAGAACACCGGCGCCACGCTCGTCGACCTGGACGACCGCAACACGCAGGTGAAGCTCACGCAAGGCGCGCTGTCGGTACGCGTGCGGTCGCTGCCGGCCGACCAGACCATCGAGATCGATACGCCCAACCTGGCGTTCACGCCGCAGGCACCGGGCGAATACCGTCTTGACGTCGCCCCCGATGGTTCGAGCACGACCGTCACCGTGTGGCACGGTCAGGGCACGGCCTACGGCGATGACCGCTCCACGCCGCTGGGCGCAGGTCAGCAAATCCGCTTCGGCGGCACGGACCTCGCCGAGGCCGGCGGCACCGACAACCCAGGTCGCGACGCCTTCGACCGCTGGGCCGAATCGCGCGATGCACGCGAAGACGCTTCGGTCTCCGCCCGCTACGTCGGCCGCGAAATGACCGGCTACGAGGCCCTCGACGACAACGGCACCTGGCGTGAAGAAGACGGCTATGGCGCCGTGTGGGTACCGCGCGCCGTGCCCGTCGGCTGGGCACCGTATCGCACGGGCCATTGGGCCTGGGTGGCGCCCTGGGGCTGGACGTGGGTGGACGACGCGCCGTGGGGCTTTGCGCCTTTCCACTACGGCCGTTGGGCGTACGTCGGCACGACGTGGTGCTGGGTGCCGGGACCGGTGGTACCGCGGCCGGTCTATGCGCCAGCGCTCGTCGGCTTCGTGGGCGGCGGAGGCGGCGGTGGAGTGAGCTGGGGGATCAACATCTCGATCGGCTCGCCGGGGGTGGCATGGTTCCCGCTGGCGCCGGGCGAGGCGTATCGCCCGGTGTATGCGGCCAGCCCGACCTACGTGACGAACATCAACCGCACGGTGGTGGTGAACAACGTCACGGTCAACAAGACCATCATCAACAACACCACCAACGTGACCAACGTTCGCAACGTGAACCGCGTCACCTATGTCAATGCCAACAACCCAGCCGCACTGACGGCGGTGCCAGCCAAGACCTTCGTCAACGGCCAGCCGGTCGGTCCCGCCATGACGCATCTGCGACCGGAACAATTGCGCGCGCAGATGGCGCATGCGCAGTTTGTGTCGACGCCGGCGCTGGCACCGGTGCGTGCCAGCCTGGTGGGTGCAGCGGCCAACGGCGGGCCGCACCAGTTGCCGCCGCAGCAGGCGTTTGCACGTCAGGCGATTGCAGTACGAGCACCCGCCGCGCCGGCAGGTGGACACGATGCATTGGCAGAACGGTTCCGCTCTCAAGGCGGTGCGCTCCCGGGCGCTGGCCCGGCATGGACGGGCGGCAACGTGAGCGCCCGCGTTGCGCCAGTGCGAGGCCACGCCGATACGGGAATGCCGACCGCGCCAGCCGCTGCGCAGGCAGCGGGTCTACGGTTGACCCGCGCCGCGCCGAGTGGGCCCAATGGACCAAATGGGCCCTCACGCGCCGGTAACGAGCTTGGCCGACCGGCGGAACAACGCGGTCCGAATGGGCCGCAAGGGTTGATGGGCTCCCCAAACCCGCAGAATGCGCAGACGGCCCATGGTGCCCAACCTGGATCAGCTCCACAGGGTCTGATGGCCCCGGGCGCGATCAACCGGCCACGCCCGCTGCCGGGTGCCGCCGCGCCGCAGGACCGCCCGGGACAACCGCAGACTACACAGGCGCCACAAGGCCCGGCGGGCATGACGACACGTCCACCGCTGCGCGACGGCGCGCCCGGTACACCGCGAGACGAGCGCCGCGCCTTCGAACCGCGTCCGCAACTGCCGCAAGCCGGCGCGCAAGCGCCACAACCTCAGCCGCAGCGCGGCGGCCAGGAGCCGAATCGCTTCAACGGTAACCCGGCACCGGCCATGCAGGAGCGCCAGCACAACGAACCGCCGCAGATGCGCGCACGCCCCGAGCCCGAACAACGCCGGCCGGAACCGCACATGGAAGCCCCGCGTCCCGCACCGCAACCGCACGTTGAGATGCGCCCGCCACAGCCGCAGCCTCAACCGCGTCCGCCTGAAGCTCGTGCGCCACAACCGCAGCAGCAGCAGGCACAACCACCTCGGCAGGAACACCACGAGGCCCAGCCGCATCCGCAAGGCAATCGCGGTGATGAGAAGCGCGAAGGTGAGCACCGCTGAGCAGGCACTGCGCCAGTTCTCAGGCAAAAAAAAAGCAGCCCTTTCGGGGCTGCTTTTTCCTCTGCGCCGGCCGATGACACCGGCCGGTACACACTTGCCCTAGCGTTTGCGACGCAGGCGCGCGATCGCTGCAAGCTGCGCAGCGGCCACGGCCAGTTCACTCTGCGCACGGGCCAGATCCAGGTCGCTGCCTTGATTCTGCAGCGCCTCTTCAGCCGCACGCTTGGCTTCGTTCGCCTTGGCTTCGTCCAGGTCGTGACCGCGGATTGCGGTATCGGCCAGCACGGTCACCCTCTTCGGCTGCACTTCGAGAATGCCACCGGCAACGAACACGAACTCTTCGCCGCCGTCTTCCTTCTCGATGCGCACGGCGCCCGGCTTGATGCGCGTGATCAGCGGCGTGTGGCCGGGCAGAATGCCCAGCTCGCCGGCTTCACCAGGCAGCGCCACGAACTTGGCATTGCCGGAGAAGATCTCGTGCTCAGCGCTGACGACGTCTACATGAATGGTTGCCATCTCGATTCCTTTGCTCAGAAAAGCGGCTTCCTGAAGGGGCTTCAGGAAGCCAGTACTGGCCCCGGCTCACGCGCGGTGCCAGACGTTGCTCTTACTGGAGCTTCTTGGCCTTCTCGAAGGCTTCGTCGATCGAGCCGACCATGTAGAACGCCTGTTCCGGCAGGTGATCGCACTCGCCGTCCACCAGCATCTTGAAGCCGCGGATGGTTTCCTTCAGCGGCACGTACTTGCCCGGCGAGCCCGTGAACACTTCTGCAACGTGGAACGGCTGCGACAGGAAACGCTGGATCTTACGGGCGCGGCCCACAGCCAGCTTGTCTTCCGGCGAGAGTTCGTCCATGCCCAGAATCGCGATGATGTCGCGCAGTTCCTTGTAGCGCTGCAGCGTCTTCTTCACGCGGTCGGCGACTTCGTAGTGCTCCTGGCCAACCACTTGCGGGTCGAGCTGGCGCGACGTCGAGTCGAGCGGATCCACTGCGGGGTAGATACCCAGTGCAGCGATGTCACGCGACAGCACGACGGTCGAGTCCAGGTGCAGGAAGGTCGTTGCCGGCGACGGGTCGGTCAAGTCATCGGCAGGCACGTACACGGCCTGGATCGACGTGATCGAGCCAGTCTTGGTCGACGTGATACGTTCCTGCAGCTTGCCCATTTCTTCAGCCAGCGTCGGCTGATAGCCCACGGCGGAAGGCATACGGCCCAGCAGTGCCGACACTTCGGTACCGGCCAGCGTGTAGCGGTAGATGTTATCGACGAAGAACAGGATGTCACGGCCTTCGTCACGGAAGCGCTCGGCCATCGTCAGGCCGGTCAGCGCCACGCGCAGACGGTTGCCCGGCGGCTCGTTCATCTGGCCGAACACCATGGCCACCTTGTCGAGCACGTTGGAGTCCTTCATTTCGTGGTAGAAGTCGTTGCCCTCACGGGTACGCTCGCCCACGCCAGCAAACACCGACAAGCCCGAGTGCTGCTTGGCGATGTTGTTGATCAGCTCCATCATGTTCACGGTCTTGCCGACGCCGGCGCCACCAAACAGACCCACCTTACCGCCCTTGGCGAACGGGCAGACCAGGTCGATCACCTTGATGCCGGTTTCCAGCAGGTCCACCGACGGCGACAGCTCGTCGAACTTCGGGGCCTTCTGGTGAATCGCGCGCTTTTCGTCGCAGGCGATCGGGCCGGCTTCGTCAATCGGACGACCCAGCACGTCCATGATGCGGCCCAGCGTGCCGTGACCGACCGGCACCGAGATCGGCGCACCGGTGGTCGCCACGCGCATGCCGCGACGCAGACCGTCGGACGAACCCAGCGCAATGGTACGCACCACGCCGTCGCCCAGCTGTTGTTGCACTTCGAAGGTCAGGCCCTTCTCGGCGAACGAAGCGTCGTTGCTGTCGTCCAGCACCAGCGCGTCGTAGACCTTCGGCATCGCGTCGCGCGGGAACTGAATGTCCACCACGGCGCCGATGCACTGCACGATATTTCCGTTTGCGATACTCATTTGTATCTCCAATAACTTGATTCTTTGCCGTGGCTATCAGACTGCAGCTGCGCCGCTGACGATCTCGGACAGTTCCTTCGTGATCGCTGCCTGACGGGTCTTGTTGTAGACCAGTTGCAGTTCGCCGATCACGTTCTTCGCGTTGTCCGAAGCCGCCTTCATCGCCACCATCCGGGCCGATTGCTCGGAGGCCATGTTCTCGGCCACCGCCTGGTACACCAGCGCCTCGACATAGCGGATCAGCAGCTCGTCGACCACCGTTTGCGCGTCCGGCTCGTAGATGTAATCCCACGAGTAGGCCTGCTTCTCGGCATCGCTCTGCGCGAGCTTGTCGGCGGTCAGCGGCAGTAGCTGCTCGACCACCGGCTCCTGCTTCATCGTGTTGATGAAGCGGGTGTACGCCAGGTACACGGCATCGATCTGGCCAGCGTTGAACGCGTCCAGCTGCACCTTGATTGCACCGATCAGCTTTTCCAGATGCGGCGTGTCGCCCAGATGCACGACATTCGAGACCACCTTTGCACCGACGCGGCCAAGGAACTGCATGCCCTTGGTACCGATGGCGGTGGTTTGCGTCTCAACGCCCTTGTTCTGCAGATCGCGCAGTTGGGTGGTGACGGCACGCAGCACGTTGGTGTTCAAGCCACCGCACAGGCCCTTGTCCGTCGTCACGACGATCAGGCCGGCACGCTTGATGTCGCGCGCAACCATGAACGGGTGCTTGTACTCCGGATTGGCCAGCGCCATGTGCGCAGCCACGTTGCGGATCTTCTCGGCGTACGGGCGGGCAGCACGCATCCGTTCCTGCGCCTTGCGCATCTTGGATGCGGCGACCATTTCCATCGCCTTGGTGATCTTGCGCGTGTTCTGCACGCTCTTGATCTTGGTGCGGATTTCTTTTGTTCCGGCCATTTCACTCTCTCCGTTCCGACCTGGCCACGCAGGCTAAGCGTGACCAGTTCAGGGAATGACGCGGTTAGAACGCGGCGGACTTCTTGAAATCCTCGATCGCGGCACGCAGGGCGGCCTCATCGTCCTTCGACAGATCCTTCGTATCTTCGATGCGGTTGATGAGGTCGGCGTACTTCGTCTTCAGCGTGTCGTGCAGGCCCTTTTCAAACGCCAGGATGTCCTTCACGTCCACGTTGTCGAGGAAGCCGTTGTTGGCTGCGTAGAGCGACGCGGCCAGCTGCCACACCTGCAGCGGCTGGTATTGCGGCTGCTTGAGCAGTTCGGTCACGCGGCGGCCGCGCTCGAGCTGCTTGCGGGTCGCTTCGTCCAGGTCGGAAGCAAACTGCGCGAACGCAGCCAGTTCACGGTACTGGGCCAGGTCGGTACGGATACCGCCGGACAGCTTCTTGATGACCTTGGTCTGGGCAGCACCACCCACACGCGACACCGAAATACCGGCGTTGATTGCGGGGCGTACACCTGCGTTGAACAGGTCGGTTTCCAGGAAGATCTGGCCGTCGGTAATCGAGATCACGTTGGTCGGCACGAACGCGGACACGTCGCCGGCCTGCGTTTCGATCACGGGCAGTGCGGTCAGCGAACCGGTCTTGCCCTTGACTTCACCGTTGGTGATCTTCTCGATATGCTCGGCGTTCACACGCGCAGCACGCTCCAGCAGACGCGAGTGCAGGTAGAACACGTCGCCCGGGTAAGCCTCACGGCCAGGCGGACGGCGCAGCAGCAGCGAAACCTGACGGTACGCCCAAGCTTGCTTGGTCAGATCGTCATACACGATCAGCGCGTCTTCGCCGCGGTCGCGGAAGTACTCGCCCATCGTGCAGCCGGCGTAGGCCGACAGGTACTGCATGGCAGCCGAATCGGAAGCGGCGGCAGCCACCACGATCGTGTATTCCAGCGCGCCGTGCTCTTCGAGCTTGCGCACCACGTTGGCGATCGTCGAAGCCTTCTGGCCGATTGCCACGTACACGCAGAAGATGCCCTTGCCCTTCTGGTTGATGATGGCGTCGACTGCCACGGCGGTCTTGCCGGTCTGGCGGTCGCCAATGATCAGCTCACGCTGCCCACGGCCGATCGGCACCATTGCGTCGATCGACTTCAGACCGGTCTGCACCGGCTGGCTCACCGACTGACGCGCGATCACGCCCGGAGCGACCTTTTCGATCACGTCCGTCTTCTTGGCGTTGATCGGGCCCTTGCCGTCGATCGGCTGGCCCAGTGCGTTGACCACGCGGCCCAGCAGTTCCGGGCCAACCGGCACTTCCAGAATGCGGCCCGTGCACTTGACTTCGTCGCCTTCGGAAATGTGCTCGTACTCACCCAGCACCACAGCGCCGACAGAGTCGCGCTCGAGGTTCAGCGCGAGGCCGAACGTGTTGCCCGGGAATTCCAGCATTTCGCCTTGCATCACGCCCGACAGGCCATGAATGCGGCAGATACCGTCCGTCACGGAGATGACCGTGCCGGTGTTCTTTGCGTCAGCGCCAGCCTTCAAGCCCTCGATACGGGTCTTGATCAGGTCGCTGATCTCGGAGGGGTTCAGTTGCATCGAATGCTCCTAATTCTTCAATCTGTCTGCGGGCGCGATATCGTCGATTGCATCGGCGCCTCGCGAAACAGCATTACGCGGCGGTCAGCGCAGACTGCATCTGCGTCAGGCGCGCGCGCACCGAGGTGTCGAGCACTTCGTCGCCAATCTGCACACGCACGCCGCCGATCAACGAAGGATCGACGCTCACGTGAGCCTGCAGCTTCTTGCCGAACTTGCGTTCGAGCGTGGCGACCAGTTCGGTCAGGGGCGCGCCCTCAAGCGGGAACGCACTGGTGATCTCGACGTCGGCGGCGCCTTCGCTGGCATTCCGCAGCACATGGAATTGCGCGGCAATTTCCGGCAACAGCGTCAGGCGCTTGTTGGCCACCAGCAGGCCAACCAGTTCCTTCGCCTCATGCGATACCGGAGATTTCAGCGCCGACAGGAAGATCCCCGCCACATCGGCTTTGGAGAGCTTCGGATCATCGGCGACTGCCTTCATGTCGGGCACGGCGGCAATTTGCCCCATTTCCGACACGAGCTCAGACCATGCACCCAGATTGCCGGCCTTCGCCACGCGGAACAGCGCCTCTGCGTACGGACGGGCAACGGTTGCGAGTTCTGCCATGATTACAGCTCAGCCTTGAGTTGATTGAGCAGATCGGCGTGGACCTGCGCATTGACTTCACGCTTGAGGATCTGCTCGGCACCCTTGACGGCCAGAACAGCAACCTGGTCACGCAGCGATTCACGCGCGCGCACGGTTTGCTGCTCGGCTTCGGCCTTGGCTTGCGCGATGATGCGCGCGGCTTCGGCTTGGGCGTTTTGCTTGATCTCATCGGCGGTCATCTGGGCGCGCTTTTCAGCGTCCGCGATGCGTTGCGCGCCTTCATTGCGCGCCTCGGTCAGTGCTTGGTCGACCCGCTTGTTGGCCAGCTCCAGCTCAGCCTTGCCCTTATCGGCAGCGGCCAGGCCATCGGCGATTTTCTTCGCGCGTTCGTCGAGCGCCTTCACCAGGGGCGGCCAAATGAATTTGGCAACAACCCACCACAGGATGAAGAACACGACCATCTGCGCGACGAGTGTGGCGTTCAGGTTCATGGTGTGTTCCTTTCGGTATTGAGACTACGGATCAATGCACGAAGCGGCGAGGGTCACGCGGTGCGTTCACCCTAGCCGCCTCCGGCATCATGCAGACCGAAAAGAATTACTTGATGACCGACAGCAGCGGGTTGGCGAACGCGAACAGCATGGCCACACCAACACCGATCAGGAATGCCGCGTCGATCAGGCCAGCCAGCAGGAACATCTTCGTTTGCAGCGGGTTCATCAGTTCAGGCTGACGTGCGCAGGCTTCGATGTACTTACCGCCCATCAGTGCGATGCCGAGGCAGGCGCCGATAGCACCCAGGCCAATGATGATGCCGATACCGATGGCGGTCAGACCTTGGATGTTGGCGAGAAATGCTTGCATGATGACTCCCTTTTACGTGAAAGACTAAGAACTTGAGAACTTGGAAAAATCAAACGGAACCGGAGAACCTGAACCGCAACTACTTAGTGGTGTTCATGTGCCTGGCCGATATACACCAGCGTCAGCATCATGAAGATGAAGGCTTGCAGCAGCACGATCAGGATGTGGAAGATCGCCCACACTGCGCCAGCCACCACGTGACCCACGAAACCCAGTGCCGACGTATCAGCACCGAACGTCCAGACCGAGCCAAGCAGCGCGATCAGCAGGAACACCAGTTCGCCCGCGTACATGTTGCCGAACAACCGCATGCCCAGCGACACAGCCTTGGCGAGGAATTCAATGATGTTGAGGATCAGGTTGAATGGCGCGAGGTACCACTTGGCGCCGAACGGTGCCGACAGCAGCTCGTGTGCAAAGCCGCCGGCGCCCTTGATCTTGAAGCTGTAGTAGATCATCAGGATCAGCACAGCGAACGACATGCCGAACGTACCGTTCAGGTCAGCCGTGGCCACCGCGCGGTGGTGCGGGACGTGCACGCCGAAGGTACCGAGCAGGTGGTTGACGCCCGTGACCCAGTCCACCGGGATCAGGTCGACCGCGTTCATCAGCGTAACCCACACGAAGACCATCAGCGCCAGCGGAGCGATCCAGGAACGATCGCCGTGGATGATGCCCTTGGCCTGATCGTCGACCATCTCGACAACGAGTTCAACGAAAGCCTGGAAGCGACCCGGAACGCCGGCGGTGACGCGGCGTGCGGCAATGCCCAGGACGATGATGCCGATCAGGCCCATCAACACGGACCAGAACATCGTGTCCCAGTTGATGACGGAGAAGTCGACGACGGAGGCCTGCTTGCCACCGATGCTGTTGAAATTCTGCAAATGCTCCGCGATATACGCGGAAGGCGTAAGAGCGTGCTCGGCGGCGTGGCCGGCGGCTTCTGCGACTTCAGTTGCCATGATGATTCAGTCCAATATTGCGAAACATTCTTCGTGACCCGTTCCGACTCGCGCCCGATGCAACCAGGTTTCCCCTGGAGATCGCGGACTGCACGCGGCTGAAACACGCCACCTTATTCTTGCGGAGTGTCAGCGCAATGAACCTGGCTTCTCCTGCATCAGGTCCTTGCCGTGTACCAACACGTCCAGTGTGCCCGCCATGTCGTGGTGGGCTGGAGCCGATTCAACGCACTATCGCAGCGCGAGACCGACCCAATACATCTTGAGCGCCAGGATCAGGGTGATCAGCAAGGGCGGCCAATGCAGGCCCTTGAACACCACCACCACGATCACCAGCAGCGCGACCGTGCCAAGCACCTTGATCGCTTCGCCCACTACCAGACGGGCGATGGATTCGAACCCCTTGGCCGTCGACAGCCGCATCGCGAACCATGCCGAAGGCACCACGCATACGCCACCGCCCAGCAGCGCCGACAATCCAGCCTCGGCGGCTGACGCAGCGCCCGCTCCCGCGAACCAAGTGCCGACATACCAACCGAGCGCACACAACAGTGTGATGGCCACCTGGCCGAGCACGATGGAAAAGGGCGTGATACGCGAGGCCTGCAGAGCCTGCTCGCCGAACAGGGCGACCGCTTCGTCATGCGAGAGCACATGCACCGGCGGCTCCGCCTGCTCCTCATCGTCCCAACCGTCGCGCTTCGGATCCTGCGCCGACGTGGGTCGGGCGGCTTTCAACGAAGCGTAAGAATCGGGCCGTTGCCGGTCGGTTGGCTGCATGGAAGAATGCGCTTTCATCATGCCGCACCGCTTTGGGTCAGGCGGATTTAAAACCGCACGATTTTACGGGACATGGCGTTCGCCAGTCAACGCGCAAGCGAATGCTCGTGCGGGCGCCTTCGACAGCACTCCGTGCGGCCGCGTTCCATACGGCGAGCGCAATACGGTGCTGTCGCCGGGGCACCGAATCCGCCTGATGGTGCTGCACCCCGTTGATTCCATGATGGTGCTGGCGAAGCGCGGCGTCGATGACGCGCGAGGTAATTGCACCAATTCCGTGCCAAAGGGTGCCCGTACACGGCGCCACGACGACGGCTCCAATACGTGCGTCAAACTGTCGCAGGGAAACTCAGGCCGCCTCTTCGTTGCCGTCCGGTCGCAGGCGCGCGAGCAAGCCGTCGAACTCGTCAAGACTGCTGAACTGCACGGTCAACTGACCACGGCCCTTGGCCGCCAGCTTGATCTGCACACCCAGGCCCAGTTGATCGGCCAACTCCTCTTCCAGGCGCGCGACGTCACGACCACCTTGGTGACCGCCCTTTTGCTTGAGTGACTTCAGCTCGAATGGCTTGAGCGTCAACGCGACCAGTTTTTCCGTCTCGCGCACCGACAGGCGCTTGTTGACGATCTGGTTGGCCAATGTGATCTGCGTAGCGCCATCGACGGCGAGCAGCGCGCGGGCGTGGCCCATGTCGAGGTCGCCGGCCATCAGCATGGTCTGCACGGGCTGAGCGAGATTGAGCAGGCGCAACAGGTTCGACACCGCGCTGCGCGAACGCCCTACCGATTCCGCCGCCTGCTCGTGCGTGAACTGGAATTCACGCACCAGGCGCGCAATGCCCTGCGCCTCTTCCAGCGGGTTGAGATCTTCGCGCTGGATGTTCTCGATCAGCGCCATGGCAGCGGCTGATTCATCCGGCACGTCCTTCACGAGGACGGGCACTTCGGTCAGGCCGGCGAGGCGCGAAGCGCGGAAGCGGCGTTCACCCGCGATGATTTCGTACTTCGGCTTCGCGCCGTCTGACTCGACCTTGCGCACCAGAATCGGCTGCATCAGGCCTTGTGCGCGGATGCTGGCGGCGAGCTCCTGCAGCGCGCCTTCGTCCATGCGCGTGCGCGGCTGATATTTGCCGGGCTGCATCTGTTCCAGCTTCAGGACCGTCGGGGCGCCCTCCTGCTTGGCGGCTTCGACAATCTCGGCTGGACTGCCGAGCAGCGCTTCGAGGCCGCGGCCCAGTCCCTTTTTTTTCATCGTGCTCATGTTGTTCCTCTTACCGCTCAGGCCGGCGTGTCGGCCATCTGCCGCACGCGCGCGATCATCTCGGCACCGAAATCCAGATAGGCCTTGGCCCCCTTCGATGCCACGTCAAACGCCACGCCCGGCATGCCGTACGACGGCGCTTCGGCCAGACGCACATTGCGCGGGATGACCGTCTTGAACACCTTGTCGCCGAAGTGCGATTCGAGTTGCGCCGAGACCTGCTGCTGCAACGTCACGCGCGGGTCAAACATCACGCGCAACAGACCGATCACCTTGAGATCGCGGTTCAGGTTGGCGTGCACCTGCTTGATGGTGTTGACCAGATCCGACAGGCCTTCGAGCGCGAAGTACTCGCACTGCATTGGCACGACCACGCCATGCGCGGCGCACAGGCCGTTGAGCGTGAGCAGCGAGAGCGACGGCGGACAATCGATGAGGACAAAGTCGTAGTCGGCTTCCACCTCGGCGAGCGCAAGCTTGAGGCGGTTCTCGCGATGTTCCAGATCGACCAGTTCGACTTCGGCGCCGGCCAGGTCGCGGTTGGCGGGCAGCACGTCATAGCGCCCTGCCTCCGAGCGCTGGCGCGCCTGCGGAATCGTCGCCAGCCCGACAAGCACCTGGTAGACGCTGAATTCCAGCGTGTGCTTGTCGATGCCGGAGCCCATCGAAGCATTGCCCTGAGGGTCGAGGTCGACCAGCAGCACGCGTTGCCCTTGCGCGGCCAGTCCGGCCGCGAGATTCACCGTGGTGGTGGTCTTGCCGACCCCGCCCTTCTGGTTGGCGATCACGAAAATATTCGACATGACTCCTCTGCGGTGAATGGCTCGCTACAACGTTCGCTCACGCCGACGGCGCGAGGATGACCAGGTGACGCTCAGCCGGCAGCCCCGGCACGGTCAGGCGCTCGATGGCTTCGACGGTCCAGCCGGCGGGCAGGCGTTCGATTTCGGCATCCGGGCGCACGCCCTTCATGGCGACCATGCGGCCGCCGGGCGCCAGCAGGTGCCCGGCCAGATTCACGAAATCGACCAACTCGGCAAACGCGCGTGACGTGATGACGCCGTAGCCGGTGGCATCGGCCAGTTTTTCTACATGGCCCCAATGCGATTGGGCATTGGCCAAGCCAAGCTCGGCGCGGCACTGCGTCAGGAAGGCGGTCTTCTTCTGCACGATGTCGACCATCGTGACGCTTACATCTGGGAAAGCGATGGCCAGCGGAATGCCCGGCAGCCCACCACCCGAACCGACGTCCAGCACGCGCGGTGCGTCGGGTTGGGCACGGCGGGCCAAACCGGCGATGCGCGACACGGCCGAGAGCGAATCCAGCAGGTGATGCGTCAGCATGTCGCCGGCATCACGAATGGCGGTCAGGTTATAGACGCGGTTCCATTTGGCCAGCAGCCCTTGATACGCCAGCAGGCGATCGACCTGCGCGTCGTCCAGCGACAAGCCAAGCGCACGGGCGCCGGCTTCCAACTCTGCCCGGGCGTCTGTCAGTGCATTCGCCATCAAGCGGCCTCGCCTTCTGAACTGGCGCGCGGGCCAACTTGGCCACGCAGCACGCCCTTCTTGAGGTGCACGAGCAGCAGCGACACGGCGGCCGGCGTGATGCCGGAGATACGTGAAGCCTGTCCGATGGTCTCGGGCTTGTGCTTAGCGAGCTTCTGCTGGACCTCGATCGACAGACCGCGCACTTGCGAATAATCGAAATCGGCCGGCAGACGGGTGTTCTCGTTCGCACCGAGGCGCTCCACTTCATCGGCTTGCCGGGCGATATAGCCGTGGTATTTGATGCCGATCTCGACCTGCTCGCGGATCTGCTCGGCCAGCAACGGGTCTTCAGCCAACGGCGATTCGAGCGCGTACTTGCCGCCCTGCATGCCCATAAGGGTTTCGTACGTCACGTTAGGCCGGCGCAGCAAGTCGGCCAAGGCGTACTCGCGCTCAATGCCTTTGCCCAGGACCGGCTCAGCGTCTTCCAACGGAAGCGTGGCCGGATTCACCCAAGTCGACTTGAGGCGCTCTGTTTCACGTGAAACAGCGTCACGCTTCCGGTTGAAGGCATCCCAGCGAGCGTCGTCGACCACGCCCAGCGTGCGGCCGACTTCGGTCAAGCGCATGTCGGCGTTGTCTTCCCGCAGGCTGAGGCGGAACTCGGCCCGGCTGGTGAACATGCGATACGGCTCGGTCACGCCCCGGGTGATGAGGTCGTCGACGAGCACGCCCAGATAAGCCTGGTCGCGGCGCGGCGTCCAGGCATCCTTGCCCTGCACTTGCAGGCCGGCGTTGATGCCCGCCAGCAGGCCTTGCGCCGCGGCCTCTTCGTAACCGGTCGTCCCGTTGATCTGGCCAGCGAAGAACAGGCCGGAAATCGCCTTCGACTCCAGCGAGGCCTTGAGGCCGCGCGGGTCGAAGTAGTCGTACTCGATGGCGTAACCGGGACGCAGGATGTGGGCATTCTCCAGCCCGCGCATTGAGTGGATCAGGTCGAGCTGCACATCAAACGGCAGGCTGGTCGACACGCCGTTCGGGTAAAACTCGTTGGTCGCCAAGCCCTCCGGTTCCAGGAAGATCTGGTGGCTGTCCTTGCTGGCGAAGCGATGGATCTTGTCTTCAATGCTAGGGCAGTAGCGTGGCCCCACCCCTTCGATCACGCCCGTGTACATGGGGGAGCGGTCCAGCCCGGCGCGGATGATGTCGTGCGTGCGCTCGTTGGTGTGCGTTACCCAGCACGGCACTTGACGCGGATGCATGTCCGCGCGGCCCATGAACGAGAACACCGGCACCGGATCGAGATCACCCGGCTGCTCTTCGAGCACCGAAAAATCGATGGAGCGGCCGTCAATGCGCGGCGGCGTGCCGGTTTTGAGGCGGCCTTGCGGCAGCTTCAATTCCTTCAGACGCGCCGACAGCGATACCGCAGCCGGGTCGCCCGCGCGACCGCCGGTGTAGTTGTTTAGCCCGACGTGGATCTTGCCGTCGAGGAACGTGCCGGCCGTCAGTACCACAGCACGTGCACGGAACTGCACGCCAACCTGCGTCACCGCCCCGATTACGCGATCGCCTTCTACCACCAGGTCTTCCACAGCCTGCTGGAACAGCATCAGGTTCGGCTGGTTTTCCAGGCGATGACGGATCGCCGCCTTGTACAGCACGCGGTCTGCCTGCGCGCGAGTCGCCCTCACGGCCGGGCCCTTGCTGGAATTGAGGATACGGAACTGGATCCCGCCCTCGTCCGTCGCAATGGCCATGGCGCCGCCGAGCGCATCCACTTCCTTGACCAGGTGACCCTTGCCGATGCCGCCGATGGACGGATTGCAGCTCATCTGCCCCAAGGTCTCGATGTTGTGCGTCAGCAGCAGGGTCTGGCAGCCCATGCGCGCCGCCGCCAGGGCGGCCTCGGTGCCGGCGTGTCCGCCGCCCACCACGATCACATCGAATTCAATTGGATACAGCATGGCTTCCTCCTCGCATGGAGGCATTGAAAATTTGGAGAAGCGGAATTATAAGTCGCGCAGCTACACCACAGTTCGACGATGCGGTAATCGAGACGAAATTCCCCCGCTTTTCGTGTTTCACGTGAAACATGCACCGCTTGTCGGGCAGGCTTGTGTTTCACGTGAAACACACCGAGGGTTGGCCTTCAGGCATCGTGACCCGAGTGCGTCCGCAGAAAGTCGATGAAGACGCGCAGCTTGCCCGGCATCCGAGGCGTGCCTGGGAAATAGAGATGAAAGCGATACATCGGCGGACACCACGGCTCGAGCACTCGAACCAGGCGGCCAGCCGCCACATGCTCGGTAACGAGGTCTTCCAACACGTGCGCCAAGCCCATGCCCTGCTTCGCCGCCTCGACCATCGCCAGCACATCATTGGCGATGAAGCCCCCGTCACATCGGCCGACTGAATGGCACCACCGCGGGGTTCGACAAACGCCCAGTCATACAAGGCGCCGCTACTCGGAAAGCGATATCGGATGCACCGATGCCCGCGCAGTGCGTCCAGCGATTCAGGAGTGCCATACGCTTGCAAATAGCCTGCGCTGCCCACCACCGCGATACGGCGCGCCGGTCCAATCGGCACGCCGACCATGTCGCGGCGCTGCCCACAACCGCGGCATCGCCAGTACCGAAAAGCCTCGCCAGCACTTGAGCCCCAAAAGCAAAACGCACGGCGCGAACCGTGCGTTTTGCTTTGGGCAATGACGTGGGCTACGTCATTAATTCTGCAGCTTCCACTTCCCGTCCTTGATCTCCACCATCACCCGCGCCCGCTGATCCAGCCCGAGGTGATCCTTCGCATTCATATTCATCACGCCGTGCGAGATGGCCAGGTTGGTCGTCGTCTCCATCGCATCGCGCAGCCCCTTGCGGAACGCCGGCGTGCCGGGTTGCCCCTTCTTCAGCGCTTCGGGCATCGCCTGCGTGAACAACAAACCGGCATCCCACATGTGGCCACCGAAGGTGGAAACCTGCCCGCCGTAGGCCTTCTCATATGCAGTCTTGTACGCCAGCGCCGGCTTCTTTACCAGATTGCTGTCCGGCAGTTGCTCGGCAACCAGGATCGGGCCCGCGGGCAGGTACGTGCCTTCGCAGTCCTTGCCACACACACGCAGGAAGTCGGCGTTCGCCACGCCGTGCGTCTGATACAGCTTGCCCTTGTAGCCGCGCTCCTTGAGCGCCCGTTCCGGCAACGCGGCCGGCGTACCCGAGCCTGCGATCAGCACCGCATCCGGATTGGCTGACATGATCTTCAGCACCTGCCCCGTCACCGACGTATCGGTCCGAGCAAAGCGCTCATTGGCGACGACCTTCAGCTTGCGCAATGCAGCCACCTTGTCGAACTCCTGCGCCCACGAATCGCCATAGGCATCGGCAAAACCGATCAGCGCGACCGTCTTCACGCCGTGGTTGGCCATGTGCTCGGCAATGGCGGTCGCCATGTGGGAATCGTTTTGCGGCGTCTTGAAGACCCACGCCCGCTTGGCGTCCATCGGCTCGATGATCCGCGCTGATGCGGCCAAGGTGATCATTGGCGTTTCGTTCTCGGCCACCACATCCACCATCGCCAGCGAGTTCGGCGTGACGGTCGAACCGATCACCAGGTCGACCTTGTCTTCGGTGATCAACTTGCGCGTGTTCTTGACGGCCGTGGTCGTGTCAGACGCATCGTCGAGCACGATGTACTCGATTTTCTTGCCGGCGATTTCCTTGGGGAGCAGCGCGACGGTGTTCTTTTCCGGAATGCCTAGGGAAGCGGCCGGCCCCGTGGCAGACACCGTGATGCCGACCTTCACCTGGGCGAACGCCGTACCTGCCAACAGTGCCGTCGCGGCGAGTGCAATGCGGGATGCGCGCGAAACCTTCATGCCGTCCGTCTCCTGAGATATGCGAAGCGGGTCTGCGCCCGCCCTGGATCTGCGATTTGGCCGACCGCTGGGTCGGGGATGAACGAGTCTAGAAGGAGTCACGCCACGCGAGCAAGGGGGGAGATACCCCAAACCTTAACGTGTTCACGATCTGGGCAGATTCAGCCTACGCGATACACCCGGCCGCTCTGCACGCCCTCCACGCTGCGTCGGTACGCCAGCGCCGCACGCGCTGCCGGCACAGGCTAGAAGCCCGGAAAGAACGCGCCATACGCCTCCATCGATTCGGTCAGCACCGTCGGGCTCACCGCGTTCATGCGGATGCCGCGCGGCAGTTCGCACGCGGCGGCGCGCACAAAACCCTCCACGCCCGCGTTGACGGCGCTCGCGTTGGCGCCTTGTGCAACAGGCTCCTGCCCCACGATACCGGTCGTCAGCGTGATCGAGCCGCCGTCGTTCAGATAATGCTGGCCGACGAGCGCCAGGCGCACCTGACCGAGCAGCTTGTCCTGCAGGCCAACGGTGAAATCCGCGGCCGTCATCTTTGTCAGCGGCCCGAAGAACAGGTTGCCGGCGGTGGAGACGATCGCATCAACGCGGCCAACCTTGTCGAACAGTGCGGCCACGCTGTCGGCATTGGTGATGTCGACCTGATGCTCACCCTGCGTGCGGCCGACGCGGATGATTTCGTGCGCACCGCCCTGCTCCAGTTCCGCCACCACGGCGCGGCCCAGCGTGCCGCTGGCACCAATCACGACGATCTTCCTGTCTTGCTCCCTCGCAAATCCGGTTGGAATGGCGCCTACGACGGCCATGGCTTGCGCGCGGCAGCGCTGACCGGTGCCGGCCTGCTGCTGCAGCCCGAAGTGCTCGTCGCCGAAGACCTGGCAAGCGGCCGACTCGTACGCGTGCTGCAAGCGTATGCGCCCGGGCCGCGGCCGATTCATGTCGTGTATCGGCAGGACCGGCGGCCGCTACCGAAGCTCTCCGGTTTTGTGGAGCATTTGCTGGCGCAGGTGCCCACGTTCGTCCCCGCATCGGCGGCACAATAGCGCCCATGAACCCCGAAGACCTCCACCGCCTCGTCACCACGCAGATGCCCTTTGGCAAATACAAGGGCCGCCTGATTGCCGACCTGCCGGGTCATTACCTCAACTGGTTTGCACGCGAAGGGTTTCCGCCGGGGCAGATCGGCCGACTGCTGGCGCTGATGCAGGAGCTGGATCACAACGGCCTGAAGGGCCTGCTCGACCCACTGCGCCAGGGCCGCTGACAACGCGATCGATCAATCGCCGTTGATGTAACGCAGCAGCCCCGTCGCCAGCGCATCAAACACCACGCGGCAGCGCGGGCTGTCACGCAGGTCTTCGTGCATGGCGAGCCAGGTGTCGAGCGTGATGGAAATCTGATCGCCGAACAGCCGAACCAGATCTGCGTTGTTCCGCACCAGCCCGATCTGGCAGAAGCCGATGCCAAAGCCCGCACGCAGCGCGGCAATCGCAGCCAGGTCACTGTCGGTGCGCAGTGCGAAGCGGTTGCGTTGAACCCACGGCAGTTGCGCTCGCATGCTGCGCAGGAACGCGTTCTCTTTGTCGTAGCCGATCAAGGTGTGGGCCGCGAGTTCTTCCACCGTGCTTGGCGTGCCGCGCTGCGCCAGATAGCGCCGGTGGGCAAATATCCCCAGCTCGATCGCGCCGATGTGCCGCGCGACGAGCACGCCCTGGCTCGGTGGCTGCATGCGCACGGCGATATCCGCCTCGCGGCGCAGCAGGTCTTCCATCCGGTTGGAGGGCACCAGTTCGAGCGTCAGCTCCGGATAGGCGGCGTGCAGGTCGGCGAGGATGGGCGGCAACACTTCCACCGCCACCACCTCGCTGGCAGTGATGCGCACGGTGCCGCGCACGCCCTCGCCCTGGCTGGAAGCGGCGCGCAGCAAGGCGGCGCTCGTGGCTTCGAGCGATTCCGCAAACGGCCGCAGCGATAGCGCCGCTTCTGTGGGGCTCAGCCCTTGCTGCGTTCGGAGGAAGAGCGACATGCCCAGCGCCCGTTCGAGCGCATCGACATGTCGCCCCACGGTCGGCTGCGTCAGCCCCAACGCGCGGGCGGCGCCCGACAGCGATCCTTCTCGCACGACGGCAAGAAACGTCCGATACAACTCCCAACCCGGTTCTGATCCGCTCATACAAATTTGTATAGCTGTACGCTTGATATCAACAATTCCATTGAAGCATAGCTGCGCCCAGAATGCCTCCATCGCAACGCTCTCTCTCACATCAGGAGCACGATCATGGAACAGGTAAAACGCATCGCATTGGTACTGGGCGCCACTGGCGGCATTGGCGGCGAAGTGGCACGTCGGCTGGTGGCACGTGGCTGGCATGTGCGGGCGCTGCAGCGCAATCCGGTCGCGCTGACGAACCGCAACACCGCATTCGAGTGGATTCGCGGCGACGCGATGGTGCGCGAAGACGTGGTCGGCGCGGCGCAAGGCGCGGAGCTGATCATCCACGCCGTCAACCCGCCGGGCTACCAGAACTGGGCCGGCCTGGTGCTGCCGATGATCGACAACACCATCGCCGCCGCCCGCGCCTCGGGTGCGCGCATCGTGCTGCCGGGCACGGTGTACAACTTCGCGCCGGACACGTTTCCCGTGCTGCGCGAAACCACCCCGCAGGCACCGCTCACGCGCAAGGGCAAGATCCGCGCGGAGCTGGAGCGCCGCATGCAGGCCGCCAGCGCCGACGGTGTGCGCAGCCTGATCGTGCGCGCCGGCGATTTCTTCGGGCCGCAAACCAGCAACACCTGGTTTGCCGGCGCGCTGGTCAAGCCGGGCAAGCCTGTCCGCACCGTTACGCATCCGGGCGCCGCCGGCATCGGTCATCAATGGGCGTATTTGCCCGATGTGGCCGAAACGATGTTGCGTCTTGTCGAGCAAGGCGACCGTCTGCCGGACTTCGCCGTCTATCACATGCGCGGCCACTGGGATGCCGATGGCACGCAGATGGTCGCATCGATTGGCCGCGCGGTGGGCCACCCCGTCAAGACGCGCGCATTCCCGTGGTGGCTGATGCCCGCGCTGACACCGTTCTCGGAGATGCTGCGCGAGATGCGCGAGATGCGTTATCTGTGGCAGCACCCGGTGCGCATGGACAATGCCAAGCTCGTGCAGGCACTCGGCGCCGAACCGCACACGCCGTGGGACGAAGCCGTGGGCGCGACGTTACGCAGTCTAGGCTGCCGCTGAAACCCGCGCGGCCATCGCCAGGAAGTGCGCAAGGTCAGGCGTGCGCTGCCCCGCCACCTTGGCAAGGTCATCCCACTGGCGCAATTGCAGCGCATCGGCAGCGTATGGACGCTGCATGAAGGCCTCGGCCTCGTGTGTCGAAAACACGCCGCCCTGCAGCGCCAGGCTGCGTACCGAATCCGCTGATAGGCGTGCGTAGTAATGCGCGTCCATCGCGCACAGGCAGCGCTTGGCATCCACGTGCAGGCGGATCGGCTCCAGCACGGCGTCCGGAAACGTGGCGCGCAGAAATGGCAGCGCAACGTACTGGTGCTGATCGTCGATGCCGTGCGCGGTGGGGGTCTCACCTTGCAGGTTCAGCAAATGACCGAGGTCATGCAGCAACGCCGCCGTGATCAGCGCATCCGACGCGCCGGCCGCCTCCGCCAGCGCCGCCGTCTGCAACGCATGTTCGAGTTGGGTGACGGGCTCGCCACTGTAGGCAATGCTGCCGTGGCGATCGAACAGCGTGCGGATGTCGTCAAGACTCAGGGCCATGATGCTGCGCAGTAAAAGCGGAACTTTGCAGCCTAGCCAGCCCGTGCGGCAACACGGTGACAACGCACCGCGCATTAGCCCGCGTGATCGGCGCGATTAGAAAGTTTGGTTGGGAATGCGCGGCGGGCGCCCGTATCTTCAGTGCCTTCCCACCCATCGGAGCGCACCATGCTCGCAGGACACGCCGTACAGGTCACGCACGCGCTGGAACAGGTCACGGACTATTGGTCGCCGCGCATTGTCGGCCAAGTCAACGACCAATACATCAAGGTCGCCAAGCTCAAGGGCGAATTCGTCTGGCACGACCACCCGAATGAAGACGAACTGTTTTTCGTGGTCTATGGCCACCTGAAAATCGCCTTCGAGGACCGCGCCGATGTGCATCTCGGCCCCGGTGACTTCTGCGTCGTACCGCGTGGCGTGCGGCATTTTCCGGTTGCCGACGAGGAATGCGGAATCATGCTGATCGAAACCGTGACCACGCAGCACACGGGCGATGTCATTACCGAGCGCAGCGTGACGCTCGAGAAGCAACTCAACGGATGAACGCGTCGTAAGCCGTCTTCAAAATCAACGCCAGCACCACCACGATGAACACCTTGCGCACGAAGCGGCTGCCGTGCCGCAACGCGAGGTGGCTGCCGACCTGATTGCCGGCCACGTTGGCGACTGCCATCACCACGCCAAGCTGCCACCACACGTGGCCCTTGGCGGCCAACAGTAACAGGGCCGCCACGTTGGTCGCCAGATTCACGATCTTGGTGGACGCCGACGCGTGCAGAAAGTCGTACCCAAACACGCGCACAAACACGATCATCAGAAAGCTGCCGGTGCCCGGGCCGAAGACGCCGTCGTAGAAACCGATGGCGGCGCCAGCCAGCAACGCCGTCGCCCGCTCGCGCCAGCCCTGGAGGCTCGGGGCGTGATCGGCGCCCAGATTCTTCTTGGCCACCGTGTAGACGAGCAGCACCGCCAGCACGAACGGCAGCGCACGGCGCAGCGGTTCGGCGGGAATATGCATGAGCGCCCACGCGCCCAGTAGCGAAAACATAAACGCGGTGACCACCGCCGGTGCCGTCGCGCCCCAATAGATGCGCACCGTGCGGCCGTAGCGCACCGCCGCCGTCGCGGTGCCCGACATCGACGCGACCTTGTTCGTACCGATGAGCGTAGCGGGCGCGATGTTCGGATACGCAGAGAACAGGGCGGGAATCTGCACTAGGCCGCCGCCACCGGCTACGGCATCGATCAGGCCGGCCAGAAAGCCGGCCACGGCGAGCAAAGCGAATTCCATCAGGAGAAACGAAACACGAAGGATTAGCCCAGCGACTTGGGCGACGGGCGTGCGCTGCGCCGCCAGCAGCCCGACGCGTCGGGCACAAAGCCGAGCGCTGCGGCGTCTTCAGCCGAAAGCGCCGCGGGCGGCAGCAGGACGTGGAGTATGCCGTGTGCCCTGGCGTACTCATTGACGGCCGCCAAGGCGGCCTCACGCGTGGCCATGTCACCGGTAAATAGCATCACGCCAGCCGGCAACCACGCCACCAGACCGCCCAGCATCAGATGCGGCACGAGCGTGATCGGCACCACGCCGGCCAACACCTCACCCGTCTCCACCAGGAAGCATGGATGCACGCTCGGATGAGCGAGCAGCGTATCGACGGCATGCGCCAGCTGCAGCGGCGAGGCGGTCGACGCGACGGCGGTCAGCAGGTGCGCGCGGTCTTCAGGCGTGGCAAGGCGGGTGGACAGGATCATGGGCGGCTCTGGCGAAGGCGCCATTGTCATGCAGCGCGCGCATAGGCGTCGACGCCTAATGCATTTCTCTTGTGAATCTGCACGAACCAGAATGGATGCGTCGCCCCACGGAGCCCGCCATGGCAGACCCGACCCGCGCCCTCACCCTGCAATTGCTGCAGTCGCTGGCCGAGCGGCCCCGGCCCTACGCCGAAGTGCTGGAAACGTGGCGGACGTCGTGCCCGCGCTTGTCGATCTGGGAGGATGCCTGTATCGACGGGCTGGTCGACTGCGCGCCCGAATCCCCGCCTGAGCTGCAGCTAGTGACGGTCAGCGCCCGGGGGCGGGCACTGCTGGCCGGCGCTCTCGCGGAAGGAGACCGCACAAACTAAAAGGCCCTGCCGGGGATCGCCTGGCAGGGCCTTTATCTATTTTGCATCTCCACCGTACATGCGGTGTGTGCTGTCGTCTCCTCGCTCCCGCCTCATTTATCTCGTGCGAAAACCGTAACGAGACTGTAAAAGATGCACCGCAATGCAGCAACTAGAGCAAACCCTTACGGTGCATGAGGCACCAAGTGCAGCCGTTCGGGTGAAATTTACCGGCATCTTCGCGCATTGTGGCGTCAACGTCGCAGCCAGGGCACACGCGCCGCAATTTCGCCCATGATGCCGCGCCGGAACGTCAGCACACAGATCACGAAGATCGCGCCCGTGACCGTGGTGACTGATTCGCCAAGGATATTGAAGCCGTCGATGCCAGTGGCGCCAGCGAGGAAACTGCCGATGTCGCCGAGCTTGTTTTCCAGCGCGATCACGAGCGCCGCACCCAGCAGCGGGCCAGACAGGATACCCAGGCCGCCTACCAGCGTCATCAGGATGACCGAGCCGGACATCGACCAGTGCACGTCGGTGAGCGTCTCGAAGCCGAGCACCAGCGTCTTGAGCGAACCGGCCAGGCCCGTCAGCGCCGCCGACAGCACGAAGGCCAGCAGCTTGAAACGATCGGTGTCGTAGCCGAGGGACGTGGCGCGCGGCTCGTTCTCCTTGATGGCCTTGAGGATCTGCCCGAACGGCGAGTGGATCGTGCGCACGATCAGCAGGAACGCCAGCACCACGATAGCGAGCACGACGTAATACAGCGTGAGGTCGGACGACAGATCCAGCACGCCGAACAGCTTGCCGCGCGGCACGCCCTGCAGGCCGTCTTCGCCGCCGGTGAATGGCACCTGAAGGCAGAAGAAATACAGCATCTGTGCCAGCGCCAGTGTGATCATCGCGAAGTAGATCCCCTGACGACGGATGGCGAGCAGGCCGACGATCAAACCGATGAACGCGCCCGCTGCAGTGCCCGCCAGCAGGCCAAGCTCCGGCGTGACATGCAGGTCGCGCATCATGTAGCCGGCCACGTAGCCCGCGCCGCCAAAGAACGCCGCATGCCCGAACGATAGCAGCCCTGTGTAACCCAGCAGCAGGTTGAAGGCGGAGGCAAACAGCGCAAAGCACAGCAGCTTGGCGACGAACACCGGATACGCGCCCACCAGCGGCGCGGCAATCAGCGCCACCAGAAGCAGCCCGTACAGCACGTATTTGAGGGAAGAAGAGTTGGTCATGTTGGCCGCGCCGCTCATTTCTCTTTACCGAACAGGCCCGCCGGACGCACCAGCAGCACCAGCACCATGATCACGAACACCACGGTCGCCGACGCCTGTGGATAAAACACCTTGGTCAGCCCCTCGATCACGCCCAGGCCCAGCCCGGTGACGATCGAACCGAGAATCGACCCCATGCCGCCAATCACCACCACCGCAAACACGGTGATGATCATGCTCTGCCCCATCAGCGGCGAGATCTGGATGACCGGCGCCGCCAGCACACCAGCAAACGCCGCCAGCGCCACGCCAAAGCCGTAGGTAAGCGTGACCATCAGCGGCACGTTCACGCCAAAGGCTTCGACCAGCTTGGGGTTCTCCGTGCCGGCGCGCAGGTAAGCGCCCAGCTTCGTCTTCTCGATCATGAACCACGTGGCAAAGCACACCGCCAGCGACGCCACCACCACCCACGCGCGATAGTTGGGCAGCATCATGAAGCCGAGGTCGGTGGCACCCTGCAGCAGTTGGGGCGTGTCATATGGCAGGCCAGACACACCGTAGATGGCGCGGAACACGCCTTCGATGACGAGCGTCACGCCCAACGTGAGCAGCAGGCCATAGAGGTGATCGAGCTTGTAGATGAACCGCAGCAGCGTGCGTTCGATCACCACGCCCAGCAAGCCGATCGCCAGCGGCGAGAGCGCGAGCATCGCCCAATAAGGCACGCCCAGGTACGAGAAGCCCATCCACGTGAGCACCGCGCCCAGCATGAACAGCGCGCCGTGCGCAAAATTGATGACGTTGAGCAGCCCGAAGATGACCGCAAGGCCCAGGCTCAACATCGCATAGAAGGAACCGTTGACCAGACCCAGCAGCAGCTGGCTGAGCATGGCCGGTAGCGGAACGCCGAAGATTTCCATCGCGGTCAGGGGAAGAACACCAACACAACGTTGATGGCGCCGCCCTCCACACGGACGGCGGCGCCGGATTGCCTACGCTTTTACTTCTTCATCAGCGAGCACTTGGACTCGGCCGGCGTGGTGAAAGCCTGCTCGCCCGGGATCGTCGCGACAACCTTCAGGTAATCCCACGGCTTCTTCGATTCGGCCGGCGTCTTCACCTGCAGCAGGTACATGTCGTGGATGGCACGGCCGTCCTGGCGGATATAGCCCTTCGTGTAGAAGTCGTCGATCTTGGTCTTCTTGAGCTGGGCGATGACCTTGTCCGGATCATCCGTGCCAGCAGCGGCCACGGCCTTGATGTAGTTCGACACCGCCGAGTAATCCGCTGCCTGCAGGCTGCTCGGCATCTTCTTCATCTTCATGAAGTAGCGGTTGGCGAACTTGCGCGACGCGTCGGTCATGTCCCAGTACCAGCTGTCGGTCATCAGCAGGCCTTCGGCCGTCTGCAGACCCAGGCTGTGCACGTCGTTGATGAACATCAGCAGGCCTGCGATCTTCATCGTCTTGGTGATGCCGAATTCCTTGGCTGCCTTGATCGAGTTGATCGTGTCGCCGCCGGCGTTGGCCAGGCCCAGGATCTGTGCCTTGGACGACTGCGCCTGCAGCAGGTACGACGAGAAGTCCGATGCCGACAGCGGGTGCTTGACCGAACCGACCACCGTGCCGCCGTTGGCCTTCACCACAGCCGTGGTGTCGTTCTCCAGCGAGTGACCGAACGCGTAATCGGCGGTCAGGAAGAACCACGACTTGCCGCCCTGCTTGACCACCGCGCTGCCCGTGCCCTTGGCCAGTGCCACGGTGTCGTACGCATAGTGGATCGTGTACGGCGTGCACTCTTCGTTGGTCAGGCGCGCCGTGCCGGCACCGATGTCGATAAACACGCGCTTCTTCTCGGAAGCCACCTTGTTCATGGCCAGGCCCGTGGCAGAGTTCGTGCCGCCCAGCAGCATGTCCAGGCCTTGCTGGTCCATCCATTCACGCGCCTTCGATGCGGCAATGTCGGCCTTGTTCTGGTGGTCCGCCGTCACGAGTTCGATCGGCTTGCCGAGCACCTTGCCGCCCGCATCCTCGATCGCCATCTTCACCGCCTCGACACCGCCCTGCCCGTCGATGTCGGCATACAGCCCCGAAAGATCGGTGATGTAGCCGATCTTCACCTTGTCGCCGCTCACCTGCGCATGCGCGCCGAATGCGGCCGCCCCCAGCCCTACCGCCATCAATGCACCAGCCAGCTTCTTGAGTGTCATGGTCTTGTCTCCTGTGTCGTGCGCGCCGCGGATCACGCTGGCGCATGGGTCTTGCAAGTCGATCGGGAAAACCTCTTAAACGCCGAGCAGCTCGTGCAGCACCGGCATCTTGTCCTGCAACTGCGCCGCCTCGAAACGCTCGACGATGCGGCCGTGTTCCATCACATAAAACCGGTCTGCCAGCGGCGCGGCAAAGCGGAAGTTCTGCTCCACCATCACCACCGTGTAGCCGCGCTTCTTGAGCATCAGGATCATGCGGGCCAGCGCCTGCACGATCACCGGCGCCAGTCCTTCGGAAATCTCGTCGAGCAGCAACAGGTTCGCGCCGGTGCGCAGGATGCGCCCGACCGCCAGCATCTGCTGCTCGCCGCCCGACAGGCGCGTGCCCTGGCTTTGGCGGCGCTCGGCCAGGTTGGGGAACATCTCGTAGATCTCGTCGATGCTCATACCGGCATTGCCGGTCTTGGCCACCTGGCCCTTCAGCACCGGCGGCAGCATCAGGTTCTCTTCGCACGACAGGCTCGAGAAAATGCCGCGCTCCTCGGGGCAGTACCCGATGCCGCAGTGGGCGATCTTGTGCGTGGGCAGGTCGATCGTTTCCACACCCTGGCCGCCAGCGTCATGCACGACGATGGAGCCTTTGCGCGTGCCCACCAGGCCCATGATGGCGCGCAGCGTGGTGGTACGGCCCGCACCGTTGCGGCCGAGCAGCGTGACCACCTCGCCGCGGTTCACGGTCAGGTCGACACCATGCAGGATGTGCGATTCGCCGTACCAGGCGTGCAGGTCCTTGATCTGGAGCGCGGGCGTGCTCATGCAGTGTTCTCGTGTGTTCGGGTCTAGCGTTCGCTTACGTTTGATGCGCGGCGTGTGGCCGCGTCGCGTGATCGATCAGCGTCGATCAGTGGCCTCAATGGCCTTCCAGCGCCGCATCGGCGGTGCCCATATAGGCTTCCATCACCTGCGGGTTCTTCGAGACGTCTTCGTACGGGCCTTCGGCCAGGATCTGGCCGCGCTGCAGCACCGTGATCTTGTCGGCGATGGACGAGACCACGTTCATGTTGTGTTCGACCATCAGGATCGTGCGGCCCTGTGCGACGCGCTTGATCAGCTCCGTCACGCGGTCCACGTCTTCGTGGCCCATGCCCTGCGTGGGCTCGTCGAGCAGCATCAGCTCGGGCTCCATCGCCAGCGTGGTGGCAATCTCCAGCGCGCGCTTGCGGCCGTAGGGCAGCTCCACCGTCACGGTGTGCGCAAACTCGGTCAGGCCCACCTGTTCGAGCAACTCCATCGCCCGCGCATTCAGCGTGTTGAGCGACTGCTCGCTGCGCCAGAACGCGTACGCCGTGCCGAGCTGCCGCTGCAGTCCAACGCGAACGTTTTCCATCACCGTCAGATGCGGAAACACGGCGGAGATCTGGAACGAGCGGATGACGCCGCGGCGCGCGATCTGTGCCGGCTTCTCCGACGTGATATCGACGCCGTTGAACAGGATCGTGCCGCGCGTGGGCACCAGGAATTTGGTCAGCAGGTTGAAACAGGTCGTCTTGCCGGCACCGTTCGGGCCGATGAGCGCATGGATGGACCCACGCTGCACGCGCAGGTTGACGTCGGACACGGCGGTAAAGCCCTTGAAGCCCTTGGTCAGTCCGCGCGTTTCGAGAATGATGTCCTGCGCCATGATTCCCTCTGGTCTCCCGCCCTTTTTATGGTGCGGATGATTGTCAACGGCTGTTGCGTTGCAAAACATCGGGGTTTTTACCGAGACGATTACACCCTGCTTACCCCCCGGAAACCCGCACCGGTATTGGATTTCCGACTCACGCCCGGGGGTTACGTAGAGTTACCTATCGGGGCAATGCGGATTGCGCATCCAGTGGACACGGGCGGTGTGTCATGCCCGTGTCATCGGCACGCGAGCTGGTGTCAGGCCGGGACGGCCTCACCGCGGGCTCGGGCCTTGCGCGCGGCACGGATCATCTCGCTCGCCTTCTCCGCAATCATGATCGTCGGCGAGTTGGTATTGCCCGACGTAATCGTCGGCATGACGGACGCGTCGACCACCCGCAGGCCTTCGATCCCGCGCACGCGCAGCTGCGCGTCGACCACCGCGTTTGCATCATCGGCGCGCCCCATGCGGCACGTGCCGACCGGGTGGAAGATGGTCGTGCCGATCTCGCCGGCGGCGCGGGCAAGTTCCTCGTCGGTTTGAAACGCCGCGCCGGGCAGGTACTCCTCGGGCCTGTATTGCGCCAAGGCTGGCTGCGCGACGATGCGGCGTGTGAGGCGCAGCGAATCGGCCGCGACCTTGCGGTCTTCCTCTGTGGACAAGTAGTTCGGCGCGATGGTCGGCGCGGCAAACGGGTCGGCGGACGTGACATGCACCGTGCCGCGCGAGGTCGGCCGCAGATTGCACACGCTCGCGGTAAACGCATTGAACGCGTGCAGCGGATCGCCAAACTTGTCGAGCGAGAGCGGCTGCACGTGGTACTCCACATCGGGCCGCGACACGTGCGGGTTCGAGCGCGCGAACACGCCCAGCTGCGACGGCGCCATGCTCATCGGCCCGCTCTGGTTGAACGCGTATTGCATGCCGATGAGCGCCTTGCCCCACCAGTTTGAGGCGCGCGTGTTGAGCGTGGGCACGCCGTTCACCTTGACCACGCTGCGCAGTTGCAGGTGGTCCTGCAGGTTTTCTCCGACACCCGGCAGCGCCTGGCGCACCGGAATGCCGAGCGCCTGCAGACGTTCCGGCTGACCAATGCCGGCCAGCTCCAGCAATTGCGGCGAGTTGATCGCGCCCGCCGACAGGATCACCTCTTCGCGCGCGGCCACCGTGTAGTCCTGCCCGGCCCCGCGATACGTCACGCCAGTGCAGCGCTTGCCGTCAAACGTCAGCGCCCGGACTTGCGCACCCGTCACGATGGTCAGGTTCGGACGCTGCGAGGCCGGGCGCAGAAAGCCCTTGGCCGTGTTCCAGCGGATGCCGCGCTTCTGGTTGACCTCGAAGTAGCCAACGCCAAAGTTGTCGCCGCGGTTGAAGTCACTCGTGCGCGGGATGCCCGCCTGCACGGCCGCCTCGATGAAGGTCTCCAGCACCTGCCAGTGCAGGCGTTGCGGCTCGACGCGCCATTCGCCGTTTGCGCCGTGCCATGCGTTCGCGCCGCCGTGATAGTTCTCGCTGGCCTTGAACAGCGGCAGCACGGCGTCCCACCTCCAGGAATCATCACCGGTGATGGCGGCCCAGCCGTCGTAGTCTTCACGCTGACCACGCATGTAGATCATGCCGTTGATCGACGAGCACCCACCCAGCACGCGGCCGCGCGGGTAGCCGAGCGAGCGGCCGTTCAAGCCGGGTTCTTCGCGGGTGCGATAGAGCCAGTCGGTGCGCGGGTTGCCGATGCAGTACAGATAGCCGACGGGGATGTGGATCCAGTGGTAATCGTCCTTGCCGCCGGCTTCCAGCAGCAGCACGGAAACGTCGGGGTCGCGGGTCAGGCGGTTGGCGAGGACGCAGCCTGCGGAGCCTGCGCCGATGATGATGTAGTCGTAGGTGTCCATGTCTCCGTGCTTCTTTTCCTTGGTGTTATTGGTTTTTGTTTTTTGTGGTGCAACCAACTCACTTCAAATCAAATCCGCGAAGCCAACCACTCCGTCATCTTTCCGAATACCTCGCTACGCAGCGGTTCGGCTTCGTTGAAGATCTCGTGGTACCCCGATTCAAACCACGCCAACGAGCGCAAATCCTCCGGCGCATTCGCATAAAAGTCGCGGCTGCCAGACGGATCGACAATCGAATCCGCGCCGCCGGCCATCAGCAGCATCGGCGCTTCCAGGCGCGGCGCGTCTTGCTGCGCCTGCGTGATCGCATTGAGCATGAACTCCAGCAATGATGCGCTGATCGTGCTTTGCACCAGTGTGTCTGCCCGATAGGCGGCGGCGATGCTCGGATCGTGCGAAAGCTTGGCTGGATCGACGGGATTGGGCACCGGCAACCTCGGCGCGATGGCGGAGAGAATCCCCCGCACGATGCCCGTTCCGGGCGGCAACCTCACGCGCAGTGCGGGCGATGACAACAGCACGCCGCGCACGGGGCGGATACGCGCGGTGGTGAAGCGCGCGACGATCAATCCGCCCATGCTGTGGCCGAGCACGAACGGCATCTCGTGCCATTCGGCGACCGCCGCATCGACGATTTCTGCGAGATCGGTGAGGTAGTTGTCTTGCGCGTCGAGCGCCATGCGCGGGCCGCCGCTCTTGCCGTGGCCGCGCAGGTCGAAGGCCCTTACGCGCAGGCCAAGATCGGTGAGCACCTTGGCCACATGCGGATAGCGGCCGCTGTGTTCGGCCATGCCATGGACGAGGATGACGGTGCCGCGCGGCTCGCCGGTGTCGGGCGCGGGCAACCAGGTGCGGACCAGCAGTTCAGTGCCGTCCTTCATGCGCTGGCGGCTTTCCAGCGCTGGATGGGCAGTGACCTGAGCGGGGGCTTGCGTCATCGGCGTCTCCTCCTTGGGTTGCCAGATTGTGGCATAGACGCCGCCTGTCGCAATCTGCGTTAATCGTGCGGCCCGTCAGTGGCAGCAGGCATCGGTGCCGCCGCCTTCATCACCCTCGCCGGCCACGCTCTGGAGGATCGGGCAATCGGGGCGGTCATCGCCGTGGCAGGCGTTGGCAAGCGTCATGAGCGTGTCGCGCATGCTTTGCAGCTCGCTGATGCGCGCATCGAGATCCGCCACGTGGCGCAGGGTGACAGCTTTCACATCGGCGCTGGCGCGTTCGCGGTCGTTCCACAACGACAGCAGCGTGCGGATCTCCTCCAGCGCGAAACCCAGAGAGCGCGACCTGTGGATAAAGCGCAGCACATGCAACGCCCGCGCGTCGTACATGCGGTAGTTGCCTTCGGTGCGCGGACTCGGCGGCAGCAGGCCGATACTCTCGTAGTAGCGGATCATCTTGGCCGACACGCCACTGGCCTTTGCGGCCTCGCCAATGTTGACGGGGCCTGGGTCGATGAGATGGGTGCGCGTCATGCGTTGTCTCCGGTGGCGCGCCAGCGGCGCAGCATCAGCGCATTGGTGACCACGCTCACACTGGAGAACGCCATTGCCGCGCCGGCAAACGTGGGGTTCAGCAAGCCGAATGCCGCCAGTGGAATGCCCACCACGTTATAGATGAAAGCCCAGAACAGGTTCTGGCGAATCTTGGCGACGGTGCGGCGCGACAGGTCCAGCGCATCGCTCACCAGGCGCGGCTCGCCGCGCATGAGTGTGATACCGGCGGCCTGCATCGCCACATCGGTGCCCGTGGCCATGGCGATGCCGACGTCGGCCGCCGCCAACGCGGGCGCATCGTTGATGCCATCGCCCACCATCGCCACCACATGGCCGCTCTGCTGCCAAGCCGTCACACGCGCGGCCTTGTCTTGCGGCAGCACTTGCGCGGCCACTTCGTCGATGCCGAGCGCGTGCGCCACGCTGTGCGCGGCGCCGGCGTTGTCCCCCGTCACGAGCGCGGTGCGCACGCCCCGCGTCTGCAGCGCCGCTACGGCCTCCTTGGCACCGGGCTTGAGCGCATCGCCAAACGCAATCAGGCCCCGCAGTTGCACCCCGCCTTCATCACGCTGCGCAAGCCACGAGACGGTGTTGCCCTGCGCCTCCAGCGCATCGGCACGCGTTTGCAATGCGCCGCGATCCAGTCCCAGTTCGTCCATCCACCGCGCATTGCCGAGTTGCAGCGATGCGCCATTCACGATGCCGCGCGTGCCGCGCCCCGCCAACACTTCCGGCGATTGCGCGGGCGTGATTGCACGGCCCCGCTCCATCGCATATTCACGCGTAGCGTGTGCCAGCGGGTGCGTGTTCTCAGCCTGCAGCGCGGCAAGCTGGTCGAGCAGCGTGTCGGTGTCGACGCCGGATGCCGCTTCCACCGCCGTCACACGCGGCTGGCCGACGGTGAGCGTGCCGGTCTTGTCGAAGACCACGAAATCCACCTGCTGGGCGCGTTCGAGCGCCTGCGCATCGGCAATGAGAATGCCGCGCCGCGCGCCCGCACCCGTGCCGGCCATGATGGCAGACGGCGTGGCAAGGCCGAGCGCACACGGGCAGGCAATCACCAGTACGGCCACGGCGTTGACGATGGCCGTCTCCCACCCCGCACCAGCGATGAACCAACCGGCCAGCGTGAGCAGGGCCGCCACCAGCACCGCCGGCACAAAGATGGCGCTCACGCGGTCGACCAGTTGCTGGATCGGCGGCTTGGCGGCCTGCGCGTCTTCCACAAGGCGGATGATGCGCGAAAGCATCGTGTCCGCGCCGATGGCCGTGGTGCGCACGAGCAGCACGCCGTCGGTGGCGATGGCGCCTGCGGTCACGCGGTCGCCTTCGTGCTTGGGCACGGGCAGGCTTTCGCCGGTCAGCATGGATTCATCGACGTGGCTCGCGCCTTCCAGCACCACGGCATCCACGGGGATGCGTTCACCGGCACGCACGGACACCACATCGCCCACGCGCACCTGGGCGACCGGGGTATCGCGCAGCGTGCCATCGGCGCTGCGCACGCGAGCGGTATCGGGGCGCAGCGCCTGCAGGGCACGGATGGCCTGCGCGGTCTGGCGCTTGGCACGCACTTCCAGCCACTTGCCAAGCCGCACCAGCGTGATGACCACGGCGGCGCTTTCGAAGTACAAGTGCGGCGCATGGTGCATCCCGTCCGCACCGGCGCGCCACCACAGCCACAGCGACAGCCCATACGCCGCCGACGTGCCGAGCGCGACCAGCAGGTCCATATTGCCGGCACGCGCACGCAGCGCCTTCCAGCCCGCCTTGTAGAAGCGCGCGCCAATCACGAACTGCACCGGCGTCGCCAGCAGCCACTGCACCCACGCAGGCAGCATCCAGCCGCCGCCGAACCACCCTGCGATCATGGGCAACACGAGCGGCACGGACAGGGCGGCGGCAATCCACACGGGGCCGGCACCTTCCCAGAAGTCGGGTTCGGCAACAACGGAGGCGGCGGTTTCATCGGAAGCGACGCGCGCCTCGTACCCGGCGGCAGAGACTGCGGCGATCAGTGCATCGCTGCCGGCACCGCCCTGCACGCGAGCGCGCTCGGTCGCGAGATTCACGCTGGCTTCGGTCACGCCTGGCACGGCGCGCAAGGCACGTTCGACCCGGCCCGCACAAGCCGCGCACGTCATCCCGCTGATATCGAGGTCGGTGGAGGTCACGTCGGCAAGGCTGGCGGCGGTCATGGAAGCGTCCGTTCTGAAGAAGATGGCATCAGCCTAGACCTTCCCATCTTGGTAAGGTCAAGCCCTCATTCTACGCTTGCACTTCCCACGATGGGAAGGTTCATACTGCTCCCGTGATTCTCTTCCCTCTTTTCAGGAGCACGCCATGACAACGTCTTCCACAACCTTTTCTGTGACCGGCATGAGCTGCGGCCATTGCGTGTCGGCTGTCACGCGAGCAGTGCAGCAGGTCGATGCAAGTGCCAATGTACAGGTGGATCTGGACAAGCAGACCGTGGCCGTCACCAGCGGCGCCAGCGCCGATGCAGTCAGGGCGGCCATCGAGCAAGCCGGCTACCCGGTCAAATCTTCCGCCTGAGCCGGGCGTTGGCAACAAAAAAGGCGTGCCGCTGTGGCACGCCTTTTTGTTGACGCGGAAGCCGCTTAGAAGCGGTAGCCGACGTTCAGGAAGGTCACGACCGGGTTGATCTTGATCTTCGCTTCGCTCACGACGTGGACGCCGGTCGCCGTAGTGCTGTCGATCGTTGCCGTGGTCTTGAGCGGCAGGTACGACACCGACAGGCCAACGAACCAGTCCTTGGTGATGGCGTACGTAGCACCCACGTTCAGCACCGGGTTCAACGAACCGTCGGTCGACACGTTGCTCTTGCTGCCCGGGCCAGCCAGCTTCGTCTGGAAGGCGCTGTTCGTGATCTTCTCGTCGGAGAACCAGGTGTAGTTCAGGCCCAGACCCACGTACGGACGGAACTTGGTGTCGGCGTTGAAGAAGTACCACTTCGCCAGCACGGCCGGGCTCCATTGCTTGGCCGAGCCGATTTCGCCGTAACCCGACAGCGCGCCCGTCCCTTCGATCTTGTGGCGCGGCGGAATGCCACCCACCAGTTCAACGGCAACGTTGTCGGTAAAGAAATGCGTGAAGGCGAGACCAACGGTATCGGCTTCCTGAATCTTGGCGCCCGTGCCGGACTGCGACTGATTCACCGGGATACCGCCGATGCTCTTGACCACCAGCGGGTCGCTCGAGCTATTCGGCATCACGCGGAACCAGCCGAGGCTGACGATGTTGCTGCCGGCAGCTTGTGCGTGCGCGGCGGTGGCGAGGATCATCCCGGCGGCAGCCGCCAGTGCTTTTTTATAGGCCATCTCTATATGTGCTCCTGTGTCAGACGCATCCGACGTAAACGTGATCAATACGTTGCGGTGCGCTCTACGTCTCCTCCCAGGCGGAAGGGATGGCCATTATCCCGTGTGATTGCCTTGGCTAGAACCCTTTTTCTAGAGGTTTTCTGTTACAAGCGGTGCCTGACATCCGCCTGGGGCGGGCGTCTTGAGCACATGCTAGGTTTTTAAACAGTTCTGGATTTGGATAGCGCCAGCACGCAGGCGGCCAGATCCCACAGGGCACTGCCGACGCTCTTGAACACCACGGGCGATATCGGCGCAGGCTGCGTAAGCGTGTCGGGCGGCATATCGATGCACTGTTGTAATGGCCGCACACGCGACCACGGCACACCGGCCTGCAGCAGGTCGCCGGCTTCGGCTTCCAGGTCGACCAGCGTATCGGCGTACAGCCGATCGACCGCAGCGGCATGCACGCACAGGCGCGGCGGCAGTTCGGCCATGTCGGGCCGAAACGCGCCAACCGCAGCGATGAAGTGATGCGCGCCCCAGGCGTACCCGGCCGGGTGGCCCGGATCGCCCAAATCAGGGAGCACCGGTTGCGATGACGGTGTTGCCGTGACGACCAGCGGCGCCTGCGGCAGCACGGCACGGGCAGCATCTGCCACGCCCGCAGCGTCGCCGCCCGCTAGCGCCGTGGCGTCCATGCCGAGCGCGCGCGCGTAGCCCGCCAACCCATCCGCGCTGTCAGCCGTGCGGGCGATGATCGTGACGCGTCGTGTGCCGAGCCCGAAGCGGAAGGCTTCCAGGTGCGCGCGCGCTTGGGCACCGGCGCCGATCAGCAGCAAATCCCCGGCCGGCTCAGGCGCCAGCAAGCGCGCCGCCAGCAACGACACGGCTGCTGTTCGGTGCGCGGTCACGGTCGGGCCATCCAGCATCAACCGGCGTTCGCCGGTGCGGGCGTTCATCACCACCACCTCGCCGTGAATGGCCGCCAAGCTCTGGGCGGGGTTGTGCGGGTGCACGGTGATCATCTTGGTGATGGCGATGTCGTCATTGGACGCCGGCATCAGCAGCAGACTGCCGGAGCCCGCCACGGGCATCACGAGCCGCGCGGGCGCCTGGGCACGGCCGGCGCGTGCATCGCGCAGCACCTGCGCGATGGCATCGGCCAACGCGGCATACGGCAAGCGGGCCGCCGTGGTGGCAGCGTCGAGGGTCTGCAACATGGGGCTCTCGCAGCGGAAGAAACGTCGGACAGACCTTATGCCGTGGCGCGGCGCGCGGGCGGCGTACGGCGCGTGAGCAATCCCGCACTGATGAGAAGCTGCGCAGCGGCGTAGCTCCACCAGATGGCCAGCTCATGGTCGGTGAACGGAAAGACGAACACGCTGATGCCGATCATCGCATCCGACGCTGCAAAGGCAAGCGCGCCCCAAGCTGTCAGCGGACCAGGCAGGCGCGCCAGCAATGCCGCGCACACCATCGCCGACAGCACGAGCATGTAGGCGATCACCGGCCCCTTCAACTCACCCAGGCCCGGCCAGTACCACAGCAGCATGCCGATGGCCACGCCGATCATCACGCCGACACCGATCATGCGGATGGCCGATGACACGCCACGCAGCCCCACCAGCACCCGCAGGTAGCACAAGTGCGCCAGCAAGAAGCAGCCCAGGCCGGCCATGAACGAAAACGACAGCCACGGCAGCGCAAGCCACAGATCTCCCATCGCAGAGAACCCCATGGCGCCGATCAGCCAGCGCCGCTCGCGCGGAATCTCGTGTAGCGAGGCGGCGCGCGCCAGCAGCAACGCCATGAGCATTTTCCACAGCGGCTGCGCGACGATGCGACCGACCAGCGGGGTGCCGGGCGGTACGTCCACGGCCACCATGGTCAGCATGCCGCCGTAGGTCACGCCTGCCACGGCAGCGGCGACCCACCACGCGCGAACCCGTGCCGGCATGCCGTAGCCGCCTGACAGATGCGCCGGCGCGTGCGCCGGATGCGTGGTGTGTCCTTCAACCATCGTGGTCTCCCGCCCAAGAGAGGCGATTCATATCAGCAAGGGATGTCGGCTTGCAGCGTGACACGCCGCGCACCCTGGCGCAAGGCGCGAATCTACCCACCAAGGTGGGATAGCGGCAACGCGCCATCCCGCTTCAAGGCCGTCAGTACGATATTGGAACGTACATTGTCCACACCCGGCACACGCATCAGCTTGCGCATGACGAATTCCGACAGCGCGGGCAGATCGGGCACCACCACGCGCAGCATGTAGTCGGCGTCGCCCGCCACCGAATAGCACTCCTGCACCGCGTCGAGCAGGCTGATCTCTTCATGAAAGCGTTCGACGATGGCGTCGCCGTGGTGCGCCAGCTTGACGCTCGCGAACACCGTCACGCCCAGCCCCAGCCCGGTCGGCGAGAGCACCACCCGGTAGCCCTCGATCACGCCTTCCGATTCAAGCCGCGCCAGGCGCCGCCCGACTTGGCTGGCCGACAGGTGGACTTGCTCCGAGAGCTGCTGATGCGTCGCACGGCCATCGCGCTGAAGGGCCGCCAGCAGAGCCAGATCGAAGGTATCAAGCGAAATCATGCACGTCTCCTGCGTTCACAAGCGGCATTCTGCATGATTTCCGCAAACTAGGCGCAATGGATCGCCGTTTTGCGGGCAACCCGCGTGGCCCCGCCCATACACTGGCCGGACTCTGATTGCACGAGATCGACATTACAAATGGCCATCGCAACCACCGCCCCCGATGCAGCGCAAAACGCCGCCCCGGCCGGCTTCAACGGCACCCTGACCGATAAGCTGCGTGAACAATTTGCCGAAGGCCTGGACGGCCAGACGCTGCGCGCTGATTTCACCATGCAGCAGCCGGTGCACCGCTACACCGCTGCCGATCACGCAACGTGGCGCACGCTGTACGACCGGCAGGAAGCGCTGTTGCCGGGCCGTGTCTGTGATGAATTCCTGCAAGGCCTGTCGACGCTGGGCATGAGCCGCGATGCCGTGCCGTCCTTCGACCAGCTCAACGAAACGCTGATGCGCGCCACCGGCTGGCAGATCGTCGCGGTGCCGGGCCTGGTGCCCGACGAAGTGTTCTTCGATCACCTCGCCAACCGCCGCTTCCCCGCAAGCTGGTGGATGCGCCGCCCCGATCAGCTCGATTACCTGCAAGAGCCGGATTGCTTCCACGACATCTTCGGCCACGTGCCGCTGCTGATTAACCCGATCTTTGCCGACTACATGGAAGCCTACGGCAAGGGTGGCCTGAAGGCCGCGCGCCTGGGCCAGCTCGACATGCTGGCGCGCCTGTACTGGTACACAGTGGAATTCGGCCTGATCCGCACGCCGGCCGGCCTGCGCATCTACGGCGCGGGCATCGTGTCGAGCAAGAGTGAATCGGTGTACGCGCTGGATTCGGCGAGCCCGAACCGCATCGGTTTCGACGTGCGCCGCATCATGCGCACGCGCTACCGGATCGACACGTTCCAGAAGACCTACTTCACGATCGACAGCTTCGAGCAACTGTTCGATGCCACACGCCCGGACTTCACGCCGCTCTATCAAGAACTCGCCGCGCTGCCGACCATCGGTGCGGGTGATGTGATGGAAGGCGATGTGGTGCTGAACGTCGGAAACCGCGAAGGTTGGGCAAACACGGCGGACATCTGAGCGCAGATCGTTGCGCGCTGACTATACTGCGCGCATTCAAGACAGAACTTCGCACCCATCATGATGCCGACCCTGAACGAAGACCAACGCAAGGCCCTTTTTGCCGAAGTGCCCGGCTGGACGCTGCAGAGCGAGCGCGATGCCATCCAGAAGACCTTCACCTTTGCCGACTTCAACGCCGCGTTCGGTTTCATGACGCGCGTGGCGATCAAAGCCGAGCAGATGAATCACCACCCGGAGTGGTTCAACGTCTGGAATCGCGTGGACATCACCTTGTCCACACACGATGCGAACGGGCTCACGCACCGTGACGCCGATCTCGCACGCTTTATCGAGCAGGCCGCAAAAGGCACAGGCGCGAAGTAATCACCGCAATGCTGGCGCTCAGCCCTGTGTGGCTGCGCGCCACGCCTCATACGCCGCCCGCGCCTTGTCGCCCAATTGCTCAGGGGCGATGCGGGTGGCGCCTTGTACAATCATCAGCGCATACGGCTTGGCCAGCGCCGACGCCTCGGCACACAGCCGCAGTTCCTCGCCTTCGGCGGGCGAACGGGCACGCCAGAAATTGATGGCGGCCTCCAGATCGGTGATGTTGAGCAGGGCATCGGTCATCCGCGCATTGTAGCGCTGCCAAATGATGCCGATCGCCACGATTTCGCCCTTGTTGTCCTTTTCCGCCCCGCACTCCGGATCGAGTCAATGCGCATCCTGCTGATTGAAGACGACCGCGCCATCGCCAGCGGCATCCATGCCGGACTCACGCAAGCCGGGCATCGTGTGCAGGTCGTGCACGACGGTGTCTTCGCCACTGAACAACTTGCCAGGCAGACACACGACCTGGTGATCCTCGATCTTGGGCTGCCCGGTATCGACGGCATGACGCTGCTGTCGCAGTTTCGTGCGCGCGATCGCGTGACGCCCGTGCTGATCCTGACCGCCCGCGACGGCCTGCTCGACAAGGTGAACGGCCTGAACGCGGGCGCGGATGATTACCTGCTCAAGCCGTTCGAGATGCTCGAACTCGTGGCTCGCGTGGGCGCGTTGCTCCGCCGTCGCGGTGATCCGACCGAACCCGCCGCGCGCCCTGACATCCTGGTCGGACGGCTGCGCATGAGCGGAGTGGAGCGGCGCATCTTTGTCGACGCCGCCCCGCTGGAACTGTCGCCGCGCGAATTTGCCGTGCTGGAGTTGCTGATGCTGCGCCAGGGCCGCGTGGTCAGCAAGGTGCAGTTGCAGGATCACCTTGCGAGCTTTGGCCACGCCATAGGCGAAGCCAGCCACGACGTGGTGGGTGACACGGCCATCGAAGTCTATGTGCACCGCGTGCGCCGCAAGATCGAACATTCAGAGGCGGAGATCGTCACGGTGCGCGGCTTCGGCTATTTGCTGCAGGCACGCGCGGCGGCGTAGTTCTCGTCCATGTTCAAGCGCCACCGTCCCGCCTCGTCGTCGGCTTCAGCACCTCCGGCCAAGGGTGGCAACGGTGCCGTCAGCCTGCGCCTGCATCTGTTGCGTGCGCTGGCGACACCGCTGTTTGGCCTGATTGTGGGAACCGGCGCGCTATCGTACTGGCTGGCGGCGCACTACACCGCGCAGGTGTTCGATCGCGCTTTGGTGGGTGTGGCCAACACGCTGGCCGAGCAATTGCGCATCGCTGGTCCGCATGTGCCGGCGGCCAAGCTCTACGACATCGCACTGACCGCCCAAACACTCGTCCAGAACAGCGGCGAAGACCGCATCTACTGGCGCATTTCCGGCCCCGCAGGCACACTGGTCGGGCGCGACACGCCGCTCGGCTACGGCTCAGGCCAGGTTCGCATTGGCGAGGCGCGCGTGTTCTACAGCTGGATCGACGGCAAGCAGGTACGCGCCGTCCATCTGCTCGTTCCGGGTGTGAGCGCGGAGGTGCCCAAGCCGCGCTCGCCGCGCCAGCCTGCGCCGCCCGACCCCGAAGACGACGTTACGCGCCCCGCGCTCGCGCCCACGCAGGCGCAGACGGCACCGGCGTTCAATCCGTCCAACCCGCCCGATGCCATGCAGGCCGAAGGCGGCATCGTCGTGGAAGTGGCGGAGCTGCTGGACCATCGCGATACGGCCGCCAAGGAAGTGCTGCTGTCGGTGTCGATTCCATTGATCGTGCTGCTGGCGATTGGCGGGCTGATTCTTTCACTCGTGCTCAAGGAAGAGCTGCAGCCGTTGCAGACGCTGGCCGACACACTCAACAAGCAGAGCGCTCGATCAGTGACGCCGCTGCCGCCGGAATTAGCAGAACACGTGCCAGCCGAACTGCAACCGCTCATCAATGCGATGAACGCGCTACTCGCCCGGCTGCGCGACGCACTCGAAGCGCAGCGCACGTTCATCGCAGACGCGGCACATCAACTCCGCACGCCGCTGACCGCGTTGAAGCTGCACGCCGATCGCGCTGTCGACGCCAAGACATTGGACGACGCCCGCCCCGCGCTGCTCGAGCTGCAATCGGGTGCCAACCGCGCGGTGCGTCTATCGAACCAGTTGCTCACGCTGGCGCGTGCCGAGCCAGGTATGACGCTGGACCAACTGGGCACGCCCATGCGCGTCGATCTCGTCTCGCTGGCGTTCGATACCGGCGCCGAATGGGTGCCGCGCGCGCTTGCACGCGGGCTGGACCTGGGCTTCGAGGCCTGGCCGCAGGAAGCCACGTCGCCGGGTTCGTTGCAGGCCCCGGTGCTGGCCAACGTGCTGCTCCTGCGCGAAGCCATCAACAACCTGCTCGACAACGCCATCAAATACGTGCCGGCCGGCGGACGCGTGACCTTGCGCGCCGGCATGGAGGCCGACGCGACGTCCCAGTGGTGGGGGGTCGTCAGTGTGGAAGACAATGGCCCGGGCATTCCACCCGAGCGGCGCGGTGAAGTATTCCAGCGTTTCTTCCGAGGGGATGCGGATCACCGCCCGGGACAGCCGCAAGGCAGCGGTCTGGGCCTGGCCATCGTGCACGACATCGTCCGTCTGCACGGCGGCACCGTCGCCATCGATGATGCGATTGCGCGCGACGGCACCCGCGTGATGCGCTTCGTGTTGCGCCTGCCGCTGGCAAGCGAATCCGTCTGAACGGCGGACCTTCGGCTTACTTCTTCTTGGTCTTCGCGGGCGGCGCCAGCATCGTGCCGCGGCACCTCTTCGCGCCGCAGCGGCAAGCAAACTGTTCCTTCAGTGCCTTGGTCTGCCGACCTTCGATGACGAGGCCGTAGTCGTAGAACAGCTCTTCGCCAGGTTCGATATCGCGCAGCGCATGAATGAACACGCGACCATCCTCTTCCCGCGCTTCGCAGTTCGGCTTGCAGGCGTGGTTGATCCAGCGCGCGCGGTTGCCGCCGAACTTGGCGTCGATCACGCTGCCGTCTTCCAGGCTGAAGTAGAACGTGTGATTCGGATCGGACGGGTCATGCGGATGGCGGCGCAGTGCCTCCTTCCACGTGATGTGCTCGCCCTTGTATTCGATGATCTTCTTGCCGCGTGCGATCGCGACCACAGCATAGACACCACGTCCGTGCACACCAGATTCACGCACCTCAATGCGATCGCGGCGGCGCAGTTTGGCCGGCGCTTCCGGCGTGGGCGAGGACTCAGCCAGAGCCGGTGCGGCATCAGGGGACGTGCGTGTCATGAGGAAATGGCGCGGTAAAGCGAAACAAGAACGTCGATCAACGAAGCCGTGAGCCTACACCAAAAGCATGGCTTCTCGACATGTGCCGCAACCCCATGTCGTCCCACCAATGTGGATAACCCGGCCTGCAGCTGTGGATAACTACCGGCAAAGGCTGTTGGCTGTCTGTGGCTGCCCTGTCGACGGTGTGGGCACAAGTGACGGGGTTGCCAGTCGGGCGGTCGGAAAAATCAGCAAGCTATCCACCTGAGGACACACGCGGTACCCTCGGTTTTGCGTGCAACAAGTGCTTGAACATAAAGCGCTTTTTCCACTTATCCACAGAAACTATCCACCGTTATCTACTACTACTATCTGTATACATAAGAAAAAAGGTAAACCAACCGATCGACTTGCGTCGAACCTATCTACGAGCAGACAAGCCAACGGCAAACCAGGACATCAATCGTCAACATTGATGTGATGGGATCGCCTCGCAACGTAGGCCCCATGCGGGTTTGCGGAACCCGGATGCCAGGCGCGGTTACAAAGCTCACGTGCCGGCGCTGTTCGCATGCCGGTATCATGTCGCCCTTGGAGCCATCCCCCGGACGCTCTGTTGTGTGTTTTATCTACTCTTGAAGGGAGTCAAGCAATGACGAAAACCGAACTGATCGACGCCATCGCCAGCGGCGTAGACGGTCTGACCAAGGCCAAGGCAGAGCAGGCACTGAACGTGACGCTGCAAGCCATCATGGAATCCGTTGGCAAGGGCGATGCGGTCAGCCTCATCGGCTTTGGTACCTTCAGCCAAGGTGAGCGTGCCGAGCGTATGGCCCGCAACCCGCGCACCGGCGAAGAAATCAAGGTCGAAGCGGCCAAGACGGTCAAGTTCAAGGCCGGCCAGAAGTTCAAGGACGCTGTCAACGCCTAAGGCAATGACGACCCTGGCGTGACCAGCCGGGCTGGTTAGCGCCAACGACGTGGCATGCGATTGCATGCGTGAATCGACCGCAGCATTGGCATACCACGTCGGAAGGCCTGTCTCCCCGTCAGGCCATCCCTTCTCCCCTCTTTCATGTCCCGCCCTTTCCTGCGCAATTCGCTCGCTCTGCGCATTGCCCTGCCGCTTGTCTTGATCGCACCGGTCTTCTGGTTTGCCGGTTGTGCGACGCCGCCTGCGCGCCCGCAAGCCGAACCGCTGCCCGACAACGAAGTCGTGCAGACGCGCCCAGGTGCCACGCCGCGCGAAAAGATGATCGAGATTGCCCTGACCGAATGGGATCGGTGGGGGCGCCAGGTGGTGCGCGTGGGGCGCGACGATACGTATTGCGTGGCAGGTGGCGGTTTTCCTGACCAGCCGCAAGGCCGTTGGCTGACACCCGACGACCCCACGCCCGCCCCGTCCGATGAAGAAAGCGGTACCGACATGCCGCTGCCCAAGGCGGTTGCCGCGCCTGCTGCACCAGCCCAGGCACCCTGTCTGCGTTATCCGGACGGCACGGGCGGCGAAGCCACCGCGCGCGGCTGCATGCTGGCCAAGCGCTACTGGGGCATCGTCGGCAAGACACCGACCTGCCAGCAGTTGACCACCGGCGGCTGGGCGTGGTCTGCGGTGTTCATCTCGTGGATCATGCGCAAGGCCGGCTTGCAGAACGATCAATTCCTGACGGGCGCCACGCACGCGGAATACGTGACCGATGCGCGCGACCATCTGCTCAAGCATCCCGCCTTCGTGCTCGAACGCACGCCGGCCGTGCCACGCCCGGGCGACCTCATCTGCACCGCACGCGGGGCCGACCGCTTCATGACGGATCCGGCCGAGATCCAGGCCGGCAGAACGCCCATGCACTGCGATCTCGTTGTCGAGGTGGACCCGGTGCGCCATGAAGTGAAATCGATTGGCGGCAACGTGCAGCAATCGGCTTCGATGAGCATCACCGAGTTGAACGAAGCCAACCAACTTGATCCGTACACGAATTCGGTCATGCAGTGGTTGGTGATCCTGCGTAACCAGCTGCCCTAGCAGACAGCGGATGTAACGTGGTTTGACGTCCGACGCAAATTAATTAACATGTGAATTACTAAAGCGCCGGCAGCCCGACCGGCGCATGGCCCCTGCGATCAGGAGACAGGTCATGACGGTGTTTTCGCTTTCGCCCGATTCCGGTTCGGACATCCAAGCCCATCGCCCGACCTGGTGCGGCCCAAGAGAATGGGGGGCGCGCGTGAAGCTGGCGGCGTGCTATCGCATCTTTGCGCAGCTGGGCTGGACCGAACTCATCTACAACCACATCACGCTGCGCCTGCCACCCGAAGATGGCAGCGCCGACGATGGCGGCCCGCATTTCCTCATCAACCCGTTCGGCCTGACCTATGCAGAGGTTTGCGCGTCGAACCTCGTGAAGATCGACCTGCAGGGCAATGCGCAGCGCGCGCCGGGTCAGCCGGACTGGCCCGTCAACCCGGCCGGCTTTACCGTGCATGCCGCCATTCATGCGGGTATTCCGGGTGCGCATTGCGTGATGCACACCCACACGACCGCCGGCATGGCCGTCGCCTGCGCGCGCGATGGTCTGTCGATCAGCAATTTCTATGCGGCGCAGTTGCACGGCAAGGTCGCGTATCACGACTTCGAGGGCATCACCGTGCATGCCGATGAAGGGCCGCGCCTGGTCAGGAACATCGGTGACAAGCCCGCGGTCATCTTGCGCAACCACGGGCTGCTGGCTTGGGGCGATTCGATTGCGCGGGCGTTTGCGGTGCTGTGGCTGCTCAACCGCGCATGCGACATCCAGCTCGCTTCCACATCGATGGGCCCGGTGTTGGAGATTCCCGAAGCGATTGCGCGCAACTGCACGCGCGATTCGCTGCAGTTCAACCCAAACTTTGGCGCAGGCGAAGATGTGTTCGCAGCACTGATGCGCACCATCGACCGCATCGATCCTTCTTTCCGAACCTGATCACATGACACGCATTTGCATCGTGGGCGCCGGCGCTGTCGGCGGCTATCTTGGCGCGAAGCTCGCGCTGGCAGATCAACCGGTCAACGTGCTGGCGCGCGGTGCGACGCTTCAGGCATTGCGAGCCGAAGGACTGCGCCTGACCGAAGAAGGCAATACACGGTCTGTGCCGGTGCACGCGAGTGACGACGCGCGCGCGTTCGGTGTGCAGGACGTCGTGATCGTTGCTGTAAAAGCTCCCGCCATGGAAAGCGTGGCGCAAGGCATTGCTCCGCTCATCGGCCCCGAGACCTGTGTGGTGGTGGCGATGAACGGCGTCCCATGGTGGTTCTTTGATCGGCACGGGCCGCTGGAAGGCCTGCGCCTGCAATCGGTGGATCCACACGGACGCATTGCGCAGGCCATTCCAACGAAGAACGTACTGGGTTGCGTGGTGCATCTGACGTGTTCAACGGCGGCACCAGGACACGTACGTCATGGGTTCGGTAAGCGATTGATTCTTGGCGAACCCGCAGGCGGCACCTCATCACGCCTGGATGCACTCGGTGCGCTCTTTGAACGCGCTGGTTTGCAGATCGAACGCAGCGAAGCCATTCAACGCGATATCTGGTTCAAGCTGTGGGGCAACATGACGATGAACCCGGTGTCGGTGCTCACGGGCGCGACGTGCGATCGCATTCTCGATGATCCACTGGTCAGCGCGTTTTGCCTCGGCGTCATGGAAGAGGCCAAAGCAATTGGTGCACGCATCGGCTGCCCGATCGAGCAGAGCGGCGAAGAACGCGGCGCGGTGACGCGTCAACTCGGCGCGTTCAAGACGTCGATGCTGCAGGATGCAGAGGCCGGACGCGGCCCGCTGGAGGTCGATGCGCTGGTGGCGTCGGTGCGGGAGATCGGTCAGCATGTGAGCGTGCCGACGCCGCAGATTGATGCCCTGCTGGGTCTGGTGCGCCTGCACGCCCAGACCCGCGGGCTTTACTGAAGAGAACGCCGCATCACGGCGCGAGCGCAGGATGCTTCAGCGCATGTGCCGTTTCAATCCACTGCTGGTGATACGCGGCATCGTCGCGCTTGAGACCCAGTTCGCCGTTCTGATACGCCATCGCCAGAGCTTGCACGGCCTCCGGCAATTCGTGCTCGGCGGCGTCCTGGTACAACGCCAGCGCGCGGGCTTCATCGCGTGGCACACCATCACCGTCGCGGTAGGCATTCGCCAGCATGAACATCGCTGCCGGAATCTCGTGGCGGGCAGCACGATCAAACCAGTGTGCAGCCTGTGTTGTGTCGACAGCCGTGCCGTAGCCGCTGCGATACATCACGCCCAGGTAGTACGCCGCGGCCGCGTCGCCCTTGTCAGCGGATTGACGCAGCAGGCGCAGCGCGCGCGGGTAGTCGCGTTCCACACCGCCGGTACCGAGCAGCAGCGCCTTGCCCAGCGATAACTGCGCACGTGGGTCGCTCGATGCAGCGGTTTCAAGCCAGCGCATCCCTTCGTTCCGCAAGGCGCCGTCGTGCGCGCTGAGCAAGGCTTCGCCCAACGCTGACTGCGCCGGCACGGAGCCGCTGCGTGCGCGCTGACGCAATTGCTGCAGCGCCTCGGGCTCCATCGCTTGCACGACCATTGCGCGCCACGATTCCAGCTGCGTGGCATCGACGGCGGGTGCCTGGCGCGCATGCGACAGCCAACCGCCTGCCGCCACGATGATCGCCAGCGCGGCGGCCACGGTGAGCATCGGCACCGACTGTCGCGGAGATTCCATGGCCGGTGCACCCGCCCATGCGGAACGAAGAGATGGCATCGTCGGCTCCTGCTTACTGCGTCAGGTCGATCTGGTACACCGCCAAGCCCTTGCCCGAACCGTCATCCGCAGCCACCTGTGTGACGTTGGTGATGCCGGCGGCCGTGGCGCTGGCCAGCTTGTTGGGCGCAGACGTGAACTGCACCTGCGCCACCGACGTCGCCAGCTTCGTGAAGCGCCAGCTGCGCTGCGAGCCGTTGGTGGCACGCTTCACGCTGCCGATCTTCTTGATGTAGCTGATCAGCACGTCGCGGTTGGCATCGGGCGACGCATAGATCGTCTTGCTGCCATCCAGGCCCGGGAAGTTGCCGCCGCCGCTTGCCCGGTAATTGTTGGTTGCCACGATGAACTGTGCCGCCGGGTCGAGCGCCACGCCCTTGTACATCAGGTTCTTGATGCGGCTGCCGACCGGTTGCGTGACGTCAATCTCATACGTCAGGTCCGGCGTGGTGAACATGTCGAAGTTGTAGCCCGGGAACGTGCTCACCAGCTTCTGCACCGTCGCTTGCGTCGGGTCGATGGTGTTGAAGCGCTTGGCTGCCGTTTCCAGCCAGTTCTTGATGTCGGAGCCCGCCACCTTCACGGCGTAGACCGTGTTCGGGTACAGATACAGGTCGGCCGCGTTGTTGATCGCCAGCGGGCCGGCCGCCACATCGGTGAAATCCGTACCGCCACCAAAGCCGCTCTTGAACGGCGCGCTCACCGACAGCACCGGCAGCGACGCGTACTGCGGCAGGTTCGCCTGAACGTACGCCGACACGTAGTCAGCCTGTGCCTGGTTCACGATCTCGATCGCACCCGGATCGCCCACGTCGGCAAAGTATGTGCTCATGTTGAAGTCGGTGCTGCCCACCGGCGTCTTCACGTAGTTGATCGTCGCCTGGTGTTCGGTGGCGATGGCGGCGGAGACCGTCGGGTCGGCCGCTACGTACGTCTTGTCGGCGTTCTGAATCGAGCGCGCTTCCACCGTGGTCTGCGTCTTGTCCACGGCCCAGTTCGTGCCGTTGAACGTCAGGCCCAGCTTGATCACGCCGAGGTGCTTGCCCCAGTAGTTGGCCATTACAGTCGGCACGCCGTTCACGGTGCCGGCCACCTTGTCCACACCCGGCAGGTTGAACTGGCTGACCGTGCTCTTTGCATCCGGGAAGAGCTGGTGCGAGTGGCCGATCAACATGGCGTCGATGCCCGGCACGGTGGACAGCCACCAGCTGCCGTTTTCCATCGTCGGCGAATACGTCGAGTTATCCAGGCCGCCGTGCGAGATCGCCACCACCAGGTCGGCGCCCTTCGCGCGCATCTCGGGGATGTACTTGGCCGCCGTTTCCTTGATGCCGACGGTGTAGACCTTGCCGTCGAGCCAGCGCTTGTCCCAGCTCGTGATCGTGGGCGGCGTAAAGCTGATGATACCGACCTTGACCGGCGCGCTGATCGTGCTGCCATCCGGCGCCGTGGCCGTTACCGTCTTGGTGATGATCGTGTACGGCTGGAAGAGCGGCGCGTTGGTCTTCGCGCTCACCACGTTGGCCAGCACCTGCGGGAAGGCCGGGCCTGCGCATTTCTGCTGCGTGGCCGGATCGGGCAGGCCATCGACGTTGAACGTATTGCCCGTGACCTGCGACAGATACGGCAGGCCATAGTTGAACTCGTGGTTCCCGATACCGCCGCCGTCGTACTTGGCGGCGTTCATTACCTTGTAGATCGCCAGCGTCTGGTCGCAGGTGATGGGGCTCACCATGGCCTGGTAATCCGACAGCGCGGTGCCCTGGATGGTGTCGCCGTTGTCCAGCAGCAGCGTATTCGGGAATTGCGTGCGCGCCTGATTGATGAGCGTCGCCACGCGCTCGAAGCCGAGCGAATTGTCGGCAGCAAGCTTGAAGTAGTCGTACGACAGCACGTTGGTGTGCAGGTCGGTCGTTTCCAGCACGGCCAGCGTGGCCTTGGTGCCCGCGGGGGCAGCGCTGGCGGCAGGCGTGGTCGGAGTATCGTCGCTGCCACCACAGGCAGCCAGCGACATCGACAAGAAAACAGCAAGCGGCAACGCCGCCGAACACAATGGTCGGACTCGCATGAACTTCTCCCTGAAGTCTATTTTTGGTATGCGAACTACGGACTGCGGAATGCGATTGCTGCTGAAGCGAATGACAAGCAGACGCGCACGCAAAACCGGGGGAACCGTTTGCGCAACGCGAGAGGACAACAGACTGGACCGGGGGGCTCAGAAGCGAAGAAGTATCGAAAGCGCGCATGACGATGCCGTGACCGTCGGATGACATTTGCGCGTGGCGCCCGCCATGCGGAGATCGGCGCCGGCTGTGCGTCTCAGCCGGGTGGCCGATCGGCGGCTTCAAAAAATTCAAGGCGCTTCGTCAACAACGTTAGAATGAGCCCATTTTTCCGCGTAGCCGTTCTATGTCCCAGAAGAAAGCGCCGCTGTTCGAGATCCGCAGCGGCACCGTCGATGCCCTGCTGCTGTCGCCGCGCACCGCCGACATGGACGCCCTGGCCGCCGAGCTCACGCGACGCTTTGCCGACACGCCGGAGTTTTTCTCCAACGACGTCATCGCCATCGATGTGCGCCGCCTGGCGGAAGACGAGCGCCTGCCCATCGACCGTTTGGTGGAGACCCTGACCGCGCTGCGCGCCCGCGCGATCGGCGTGGTTGCCAGCCCCGAACAGGCCGGGTGGGCCCAAGCCTTTGGCCTTCCGCTGCTCGATAGCCACGGCCGCCGCCCGCGTGGCGGAAATGACGCCAAAGATGCCGACCGCAATGACGCGCAGGACGCACAGGATGCGCCCGAGCACGCCCAGGCCGCTGAAGCCCCCGCCTCCACTTCCGCTATTCCTCCCGCCGATGCCGCGGCTATGCAGCCCGGCACGATGATCGTCGATCGCCCGCTGCGTTCGGGCCAGCGCATCTATGCGCGCGGCGACCTCGTCGTGCTCGATCTGGTGAGCGACGGCGCCGAGGTGATCGCCGAGGGCAACATCTACGTGTATGCCTCGCTGCGCGGCCGTGCGCTGGCAGGTGTGAAGGGCAACCTGGACGCGCGCATCTTCTGCACGTGCCTGGAGCCCCAACTGATTTCCATCGCCGGCATCTACCGCACCGGCGAAACCCCGTGGCCCGACGCCTACGCCAGCAAGCCTGCGCAGGTCCGGCTCGCGGACAACACGCTGGTTTTCGAACCGTTGCGGATGAAGTGACGCACCCCGTGCGCCGAGCGATTTAACTTACAGAGTTACGAGCCATGACCAAGATCATCGTAGTCACCTCCGGCAAGGGCGGCGTCGGCAAGACGACCACCAGTGCGGCGTTTTCCGCCGGCCTTGCGCTGCGCGGCCACAAGACCGCCGTCATCGACTTCGACGTCGGCCTGCGCAACCTCGACCTCATCATGGGCTGCGAGCGCCGCGTGGTGTATGACCTGATCAACGTGATCCACGGCGAGGCCAACCTGAACCAGGCCCTCATCAAGGACAAGAAGTGCGAAAACCTCTTCATCCTCCCCGCCTCGCAGACGCGCGACAAAGACGCGCTCACGCGTGAAGGCGTCGAGAAGGTGATCGAAGGCCTGAAGGAAATGGGCTTCGAATATATCGTCTGCGATTCGCCGGCCGGTATCGAGTCGGGTGCGCTGATGGCGATGTACTTTGCCGATGAGGCCATCGTGGTGACGAACCCGGAAGTCTCTTCCGTGCGCGACTCCGATCGCATCCTGGGCATCCTGTCGTCCAAGTCGCGCCGCGCGGTGGAAGGCAAGGAGCCGATCAAGGAACACCTGCTGCTCACGCGCTACAACCCGAAGCGCGTGTCCGAAGGCGAGATGCTGTCGCTGACCGACATCCAGGAAATCCTGCGCATCAAGCTGATCGGCGTGATTCCGGAATCGGAAGCTGTGCTACAGGCGTCCAACCAGGGCACGCCCGCCATCCACATCGAAGGCTCCGACGTGGCGAATGCCTACCACGACGTGATCGATCGCTTCCTGGGCAAAGAGAAGGAACTGCGCTACGTCGAATACAACAAGCCGGGCTTCCTGCAGCGCCTGTTTGGCGGCAGCGGTAAATAAGGAGACGCACATCCATGTCGATTCTGTCTTTCCTGCTCGGCGAGAAGAAGAAGACTGCAAGCGTTGCCAAAGAGCGCCTGCAGATCATCCTCGCCCATGAACGTACCGCCAGCGGTGCGCCCGCCGACTACCTGCCCGCGCTGCAACGCGAGCTGGTGGCCGTGATTTCGAAGTACGTGAAGATCGGCAACGACGACATCAAGGTCAACCTCGAGCGCCAGGACAACCTGGAAGTGCTTGAGGTGAAGATCGAGATTCCGCAGGCCTGATCGCGCCTCAGCGCACACGAATGATGCGGCCCGCCGGTGCCTCCGGCGCGGGCGGCATCGGCCCCACATAGGCGGCTCTCGGGCGGATCAACTGCCCCGCCGCGCGCTGCTCCAGCGCGTGCGCAATCCAGCCTGCCGTACGCCCTGCGGCAAACAGGCCAAAGCCTGAACCTGCCGGCAGCCCGAACACACGCCGGGTGGCCACCAGCGCGAAATCCACCGATGGCCCATCGCCCGTCAATCCGGCCACGGCATCCATCACCGTTTGCAGCCGCTTGCGTACCGCACCCGTCTTCGGCAGGTGTGCCAGGATCGCTTCCGCCCGCGGGTCGGCATGGCGATACAGCGGGTGGCCAAAGCCCGGCAGCGTATCGCCGCGATCCAGCCGACGACGCAAAGCCGTTGCCACGGAGCGCTTCCCTTCCAGCTCGCTGAGCAATGCCTCCACGCGCGCCGTGGTGCCGCCATGCCGGCCACCGGTGAGCGCAGCCAAGCCCGCACTGACCACGGCGCCCAGGCTGGCGCCGGTCGATGCAACCACGCGCGCCGCAAAGCTCGAGGCATTGAGTTCGTGATCGGCGCAGAGCACCAATGCGACGCGGATGGCCTCGGCGGCGTGCGCGTCAAGGTTCCATGCCTGCTGGCATTGCAGATGCACGGGCGCGGTGTCAGGCTTGCGGCCGAGCATGGCGGCAAACACCACGCGCAGGAGGGCACCGGCATCGCGCGCCGTGCGTGCGGAATCCTGGCGCCATGCAGCTTCGTCGAGTGCCGGCAAGGCAAGCGTGCACAGCGCCATGCAGCGTTGGCGGATGTCCGCGTCTGCCAACGACGTGAGCGCCGCGTACCAGCTCTTCGGCAACACCGGCGCGGGCACCTTGAAGGCAACCCCTTCCTCGCATTGCCACAACCGCGCCGCAACGGTTTCCAGCGTGGCGCGTTCGGCCAGTTCCAAGGCGGGCACGCCCCGATAGAACAACCGCCCGTGATCGATGAGTGTGATGGCCGATTCCATGACGGGCAGACCCCAGTCCAGCGCATGGCGCACCATCTGACGCGGGCGCCGTCCGCCGGAACGCTGATCGGCCAGCCGAGCCACGTCGGCCTCGCGGTAGCGGCTGCCGCGTCCGTCGGGCGACGGATACGCCGACAGCAGCCCGCGGCTTACATAGGCGTACAGCGTGGGGCGCGAGACGTGCAGGCGCTCGGCAGCTTCGGCGGCATTCAGGTAGGTGGTCATCGGGCCGATAAAGTGGACGGCAATCGAGGTTGATCAGTCTAGTCAATGTTGACGCTATCGGCGGCGCGGGACTGTAATGGCCGCACCTTCCTTGCCGAGCCCCGCCATGCCGTCACCCGTTGCTGATGTGGTTGATCCTTCCATGCAGACTGTCAGCCCGACCGACGCACTGAGCCAATTGTGGACCGTGCTCGGCCAGCCGACCGATGTGCTGTCGCGTGCCACACTGACCGGCGCCGAGCCGGCGTTGCCATCGTCGTTTGCCGTGGGCACGCTGGCGCAGAGCACCATTGCCGCTGCCGCACTGGCAGCCGCACAGGTCGACACGTTGCGCAGCGGGCGACAGCAAACCGTATCGGTCGACATGCACCACGCCGCGCTGCAATTCCGCTCCGAGCGCTACTTCCGCGTCGAAGACCAGTTGCCGCCGGAGCCGTGGGACAAGATCGCCGGGCTCTACCGCTGCGGCGATGGCCGTTGGGTGCGTCTGCATACCAACTTTGCGCATCACCGTGACGGTGTGCTGAAGTTGCTCGGCTGCGCGTATGACCGGGACGCCGTGGCCGCCGCGCTGAACCAATGGAAGGCCGAAGCGTTTGAAGAGGCGGCGGCGCAGGCGGGCATGGTCGTCACTGCCGCACGCACATTTGAAGAGTGGGACGCGCACCCCCAAGGCATTGCCGTGGCGGGGCAGCCGCTGATGACGATCGAATGCATTGGCGATGCGCCACCGCAGCCGCTGCCGGAGCATGCCGACGGCCGCCCGCTCTCCGGCGTGCGCGTGCTCGACCTCACGCGCGTGATTGCCGGCCCGGTCTGCGGCCGGACGCTGGCCGCGCATGGCGCCGACGTGCTGCTCGTGACAGCGCCGCATCTGCCTGCCATTCCGCCGCTGGTGATCGACACCGGGCGTGGCAAGCGCTCCGCGCAGCTTGACCTGCGCGATGCGGCCGGGGCCGCGCAACTCCGCACGCTGCTGCGCGACGCCGACATCTTTGTGCAGGGGTATCGGCCCGGTGGTGTGGCAGCGCTGCAGTTTGGCCCCGAGCAGGTCGCGGCCCTGCGCCCGGGCATCATCTACGTGAGCCTGTGCGCCTACGGCTATGAAGGCCCCTGGGCCAATCGCCGAGGCTTCGATTCACTCGTGCAGACCGCCAGCGGCTTCAACTGGGCCGAAGCGCAAGCCGCCGGTGAGGCCAAGCCGCGTCCGCTACCCGCACAGGCGCTGGACCACGGCGCTGGCTATCTGATGGCGGCTGGCGCGATGACGGCGCTCGCACGCCGCATGACGGAGGGCGGCAGCCGGCACGTGCGTGTGTCGCTCGCGCAGACGGCGCACTGGCTGCGCAGCTTCGGCCGTATTGCCCACGGCTTCGATGCGGCTGACCCGCGCTATGAAGATATCGGCGCGTATCTGGATACCGCGCCTTCCGGCTTTGGCGCGCTCACTGCGCTGCGTCACGCGGGGCGGCTCTCCGATACGCCGCCGCACTGGACGCTGCCCAGCGTGCCGCTGGGGACGCATCCCGCGCGGTGGTAGCATTCGCGCCTACCGTTTTCTCCGCCCGCGCCTGATACTCCGGGCGCACATGGCCCGCCGATGCTCAGTTACCGCCACGCCTTCCACGCCGGCAATCACGCCGATGTCCTCAAGCACGCCGTGCTTGTGCAGATGCTCGATTACCTCACGCAGAAGGACAAGCCGTTCTGGTACATCGACACGCACGCCGGTGCCGGCCTCTACGCGCTGGACCACGAATGGGCGCAGAAGAAGGCCGAATTCGATACCGGCATCGGCCCTTTGTGGCGCGCGGCCGCAGGCGGCGAAACGCTGCCGCCGCTGCTCGATGCCTACCTCGACCAGGTGCGCGAACTGAACCCGAACGGCGAACTCAGGCACTACCCTGGCTCGCCGTGGCTGGCGTGGCAGATGCTGCGCGACGCCGATCGCCTGCGCCTGTTCGAGCTGCACAGCTCCGAAATCAAGGTGCTGTCCAACAACTTCCGCGGTGCAGGCCGCAAGGTCATGCTGTACGACGGCGATGGTTTTGCCGGCATCAAGGCGATCCTGCCGCCGCCGCCGCGCCGTGCGCTGGTGCTGATCGATCCGTCCTTCGAAGACAAGCAGGATTACGCCCGCACCGTGCAGGCCTTGCAAGACAGCCTGCAACGTTTTGCGACCGGCATGTATGCGGTCTGGTATCCGCTCGTGCAGCGGCGCGAAGCCGCGCAATTTCCCTCGCGCCTGAAGCAGCTGCGACCGGCGGACTGGCTGCACGTTACGCTCACCGTGAAGCATCCGGTTGAGGGTGGCCTAGGCTTGCACGGCAGCGGCATGTTCATCGTCAACCCGCCGTGGACGCTGAAGGCGCAACTGCAGGAAGCCATGCCCACGCTGGTGCGCCTGCTCGGCCAGGACGACGGCGCCAAGTTCATGCTGGAAGGCGAATCCAGTTAAGCCTTCGGGCGGCGTGACGCCCGCATGTCACTCCCCTGCCACGTGCCCGTGCTACCTAGTCGGGCTTAGACTTGTACTGCGTTGCCCAAGCGCGGCGCCCCTCTCGGCAATATCCGCAAGATCGGCAGGAGCAACACACCATGAGCGAACGCGACGCAGCCCGGCAGGCGCGCCTGCAGGAAGACCTCCTCGACACGCTTGATGAAGAGCTGGAGATGGAAATCGACGACCACCTGCTCGGCGGGGGCGAAGGCATCAGCGATGAAGCGCGCGAAACCCGGCGCATGTACTTCCGCGAGCTGTTCCGCCTGCAAGGCGAACTCGTCAAGCTGCAGGACTGGGTGATCGAGACCGGCCACCGGCTGGTGGTGATCTTCGAAGGGCGCGATGCCGCCGGCAAAGGCGGCGCCATCAAACGCATCACGCAACGGCTGAACCCGCGCGTGTGCCGCGTGGCCGCGCTGCCGGCGCCCACCAACCGCGAACGCACGCAGTGGTACTTCCAGCGCTACGTGGCGCACCTGCCCGCCGCCGGCGAGATCGTCCTGTTCGACCGCAGCTGGTACAACCGCGCCGGCGTCGAGCGCGTGATGGGCTTCTGCACCGACGAGGAATACGAAGAGTTCTTCCGCTCCGTGCCCGAGTTCGAAAAGATGCTGGCACGCTCCGGCATCCAGATCGTCAAGTACTGGTTCTCGGTCACGGACGAAGAGCAGGAAGTGCGGTTCCAAAGCCGCATCGACGATCCGCTCAAGCAGTGGAAGCTCAGCCCGATGGATCTGGAAAGCCGCCGCCGCTGGGAAGCCTATACGCGTGCCAAGGAAGTGATGCTCGAGCGATCGCACATTCCCGAATCGCCGTGGTGGGTGGTGCTGGCCGACGACAAGAAGCGCGCCCGCCTGAACTGCATCCACCATCTTTTGGGCCAGGTGCCTTACCACCCGGTGCCGCATTCGCCGGTGCTGTTGCCCGAGCGCGTGCACCATGCGGAGTACATCCGCCACCCGGTGCCGGAAGAGATGATCGTGCCGAACGTGTACTGATCAGCCGGTACCTCCGTCAGCGAAAGAAAGGGCGGCCTGCGCGGTCGCCCTTTTTCCGTCAATGCGCGTTCAGACGTTCAGAAGAGCGCGCGGAACAGGCAGTGCAAGCCGCCTGCCTGCGCGATCCATGCGGGCAACGCCACCCAGGCTGCGCGCGGTTTTCATTGCGTCCTGGAGCCATTGGCTGCCCTCGTTTCGTGTCGAATCCGTGTCCGTTGATTGCCCAAATTACACCGTCGGGCGGATCTCAAAACCCGGTACGGGCGCCTCATGATCGCCCGTGATTACGTCCAGTTGCGTGACCTGGGCGCTGTCCGGCCCTTCCCACATCCATTCCCGCATGCTCAGCACATTGGCCTCGGGGCCGGCCAGGAAGGCCTCGACGGCGCCGTCGCGGCGATTGCGTACCCAGCCGCGCAGACCCAGCAGGCGGGCGCGCTGGACACACGCGGCGCGATAGCCCACGCCCTGCACACGGCCCTGTACGGTAATGATCACTTGCGCAATGACGGCCATGGCGGGTCTCCGAAGCAACCGGGCGATGTGTTGGATAAAACATGACAAACCGGCGCTGTCGTATCTCTGTCACATTTCTGGAATGTGACGTCGTCAGACTGACAACCGCGCGGCGGGCTCTGACGTTACGCAAGGTAAACTAGGCGGCTTGCCGCCGGGTGCCAAGCAACGCTTTCGCAAAGCACCGCGCCCAGCCCCGCACGCCATGTATTGCGTCTCGGCCCAGGCCTTGAGGCGCCCAAATTTCGTCCGCGGTTTCCGTCCCGGTTATCCAAGATGCAGCAGAACGACAACGAAACCACCATCCGGGGCCGCTTGGGTACCACCTTCGGTACCAACCTTGGCGTCAATTTCGGCAACCTGCTGACGGCGCCGCCCAACCGGTTTGACCTGGCGCTGCTGCCGATCATCCTGGCCGCCATCGTGCTCGTGGCGTATGCCGCCAAGCAGATGAACGTGCCCTACACGCCCGGCGAACACCTGGACGTCAGCCTCGACGTCATTGAACTGCCTTATTACCTGCTGCGCACCAGCATCCGGATGCTGCTGGCGCTGGGCGCGTCGCTGGCGTTCTCGTTCGCGTTTGCGGCCATCGCCTCCAAGAACCGCACGGCCGAGAAGGTGATGGTCCCGGCGCTGGACATCCTGCAATCGATTCCGGTGCTGGGTTTCCTGTCGATCACGGTCACAGGCTTCATTGCGCTGTTTCCGGGCAACCTGGTGGGCGTGGAGTGCGCGGCCATCTTCGCCATCTTCACGTCGCAGGCGTGGAACATGGCGTTCTCGTTGTACCAATCGTTTCGCACCATCCCGATTGACCTGGAAGAGGCGGCTACGGTGTTCCGCCTGTCGAAGTGGCAGCGGTTCTGGCGCCTGGAAGTGCCGTTCGCCATGCCGGGCCTGCTGTGGAACATGATGATGTCGATGTCGGGCGGCTGGTTCTTCGTGGTCGCGTCGGAAGCCATCTCGGTGTCGGGCCACGACATCAAGCTGCCGGGCATCGGTTCGTACATCTCACTGGCGATCCAGCAGCAGAACCTGCCGGCCATCGGCTGGGCCATCCTGGCGATGCTGATCGGCATCATCCTGTACGACCAGCTGCTGTTCCGCCCGCTGATTGCCTGGGCGGACCGTTTCCGCTTCGACGCGATGTCGTCGGAGCGCGAGCCGCAATCGTGGCTGCTTGACCTGCTGCGCCGCTCCGAGTGGGTCAAGGCGCTGCTTGAGCGCACCGCCGCGCTGGCCGAGCGCACGCTTTCCTGGGGTGCCGAGCGCACGCGCCCCACCGCGGCCGGCGGCAACGGATTCCTGCCGCGCTTCCCGTGGTCGCACCGCGTGGCCGATGTGATCATCATCCTGGCCGCGCTGGTGGCGGTGGCGCATGTGCTGCAGTTCGTGCGCTCCGAGGTGGGCTGGGCCGAGGTCGGCCACGTCTTCTGGCTCGGCTTCCTGACCATGGTGCGCGTGATCCTGCTGATTGCGCTGGCTGCGCTGGTCTGGGTGCCGATCGGCATCCGCATCGGCCTGAACCCGAACGTGGCCCGCATCGCCCAGCCGGTGGCGCAGTTCCTGGCGGCGTTCCCGGCCAACCTGATGTTCCCGCTGGCGGTGATGCTGATCGCGCGCTTCGCGCTCAACCCCGAGATCTGGTTGAGCCCGCTGATGATTTTCGGCACGCAGTGGTACATCCTGTTCAATGTGATTGCCGGCGCGTCGGCCATCCCGACCGAACTCAAACTGGCCGCCCGCAACTTCGGCCTGCGCGGCTGGCTGCTGTGGAAGCGCTTCCTCATCCCCGCGGTGTTCCCCAACCTGCTCACGGGTCTGGTGACGGCCGCCGGCGGCTCATGGAACGCCAGCATCGTCTCCGAATACGTGTCCTGGGGTGATCGCACGCTGGTGGCAACGGGCCTGGGCAGCTACATCGCCGAGATGACGGCCAAGGGCGACTTCCCGCGCATTGCGCTCGGGATTGCCGTGATGAGCCTGTTCGTGGTCGGCTTCAACCGGCTGCTGTGGAACCGCCTGTACGACATCGCCCAAGAGCGCACCCGCCTGTAAGAACAGGCTCATGATCCTACTGCGCACCCCGATCTTGAGCGCGTTCTAAGACGACCTTATTTAGCTGAGAACACACATGGTTACCACCAGCACCCATAGCCCGAGCGCTGAAAGCGTCATGGAGCTGCGCGGCGTCTCGAAGATCTTCCGCACCGCAGACCACACCGACCGTGCCGTGCTCGAAGGCCTGGACCTCAACCTGCGCCAGGGCGAGATCGTCGCCATGCTCGGCAAGTCGGGCTCGGGCAAATCGACGTTGCTGCGCATCATGGCGGGCCTGGTGCGCGCCGATCGCGGTCAGGTGCTGTTTCGCGGGCGCGAGTACAGCGGCCCTGTGCAGGGCATTGCGATGGTGTTCCAGTCGTTTGCGCTGTTCCCGTGGCTGACGGTGCAGCAAAACGTGGAGCTGGGCCTGGAAGCGCAAGGCGTGCCCAAGGCCGAGCGCGAAGAGCGGGCCGAACAGGCCATCGACCTGATCGGCCTGTCGGGCTTCAACAGCGCCCTGCCGCGCGAACTCTCTGGCGGCATGCGCCAGCGTGTGGGCATTGCACGCGCGCTGGTGACCGAACCCGACCTGCTGCTGATGGACGAAGCGTTCTCGGCGCTCGACGTGCTGACCGGCGAAAACCTGCGCGACGAAATGCTCGACCTGTGGGAAGACCGCCGCACCAATATCAAGAGCATCCTGATCGTCTCGCACAACATTGAAGAGGCGGTGATGATGGCGGACCGCATCGTCATCCTCTCGAGCGATCCGGGGCGTATCCGCGCCGAGGTGCGTGTGCCGTTCCCGCGCCCCCGCAACCGAGATTCCGCCGCGGTGCGCAACCTTATCGACGAAGTGTATGGGCTGATGACATCGCCGGAGCGCGTGGGCGTGCATGTGGGCGTGGAGCCCGCTGCCGAGCAGCTTGCCTACCGCCTGCCCGATGCCGAGATCGGCCAGATGGAGGCCATCCTGGACCTGCTGGTCGAAGCGCCGTTCAACGGCCGCGCCGACCTGCCACACCTGGCAGAAGAAGCCGGCGTGACCGACGACGACCTGCTGCCCGCCTGCGAAGCGCTGGCGCTGCTGCAACTGGCCACCATCGAGCGCGGCGACATCATCGTCACGCCGTTCGGCAAGACCTACATGGAAACCGAACCGCCCGAGCGTAAGGTGCTGTTCGGCCAGAAGCTGCTGGAGCGCGTGGCCCTGGCCGCGCACATCCGCGCCGAGCTGGAAGCCAACGAAGACGGCGAGATCCGCGAAGAGCATGTGCTGCGCGAACTTGAGGCGTACCTCAAGCCCGAAGAAGCCGAGCGCGTGCTCAAGATCGGCATCGAATGGGGCCGTTACGGCGAGGTGTATGAGTACGTCTACAACACCGGCATGCTGACCCTGCCCCGTGAAGAGCGCGAGGAACGCGAGGAGCGTGAGGCGCAGGAAGGTGGGGATAACGTGCAGTAAGAGCACGTTGCCGCTGACGTCAGAAGAGCCGCTCGATGCGGCTCTTTTTTCATAGTCGCTACCGTTTGTAACGCCCGTCAACGATGCCGCGAACCACGCCGTTTTGCGTGTGCGGGCATCGATTCTCGCAAGCCCGCTCGCTCCAGCCTGCCCCCGCCAGCCGTCCTTTGCCGCCCCGTCCCGGAGGTCGAAATGCGTCGTGCGTACATTCGAACGTTATTAGCCGTTTCGCTGGCCGTCGGCGCAGGCTTCGGCCTGGTGCATGCGGCCCGCGCCTGCGAGATTCCCGCACCTGTCCAGACGATCGATCCACCCGGCTTTTACGACGACGCGGCCGGCTATGCCCGCGACGTGAAACCCATGCGCAATTTCATTGCGCACCTCAACGCCTCAGCCGACAAGGGAGATTGGACCTGCGCCCTGAACCAGCTGCGAACCTGGGCCGATGCCGACGCGCTGATGGGCAAGATTTCCGGCTATCAGGGCCACTACGAGCGGTCGTGGGCCGGAACGGATTTCGCCATGGTGCTGCTGCGCATGCCGAGCGACGTCCGCAGGCGAAACCAGGCGCAGCTCGATGCCATCGCACCGTGGCTCGAGCGCATTGCGATCGCCACCCGCAACGCCGAGGCGATCAATCATCTGCATAACAATCTGGTGTATTGGGCCGGCCTCAACCTGATTGCCATCGGCACCGCAACCGACAACAGCGACCTGATCAACTCCGGACTCCTGCGCATTCGCGAGGGCATCCGCGATATCGGCCCGGACGGCGCGCTCGCACGCGAGGTCAAGCGCGGGGACCGTGCGCTGCACTACCACACGTTCGCGCTCATTCCGCTGGTGTTTGCCGCCGAGCTGGTGCAGCGGCGCCATATCGACCTGTACCGCGAGAACGACCACGCGATCGACCGCCTGGCGAATCTCGTGATCAATGCGGTGATCGACCCGGCGAGCTTCGAAAAAATCACGCCGATCAAGCAGCAGCTGTTTCCGTGGACTTTCCAGGATGAGCTGTGCTGGATGGAGCCCTACTATGCCCACGTGCGAGACCCACGCCTGCCTGCGCTGATTGCGCCACGCCGCCCGTTTTCGGAATGGCGGCTTGGCGGCAACGTGACGGCGGCATGGGGCGCGGAGCTGCCCGGCCATTGACCCGTGCCCGACGCTGGCTCGGGGCGGGCCGTTCTTTGCCACCGCACAGCGTTTGTCCCCTACCCGTCATCCCCTCGCCCCCCTAAGCCCCGCGCCCACCGACATGTGGTATGAGGCTTGCATAACACTTCGCAAACAACATCCGGGGCAAAAGGGGGCCGTGGTATGCAGGCGCGTTACGCGTGGTCGATGGGGGCACTGTGGGGCCTGTGCTGGACGTGGGGCCATTCAGGCATCGCTCATGCGGGCGGTCTTCAGCAGCCTGAATTTCAGCTTGAGGCCGTCACGGCCAGTGGTTCTGCAGGCGCCGCGTCCGCCACGGGCGAGGCCGCCAACCAAGGCTATGTGCCGCGCGCCCAGTTGGAGAGTCGCCCCCTGCTGCGGCCGGGCGAATTGCTGGAGAGCGTGCCCGGCCTGATCGTCACGCAGCACAGCGGCGACGGCAAGGCCAACCAATACTTCCTGCGCGGCTTCAACCTCGACCACGGAACAGATCTCGCCACCACGGTGGCCGGCATGCCGGTCAACATGCGTACGCACGCGCACGGCCAGGGCTACACCGATCTGAACTTCGTCATCCCCGAACTGGTAGACGGCATTGCCTACAAGAAAGGCACCAGCTTTGCGGAAGAAGGCGACTTCTCTGCCGCCGGTGCGGTGCGCATGGACTACGTGAGCCATCTGCCGCAGGGCATCGCGCAGCTCGAGCTGGGAGAGCACAACTACCGGCGCGCCCTGCTGGCCAACTCCAGCACGGTCGGCCCCGGCACGCTGCTCTATGGCTTCGAATGGCTGGGCGAGAACGGCCCGTGGACCGTGCCCGAGGGCGTGCACAAGCTCAATGGCGTGCTGCGCTACACCGTGCCGCTGGGCGGCGGCGAGCGCATCAGCGTGACGGGCATGGCGTACAAGAACGCGTGGCAATCTACCGACCAGGTGCCGTTGCGCGCCATCAACGAAGGGTTGATCCCGCGCTTTGGTGCAATCGACCCCAGCGATGGCGGCGCGGCGTCCCGCTACAGCCTCTCGGCCGACTGGCTGCGGCCGCTTGCCGATGGCGTGTTCAAGGCCAACGCCTACGTCATCAAGAGTCGGCTGCAGCTGTTCTCCAACTTTACGTATGCGCTCAACAACCCCGAGCGAGGCGACCAGTTCGAGCAGTTCGAGAACCGCGTCACCACCGGCGTGAATGCATCGCGCACGTGGCTGGGCAGCGTTGCCGGGCGTGAGAGCGAAACGGAAGTCGGCTCGCAGACACGCTTTGACCGGCTGGACCCGATCCGCCTGACCAACACGCAGGCGCGGCAACCGTACGCGCTGGTACGCAGCGACACCGTGAACGAAACCAGCACCGCGCTCTACGTGCGCAACAGCACGCAGTGGCTGCCGTGGCTGCGCACCATCGCCGGTGTGCGGGCCGATCAGTTTTGGTACAGCGTTGCCAGCAGCAACCCGCTCAATTCGGGCAATGGAACCGACCACATCGTGAGCCCCAAGCTGAGCGTCGTGCTGTCGCCCACGGCGCGTACCGATGTGTTCATGAACTGGGGCCGGGGCTATCACAGCAATGACGTGCGCGGCGCGACCACCACCGTTGATCCGGTGAGCGCAGACCCGGTGCAGAAGGTGTCGGTGCTCGTCCCCGCCACCGGCTACGAGGTCGGCGTGCGCACGCGGGCGCTTGCCCCCAACCTGCAGCTTTCCGCATCGTTGTGGCGGTTGGACATCGGCTCTGAACTTGTTTTCTCGGGCGACACCGGCACCACCGAGCCCAGCCGCCCGAGCCGCCGCACGGGCGTGGAACTCGCGGCCTACTACACACCGCTGCCCGAACTGATTCTCGATGCGGATGCGGCCTTCTCGCGCGCGCGCTTTCGCGACAGCAACCCGGCAGGCGACACCATCCCCGAGGCCATCCAGACCACCGCATCGGCCGGCGTGTCGTGGGTGCACGACCGCTGGATGCTCGGTGCACGGTTGCGCTACTTCGGGCCGCGCCCACTCGTTGAAGACAACAGCGTGCGATCGGCATCGTCGTTCCTGGTCAACCTCAAGCTGGGCTACCGGCTGCAGAAGAACGTGCGCGTGTTCGTCGAGGTGCTCAATGTGCTCAACAAGCAAGTGAACGACATCGACTACTACTACGCATCCCTGCTCAAGGGCGAGGCGTCACCGCTGGATGCCAATGGCGTGGCAACGGGCATCAATGACCGCCACATTCATCCCGCCGAGCCACGCACCGTGCGCGCCGGTGTGGTGTGGAATTTCTAGATCGACAAAGATGGCTACGCCTGCCGTCGTCCGGGGCACAATCAGCGCTTCAACTTCACCGCCAGGAATCCTCATGAGAAGGCGTTCGACCGTCGGCTTGTTGCGTCACCTGTTCCTTGTTGCTACCGCCGTTGCCGCCGTGGCGTTGGCACTGCCTGCATCGGCGCAGCAAATCGTCAGCGATCTCTCGGCACAACCGACCGGCCGCATTCACTTCAACAGCGCCACGCCCAAGAGCAAATGGGAGCTGGTGCATCGCAAGTTCGACAAGACGCCCACGCCCATCTGGGGCACGCTGTATCTGCCCGAGAACCTGCAAGGCCGGGTGCCGGCGATGGTGATTTCGCATGGCTCCGCCGGGCCGCAGCAGAAAGACGTCGACCGGTGGGTGCGGCTCTTCAACCAGATGGGCATGGCCGCGTTCGTGGTGGATTCGTATGGCCCGCGCGGCATTGCCAACACGATGGACAACCAATCGCAGTTGAACCCCGCCGCCAATGACGCCGATGCGCTGTTCGCGCTCAAGCTGCTGAGCACCGACCCGCGCATCGACCCGAAGCGCATCGGGCAGATCGGCTTCTCGCGCGGCGGCGGTGTAGCACTGGACATGACGCTCGACGCATTCCGCAAAGGTGTCATCGATGACGACACGCGGTTTGCGGCGCTCATCGGCTTCTACCCCGGGTGCTCGGCGCTCTGGTGGGAGATCCCGCCGCCGCCGCTGTCCGGCGCCCCGCTGATGCTCGCGCTGGGCGAGAAAGACGACTACACGCCCGCGCAGCTTTGCCGCAACGCGGCGGAGGTCATGCAGCGTGACGGCCAGACCGTCGACGTGCATGTCTACCCCGGCGCGTATCACGACTTCGACAGCACGCGTGCGTACTTCAAGTACTTTCCGGGTGCCACCACGGCGCGCGATTGCCCGCAGACCATGATCGACGTGCAGCACGACGCGTACTACCGGCTGCAGAGCGGCGAGAAATACCCCAACCTGCAGGCCATGGAGGCCGACTACAAGCGCTGCACCGTGCGGGGCGTTTCCACGGGCGCCAACCTGCAGCAAGCTGAGCGCGCCGAGGCGGACGTCAGAGCGTTCCTGACCAAAGCCATGAACCTCCCGCCGCGCTGATGTAGGAACCTCTACAAGATTGCAGTGGTTATGACGTGCGCCTATGCTGCCGTCATGACCGCCTCCCCCGATTCCTGGCTGCTGCTGATCGTCAGCCTGCCCACCGCCCGCGCCACCGCGCGCATGCGCATCTGGCGCGCCATCAAGGCGATCGGCTGTGCGGCGCTGCGCGATGGCGTCTACCTGCTGCCTGCGCGCGCCGAGCATGCCGCCCAGCTCAACGACCTGGCAGACGAGACGCAGCAGGAAGACGGTCAGGCCTGGGTGCTGCGCGTGCAGGCCAGCGACGCGGCGGAAGACGCGGCCTACCGCGCCCTGTTCGACCGCACGCCAGACTACGCCGAATGGCTGGCCGAGCTGTCCGAAGCGCGCAAGACGCTCCCCGACCTGCCCACCGCCGAGCGCAACCGGCTTCTGCGCCGCCATGCCCGCGCCTATGAGGCCATCCGCAAGATCGACTTTTTCTCCAATGAAGCGACCGTGCGTGCCGATGCGCAATGGCGCGACTTTGCTGCGGCGGCCGAAGCCACACACTCGCCGGGCGAACCGCGTGCCGCGGCGGGCGGCATCCCCCGGCGTGATCCCACGCAGCACCAGGGCCGCCTGTGGGCAACCCGCCGGCACCTGTGGGTGGACCGCGTTGCCAGCGCCTGGCTCATCCAGCGCTTCATCGACCCGCACGCCCGGTTCCTGTGGCTCGACAGCCCGGCCGATTGCCCAGCAGAAGCGCTAGGTTTCGACTTTGACGGTGCCACCTTTACGCATGTTGGCGAGCGCGTTTCGTTCGAGGTGCTCATCGCCAGCTTTGGGCTCGATGACAACCCGGGGCTCGCGCGGCTGGGCGCCATGGTGCATGCGCTCGACGTGGGGGGCGCGGCCACGCCTGAAGCCGGCGGGTTCGAAGCGATCCTGGCGGGCGCCCGCAAACGGCTGGCAGATGACGATGCGTTGCTCGCAGAGATCGGCACCGTGCTCGACTCGCTGTACGTGCATTTTTCCGGCAGCCGGAAACCCTGACGGCTTTCACCCATGACAGGCAACTCATGAACCTTGCTCCCGAACGCCCCACCTACACGCTGCGGCAACTATTGCTGTATTTCCTGCGGCTTGGCGCGCTCGGCTTTGGCGGCCCCGTTGCGCTGGCAGGCTACATGCGCCGCGACCTGGTCGATACCCGCCAGTGGATTACCGAAGCCGACTACAAGGAAGGCCTTGCGCTCGCCCAACTCGCGCCGGGGCCGTTGGCCGCGCAACTGGCCATCTACCTGGGCTACGTGCACTACCGCATCGTGGGCGCCACGCTGGTCGGAATTGCGTTCGTGCTGCCTTCATTCCTAATGGTGGTGGCGCTGGGCTGGGCTTATCTGCGCTTTGGCGGGCTGACCTGGATGCAATCGGTGTTCTATGGCGTGGGTGCCGCAGTGATCGGCATCATCGCCATCAGCGCGCACAAGCTCACCACCAAGAGCGTCGGCAAGGACAAGCTGCTGTGGGCCGTCTATCTCTTGCTGGCGACGGTGACGGTCGTGACTGAATCCGAAGTGGCGTGGCTGTTTGTGGCTGCGGGTGTGCTGGTGTGGTTCTGGCGCGCCCCGCCCCGGTGGCTGCGCCAGGGGCGCATGAACGCCGTGGCCGTCGCCCCGGCTGCGGCGGCCAGCGGCATGCTCGGCACGCTCGATTGGCCTCTGCTCTCGCAGCTTGGCGCGTTCTTCGCCAAGGCCGGTGCGTTCGTGTTCGGTTCGGGGCTGGCCATCGTGCCGTTCCTCTACGGCGGCGTGGTCACGGAGCATCACTGGCTCAATGAAAAGCAGTTCGTCGACGCGGTGGCCGTGGCGATGATCACGCCCGGCCCGGTGGTCATCACCGTCGGCTTTATCGGCTACCTGGTGGCGGGCCTGCCCGGCGCATGCGTGGCTGCGCTTGGCACGTTTGTGCCCTGCTACCTCTTCACCATCCTGCCGGCGCCGTACTTCAAGAAATACGGCAAGCTGCCCTCCATCCTCGCGTTTGTGGACGGCGTGACGGCGGCCGCCGTGGGCGCCATTACCGGCGCGGTGATCGTGCTGGCCAAGCGCTCCATCGTCGATGTGCCGACGGCGCTGCTGGCCGTGGCGACGGTGTTGCTGCTGGTGAAGTTCAAGAAGCTACCCGAGCCGGTGATCGTGGCAGGGGCAGCGTTGCTTGGCTTGGGGCTGTATCCGCTGCTGCATCGATGACACAACGCGCCCGGGCGTGACCTCATTTCCACTGGGTGCCGATCTCCGCCAACCCCGCCTTTTGCAGGTCCTCGGCACTCATCGCAATACGGAACTCGCAGTCTGCGTTGAACAGCAGAAACCACGGCTCGGCCAACGCTGGTATGTGCGAGGCCGATTCCACATTCACGATGAGCACCGCGCCGCGGTGGCCGCTCTGCTCGGTGAAGTAGACAGCTTCGGGCTTGCACTCGGCCATCACGCGCGGAATCAACTCGGCGATAGAGCCATCGCGCACATAAGTGTTGAAGGGTTCGTGCGGAATCCGCACGTTGACGAGCATGCGCATGGTTTGCCTCCTGGATGATGGCCAGGGCAAGCGCCGCGACAAAGCCGCCACGGCCGCGCATGGCCGAACACCGTAGGTATAGAACGGGCGCCGCGTTCGCGTTATCAGCCTTTGGCTAGGCGAGATGGCCTAGAGGCCAGGATGAGGGCACGCAGCATCCACGCCCCGTGCGGCACGGGAAGACTTTTCCTACCATGGCAACCACCCCGCCGTAAAAACGATGAGGTATGCAATGGCCCTTCCCACGCACACCCGCCAGACCTGCCCAACACACGATCCCGCCGCCCAGCGTATGCGCGGGGTCGTACGTACGCTATTCCTTGCGGCCGCGCTGCTGCCCCTGGCCGCCTCGGCTGCCGACCCCATCGACGACGCGCTGGAGCAATGCCTGAAGACCCCGCGCGGCGAGACCACGGCCGGCATGACCGAGTGCACGCACACCGCCTACCAAGCCTACGACCGGCAGATGAACACGCTGTACCAGGCCGTGATGCGCAAGTCCGACCCCGTATCGCGCGAGGCCATCCGCAACGCGCAGCGTGCGTGGCTCGCCTATCGAAATGCCCAGAAGGCGGCCGACAATGCGCCGTGGCGGGCAGACAGCGGCTCGATGGCGAGCCCCGATATCGAAGGGCTGAACGTGGAGGCAATCCGGGCGCGCATTGCGGAGTTGGAGTACTACCCGCACTAGTCGGGCGTCAAGAACTCCGCTGTGGATAACTCACCCTCCCCCTGTGAATAACTCCAGGGACAAGCGTGTTGGTTCTCCGGGGTCAGCAGGCAGACAGCACGGGAACAACTTCCCACCGGGTCGACAGGGTCAGACGCGATGCCCCCGGCTCATCCACGCGAAAGCACACGCTGTCCGGTGGGTTGTCCGTTCTGCAAGCCGTTGATACCAAAGCGGTTTTTCTGCTTATCCACAGGACTTATCCACCGTTATCTACTACTACTATCTGTATACATAAAGAAGTAAACCGATAAACCCTCTGTCGGGCATCGAGCCCTTGGCTGGGTTGTGGGTAAAGCCGCCTGCAGGGCAGGCCATGGGTGATGCAGCCACCGAACGCCTCCGCCCAATCTCTCGCGCAATAGCGTCAAGTGCCTCCCAAGTTGTTCCCGACATCACGGGCTGCTCGTCTTGCTGCCGCCATATATTTCGAATATATTGGAAATATGGAAGAAAACGACGCTATACGATCCCTCGCCGCGCTGGCCCATGGAATTCGCCTGCAAGTGTTTCGCATGCTGGTAGTTGCGGGGCCGACAGGTCTGACTCCGGGCGCGATTGCCGAACAGCTCGACGTGCCGGGCGCCACGCTGTCATTCCACCTCAAGGAGCTGACAGCCGCGCGCCTGGTGACGCAGGAGCGCGACGGCCGCAACCTGATCTACCGCGCGGCTTATGACCACATGAACGCCCTGCTGGGCTTCCTGACGGCCAACTGCTGCCAGGGCGAAGCCTGCCTGGAAGCCAACGCCGCCGCCTGCAAATGCTGAAGGAGCATCCCCATGAAACGATTCCACGTCCATGTCCACGTTGACGACCTGAGCAAGAGCATCGCCTTCTACTCCAAGCTGTTTGCAGCTGAGCCGACGCGTGTGGAGACCGACTACGCCAAGTGGATGCTGGATGACCCGCGCATCAACTTCGCCATCTCGACGCGTGGCAGCGCCGCGGGCGTGGACCATCTTGGCTTTCAAGTCGATGACGCTGCCGAGCTGGCCGAACTGAAGGCCCGCGCCGAAGCCGCAGACATGGCCCTATTGGATGAAGGCGAAACCACCTGCTGCTATGCCCGTAGCGACAAGCACTGGATTACCGACCCCCAGGGCATCGCCTGGGAACACTTCCATTCGCTCGGCAACATCCCGGTATTCAGCGAAGACAAGAAGGAAGAAGCCGCGACGGAAAGTTCTGCCTGTTGCGCACCGCGTGCCCCGAAAGGCAAGCCGATCGGTATCGCAGTGAAATCAGACGCCGGCTCATCCTGCTGCTGACAGCGAATCGAACCCATGACCACCAACGTCCTCATCCTCTGCACCCACAACTCCGCACGCAGCGTGCTGAGCGAAGGCATGCTCAACCACTGGGCCAAACAGCTCGGCAAAGACGTGCGCGCCTACAGCGCCGGCAGCGCACCGAGCGGACGCCTCAACCCGTTCGCCCTGGAAGCCCTCACCAACGCAGGCATCGACACCACCGGCTACCGCAGCAAGAGCTGGGACGAATTCGTGGGCGACGGCGCCCCGCAGATGCGCATCGTCATCACCGTATGCGACAGCGCCGCAGCGGAAACCTGCCCCTACTGGCCCGGCAGTCCCGTCAAGGTGCATTGGGGCTACGCCGACCCCTCAAATGCCACGGGCGGTGACGAAGGCAAGCGCCAGGCCTTTGAACTGACACGCCAGGCCATCGGCTACCGCATGTTGCAGTTGCTGGCCCTGCCGCTGGACACGCTTAGCAACGCCGAACTGCAGGCCGCGCTGGAACGCATTGCACAGGCTTGAGCACCATGGTCGAACTACGTAGCCGGCTCACCGCCGAAGCCCTGGGTACAGCATTGCTGCTGGCCATCGTGATCGGCTCCGGGATCATGGCCGAGCGCCTGGCGGGCGGAAACGTCGCCATCGCGTTGCTCGCCAACACAGCCGCCACGGTGGGCGGCCTCTACGTCCTGATCGAAGCGTTGGGGCCCGTCAGCGGCGCGCACTTCAATCCGGTGGTCAGCGCGGTCATGGCGGCCCGTGGCGAGCTGCCCGGCGCTGCCCTGCTGCCGTACATCGTTGCGCAAATGACGGGCGCGGTGCTGGGCGCATGGCTCGCGCACGCCATGTTCGACATGAGCCTCCTGCAGTTGTCCACCAAGGTGCGCAGCGGCACGGGGCAGTGGATTGCCGAGGCGGTGGCTACCGCCGGCCTGCTGCTGGTTATCCTGCGTGCGCCCAACGGCCGGGCCGCGTCGATGGTGGCGGCGTACATCGGCGCGGCGTACTGGTTCACGGCGTCGACATCGTTTGCCAACCCGGCGGCCGCGTTCGGGCGCATGTTCAGCAGCAGCTTTGCCGGCATCGCGCCCGGCAGCGTGCCGGGGTTTGTGCTGGCCGAATGCGCGGGCGCCGTGCTTGGCGTGCTGCTGCACAGCCTGCTTGAGCCGCGCTTTGCTTCCAGCGGCCACCCCAACGTCATCGAATCGTCGGGCGAGCATCCGCCGCAGACGTAACCCCCGAGCCGCCAGCGCCCGCCTCCCCTCTCCTTCACGCTTGCGCCCCGCGTGGCGCGTACTACTCTTGTCGAGGCCTGCATCGCGCGTTTCCGACGGTGTACGGCCCGATCTGCAGGCTGCTTCCCCCCAGGCCCGGCCAGCCCCCCGCTCCCCCAAAGAGAACAGCCATGCGAAAACTGTTTGCAGCCGTCGCGCTCATGCTCGCCATGACGCCCCTTGTGCAGGCGCAGGTGAAGCCGTATCCGCCGGGCTTTCGGCACCAGAACATCCAGACCGACGGGGCGACGCTGTTTGTGCGCGTGGGCGGCAGCGGCCCGGCGGTGGTGTTGCTGCACGGCTTTGGCGATACGGGTGACATGTGGGCGCCGCTCGCCGCCGAGCTGGCCCGCACGCATACCGTGGTGGTGCCGGATCTGCGCGGCATGGGTTTGTCGTCGCACCCCGAAGGCGGCTACGACAAGCGCACGCAGGCCGGTGACATCCGCGCTGTGCTGACGAAGCTGAACATCGACCAGGCCGATGTGGTCGGCCACGACATCGGCACCATGGTGGCGTTTGCCTATGCAGCGCGCTATCCGGGCAAGACCACGCGGCTGGTCGTGATGGATGCCCCCGTGCCGGGCGTGCCGCCGTGGGAGCAGATCGTCCGCTCGCCCAAGCTCTGGCACTTCTCGTTCGGCGGCCCCGATGCCGAGCGGCTCGTCAAAGGCCGCGAGCGCATCTACCTCGACCGCTTCTGGAATGAGTTTGCCGGCGACCCTTCCAAGATCGACGAAGCCACGCGCGCGCACTACGCCCGTCTCTACGCCAAGCCGGGCGCCATGCATTCAGCGTTTGCCCAGTTCCTGTCGATCCCGCAAGACGCGGAGGACAACCAGAAAGCCATCGCCACCAAGCTGCCCATGCCGGTGCTCGCCATTGGGGGCGCCAAGTCGTTTGGCGAAAACGAGGCCATCGTCATGCGCAACGCCGCCACCAACGTGCAGGCGCTGGTGATCCCGGATGCGGGGCATTGGTTGATGGAGGAGCAGACGCAGGCTACGGTGGGTGCGGTGGTTAAGTTTTTGGCGCAGTAGCGTCGGTCTTCCTCATTGGTCTTTCAACGCATCTCAACGAATGGAGTCTCCAATGCAGCCAGTCGTCCGAGTTTCGATTCTGCGATGCCCGCCGGACAAGTTTGCCGAGATGCGGCAGATGATGAACGACCTCGAAGCCGTGCTGCGGCCCGGTATCGAGGCCATGCGCGGGTTGGTCGCGTTCTATGTGGGCGAGGACGAGGCGACATCGTCGCTGTCGAACGTGAGCCTGTGGACTGACCTGGACGCGGCCAAGCAGCTGGACACGTTTCGCCCGATGTTGGATTCGGCCAAGCCCTTTCTCGACAAGGGCGGCACGTTCGAGCGGCCGATCATGAATTACCTGCCGATGTGGGAGTTGAAGCCGGTGGAGAAGGTTTGAGGGTTTGTCGCTGCCCTGGCATTCCCGCCCGTCACGGGGATGCGTCAACCTGTTGTTATTGGCTGTAACCACGCCGCTCTATGGCGGCTAACACATCCCACGTCTGCGGATCGATCTCGCGTCCCCCAAGCGACATCGAAACGTACGCGTCAATCGCATCCACAAAGCCTTTGATGAACGCCGGCGGGAACGACTGCGCAGAGAACACTTGAAGCTGTTCGCGCAGCATGCCCGGCCGGCATTGGCCGTGCGTGCACATGGCGGTGCGAGTTCGCTTGAGATACGCCTGTGCTGCGATGGCGCCGTTCAGGTAGGTGCGGTTCTTGGTCAGCCTGCCTGTGTCCGATGACGTGTGCGGTGGACTAGGCGACGGCGCTGGCGGGGATGGGTACGACGCTGGGCGCGTCTCGTCTGCAATAGGCATAGGAGCCTCCTTGGGATTGAAGGAGCCTCACCATCTCGGCGCTAAACGAGGGTGGCGGGCCTGACGATGGTGTTAGCGACCCGGTCCCAAGGAAACCGGTAGACCCGGAGGTCTCACCATCCGGCCCGCCAAAGTAGGCGCGAACGGAAGCAGCAGTGCGACTGCATGCAGCAATCGTCCGCCTTGGTGTTTCAGGTCGCTAAACCAGGCTGCCGTTGGTGCGGCAGCGGGGGGAATTATAGCGATGGGGGGTACGCGCCGGATTCTGATTTTCGTACGCCGGGCTTTGAGCTTGGCCAGCCGAGCAAAAAGCCTCGCACGCCGAGCTCCGAGCTTGGGCAGTCGAGCAAAAAGCCTCACGCGCCGAGCTCAGAGCTCGGACAGCCGAGCAAAAAGCCTCGCGCGTCGAGCTCTGACCTCGGACGGCCGAGCAAAAAGCCTCACACGCCGAGCACTGAGCTCGGACCGTCGAGCAAAAAGCCTCATACGCCGAGCACCGAGCTCGGGACGCCGAGAACGTCGCTCGATGTGTCGAGTTGTGAAGGCCGCATCAGATCATTCTGATTCTTTGCCCGAAACCTCGTCTTGGCATTGCGGACCAGCGCCGTAGCGGCCAATCTCCCGCCCTCGTGCCCTTGATGGCACGGCACTGCCAATTGATTTGCGAGGAGTGAAATGCCGCAGAACTTGATTTCGTATCAGCTCACCTCGGCCGATCTGGCCGCTGTGGACGGCGCGCTGAAGACGCTGGAAGACCGGCTCGCCAGCCTGATCGACCTCACCCCGGTTCAGCGCCGAACGCTGGTGAAGATGGGCGACAAGTCCGAAGCCTTCGCGCGCAAGGCCGTGGAGGTGCTGAACAACAACCCCAACGTGCTGCCCGGCAATTTCGACCTCGCCGAACTGCGCCGCGATCTGGCGGGCTTCGATCAGCTACGCAGCCGCCTCATGCGCGTGGCCCGCATTCACGAACGCATGGCGGATTCGCACTTGGCGCTGGGCAGCGATGTGATGAGTGCCACGTTGGAGGGGTATGCGTTCCTCAAGGTGGCGGGCCAGGGCGAAGGGTTGGATGCGGCGCGCAAGGCGCTGGCGGTGCGGTTTAGTCGGGGAGCGAAGCGAAAAGACGACGAGGCCGGCAGAAGTGAGGAAAGATCGCCGGATGAGGTGCGACGGGTGGAATCATCGTAGACGTGGTTGGATGATGCGGAGGGGTTTGGTACGAGACGGACGTGAAGAAGGCCTGTTGAATTGGAATAACACATCTTCCAATGAATACGGCACAAATCTCAATCCTTAAACTACGCCTTAAGTCCTAGCATTCTCGGAAATATCTTGTGAGAGATATTTCCGATGAACTGAATGCGAGGAAACTATGTGGGACAGTAATGCAGCCGCCAATCACGTTCGACAGCATGCGCAAAGCCAAAGCACTGGGAACTGTGCGAAGTATGTCCGAAAGGCGATTGAAGCCGGTGGAATTAGCGTGACGCCAACACGATCGGCAAAGGATTATGGATTCCCCTTGCGCCAAGCCGGCTTTATTGAAGTAGGCGACGCTTCTTCGCCTCGTCCAGGTGATGTGATCGTGATCCAACCTATCCCCGGGCACCCTCACGGCCACATGGCGATGTTTGACGGATCAAAGTGGATATCTGACTTCGTTCAGAACAATGGGTTTTATCCTGGGCAAGCGTATCGAACGCAACAGCCACCATACAAGCTATATCGACATCATTGAGGAAAGAATGAAAAAAATACTCTCATTCTGGATTGCCAGTTTTCTAATGGCATTCTCGCTCGCTTCCCATGCCGACGCCGTGGCATCTCTTGGTCTGCAAGCGAAGCAATTCTATGTCTGGTACATCAACAAGCAGGAGAACCAAGTGTTTCCGCTCCTAGATCATGAGATCGATCACTACGTTGACGCTTCCACGGTTGAGAGCCTGCGCAGAGACTACAAGCGAGACCAACTTCCTGGCGGGGCGGACTACTTTCTGAAGGTGCAGGACTACGACGAACGTGATTGGCTCGCGCATATCAAGCCAGGTAGGCCGCTCACGTTCGGCGATGCTGTTGTCGTGCCTGTGAGTTTTGGCTCCCGTAGAGACGTCACCGTTCTCGTGTTTTTCACCAAACGACACGATGGTTGGAAGATCATCAAAGTCGATGACATGCTGCCCTATTCATCACCGGGTAACTGACAAAGAGAGCCGCCTCGTGCGGCTCTTTTGATTTAGGAGCGAAGTCATGACGCAAGACCACTTCACTTACCGAGTAACGTGGTCCCCTGAAGATGGGGAACACGTCGGCCTCTGCGCAGAATTCCCGTCGCTATCGTGGCTCGATGCCACGCCGGAAGGTGCGCTTGCCGGTATCCGTAACCTTGTTGCCGAAGCGCTGCGCGACATGGAGGTGAGTGGCGAGACCGTGCCCGACTCGCCCAGCTGGCGCCACGCTGTGCGTATACCAAGCGCATGCTGAGTTGTTCGACAAGCTGTCGAAGCTGCATGCGTTTTTGAGCATGCTGCATGCGAGCGGGTTTCAGCATTTCCCCGCGATGGACGAGGTGCGGCAGGCTGAGTATCTGTGGACGTGTTTGGGTTATGCGGAGGGGGCGTATACGGCGTTGACGGTTTGGGATGGGATTGATGTGATGGAGGGCGAAGATGCGAACTTCTGCATTTAGCGAAAATTTCTAGGCAATCTGTAGGAAGTGGATCAGTAACATAGGGGTACCTCACTTGCGCAACGTATCTCTCATGACAGACAAGTCCACCGGCGTCACGAAAACCGAAAAGATGCTCGCGGAGTTTTGCGAGAAATCCTTCCTGAAACTGTGGAGTTACCCGAACCCATATAAGGACGATGGGCACGAGCTGTGTGACCTGCTGGCGGTTTTCGGAAGCCGTGTTTTCATCTTTTTCGATCGTGAGAATGAGCTTGCGCAAGATCCCAACAAGGATCCAATGGTTCTGTGGGACCGTTGGAAGCGGAACGTTATCGATCGCCAAGTCAAGACTGCACACGGCGCCGAGCGCTATATCCGTAGCGGAAGGCCGATTTTCCTTGACGCCAAGTGCGTCACGCCATTTCCATTTGCGTTCGACAGAGGGGCGGCGGTAGTTCACAAGATCATCGTCGCTCACGGAGCAAAGGAGGCTTGCGAACGAGCTTCATCACAGAACGTCTACGGCAGCCTCGCGATCACCTACACGGAAACCGATGGTGGTCCCACCCCCCCTTTTCACGTGGAGATCGACAAACGGAATCCAGTACATATTTTCGACAGCCATAACATGCCCATCGTGCTGCGAGAGCTTGATACCGTGAACGATTTCGCGATGTATCTAGACGAAAAGGTTAGGGCTGCCACCGCATTTGAACACTTGGCTTACTGCGGAGAGGAGGATTTGCTGGCGCACTACCTTCTGAACTATGACGCCAAAACGAAGCGTCACGTGATCGGGCCGAAGAAGGTAAAGAAAGGCCGAGTCAACAGCGTCATGATCGGTGAGGGAGAGTGGCATGGCTTTGTGCAGACCGGCCTGTACAAGAACACCAAGAGCGAAGATCGCGTCTCGTATTTTTGGGACGAACTGATTCAGCGGACGTGCCAGAACAGCTTGGACGGCACGCTTGGTGGCAACTCAAACATCCTACGGGGGGAGAGTGCGATCTATGAGATGGTCAAAGAACCGCGTTTTATGCGCAGGGGGCTTGCCCAGAAGATGCTGGCCGCCGTCGAGCGCTTCCCTGACACCGGCCCATTCTCCAGGCAGGTCACTTTCCTACCTTCCTTCGAGCCAAAGGTTGCGTACGTCTTGCTGCAGTTGCGTGCACCGGCCGAATTTCGCGCCGAGCCCGACTACCGCGAGAAGCGACAGTCCCTCCTTGAGATTGCATGCGGTGCGGCGAAGAACAAATTTCCGTACCTTGTGAAAATCATCGGAATCGGCATCGACGCTCCGAAATTCTCAGACCGAACAATTGCCGAAGATTTCATCCTCATGCCCTGCGAGACATGGACCGACGCAATGAAGGGCCACTACGAAGAGCTGAATGAGGATTGGAATTTCTTTGGCACCCCAGGAATGCAGGAGTTTAAGGATAGGGTGACGCAGTTTGTGCCGCCGCCGCAAGCTGGCGCGCGGGCATCGTCCGGCAAAGTTGGTCGCAATGACCCATGCCCTTGTGGCTCCGGCAAGAAGCACAAGAAATGCCATGGGCGGTAGCCCATTTTTACACCCCGTTTACACCCCTCCCCCCAACCTTTACCCCGTTTTTACCCCCCTTTCCCTACTGTTGCACTGCGCGCAGGCCCTGTGACGGGAGCCTGCCTGCACGCCGCATCCGGCCCCGTTGACGCGCACCCGCGCCGGGCCATGCGGCACCCAAAACAACAAGGGAAAGGTCCATGCAAGCCAAGGTTTCTTTGCACGCCACCGTCATGGGTGGCGTTGTCTTCTGTGCCGCAGCACTGTCCAGCGCGGCCGCTTTTGCGCAATCCACTTCGCAGTCGGCTGATTCGGCGCCGGCACCCGCCGCCGCCTCTGCCAGCCCGTTGACGGCCAACGTCACGCTGGCCAGCCAATACCGCTATCGCGGTCTCATGCAGACCAACAACAAGCCCGCCATTCAGGGCGGTGTGGATTACGCGCTGCCCAATGGTTTCTACGTGGGCAACTGGAACTCGTCGATCAGCTGGCTGGGGGATTCCAACTCCAACGTCTCCGCCCCCATCGAGATGGATTTCTACGGCGGCTACAAGACCGAGCTGATGAAGGATGTGCCCATTGATGTGGGCGTGCTGCAGTACTACTACCCGGGCAGCTACCCCGACGGCTACACCCGCCCGCACACCACCGAGGGCTATGCGCAGATCGGCTACGGGCCCGTCACGTTCAAGTACTCGCACGCGTTTTCCAACCTGTTCGGTTTTGCGGATAGCCACCACAGCCAGTACTTCGATCTGTCGGGCAACTTCGACACCGGCTTCTGGGGCCTGACGCTGAACCTGCACGTGGGCTATCAACAAGTGCCGCACCAAGTGGTGCGCACGTCCTATGCCGATTGGAAAGTGGGCGTAACGAAGGATTTTGGTTCGGGCTGGACAGCTTCTTTGTCCTACATCGACACCAATGCATCGCGTCTGGCCTACACCAATACACGAGGCAGCTACATGGGCAAGGCGACCGCCCTGCTCGCCGTGACCAAGACGTTCTAACCACCACGACCTGAAGGAAAGGGGAGCGCATATGGACCTCGTTTATCTCGCCGGCCTAGCGGTGCTGGCCCTGGCAGTGGGCGGATTGCTCGCCCTCTCCGGCCGGCTTGCCACCAAAGACCAGCCCACCACGCACGCAATGGAGAAACAGCAATGACCTGGCTCTATGTGCTGTCCGGGGCCATCACGGTGGTTCTGCTCGTCTACTTGTTCGTGGCCTTGCTCTGGCCCGAACGCTTCTAACAACACTGCGAGGCACACCATGAATGCGTTCCTCCTCCAGCTGGCGATCTATCTGGTCGTGCTGCTGGTTCTGGCCAAACCGCTGGGCGCGTATATGACCGGCGTGTTTGGCGACAAGCCATCGCGCGCGCATTGGCTCGGGCCCATCGAGCGGCTGTTTTATCGCGTGGCCGGCGTCAACCCGCAGGCCGAGATGGGCTGGAAGCGCTATGCGCTGGCCGTCATCGTCGTCAACGTGCTGGGCGCGCTGGCGGTGTATGCGCTGCAGCGCGTGCAGCAGTGGCTGCCGCTCAACCCGCAAGGCTTTGCTGCCATCACGCCGGATTCGTCGTTCAACACGGCGGTCAGCTTCGTCACAAACACCAACTGGCAAGGCTATTCGGGCGAAAGCACGATGAGCTATCTCACGCAGATGCTCGGCCTGGCGGTGCAGAACTTCCTGTCCGCCGCTACCGGCATTGCGGTGGTGATTGCGCTCATTCGCGGTTTTGCACGCCACTCGGCCAACACCATCGGCAACTTCTGGGTCGACTTCACGCGTGCGACGGTCTATGTGCTGCTGCCGCTGTCGATTCTGGTGTCGGTGTTCTTCGTGAGCCAGGGCGTCATCCAGAACTTCGATGGCTACAAGGAGGTGACCACCGTCACCGCCACCACGTACGACAACCCGAAGATGGATGCCAGCGGCCAGCCGATCAAGGATGCCCAAGGCAACCCCGTCACGGAAAAGGCCACCACGCAAACGCAGACCCTGCCGATGGGTCCGGTCGCCTCGCAAGAAGCCATCAAGATGATCGGCACCAATGGCGGCGGCCCGTTCAATGCCAACTCCGCGCACCCGTATGAGAACCCGAATGCGCTGACGAACTTCGTGCAGATGCTGTGCATCTTCATCATCCCGGCGGCGCTGTGCTTTACGTTTGGCGGCATGGTGGGCGATGGCCGGCAAGGCTGGGCCGTGCTGGCTGCGATGACGGTGCTGTTTGTGGTGCTCGCCGTCTTCCTGGCATGGGCTGAGCTGCACGCCAACCCGATGCTCACCAACCTCGGCATCGACCAGGCCGTGGGCAACATGGAAGGCAAGGAAACGCGCTTTGGCATCGTGGCCTCGTCGCTGTTTGCCACCATCACCACGGCAGCGTCGTGCGGTGCGGTCAACGCCATGCATGACTCGCTGACCGCGCTCGGCGGCTTCGTGCCGATGTTCCTGATGCAACTCGGCGAAGTGGTGTTTGGCGGTGTGGGCTCGGGCCTGTACGGCATGCTGGTGTACGCCATCCTGGCCGTGTTCATCGCGGGCCTGATGATCGGCCGCACACCGGAATACCTCGGCAAGAAGATCGAGGTGTTCGAGATGAAGATGACCTCCATCGCCATCCTCGTCACGCCGCTGCTGGTGCTGGTGGGCACAGCCGTTGCCGTGGTGGTCACGCAGGGCAAGGCCGGCATCTTCAACCCCGGCACGCACGGCTTCTCTGAAGTGCTGTACGCCTTCTCGTCGGCCTCCAACAACAACGGCAGCGCGTTCGCAGGTTTGTCGGCCAACACGCCGTTCTACAACATTGCGCTGGCTATCTGCATGTGGCTGGGCCGCTTCTGGATCATCGTGCCGGTGCTGGCGATGGCAGGCACGTTTGCCGCCAAGAAGCGCCTGCCCGTGACGGCCGGCACGCTGCCCACGCATGGGCCGCTGTTTGTGGTGCTGCTGATCGGCTCGGTGCTGCTGGTGGGCGCGCTCACGTACATCCCGGCCCTCGCGCTCGGTCCAATCGCAGAACACCTCGCACGCTAAGCGCACGGCGAGTCGTCTACCCAATATCAACAGGTGCCTTATGGCTATCCGTTATCCTGAATCCGAACCGGCTGTGCGTACGGTCAAGCACAAGCTTGAGCCGAGCGCCGGTACTGGTACTGCTGCAGCCGCCGAGCCGCAGGCACGCAGCACGCATACGACGCATACCACGCTGTCCGCCAAGGAGGTGCGCAAGCTGTCGATGTTCTCGTCGGCGCTGGTCAAGCCCGCCATTGTCGATAGCTTCCGCAAGCTGTCGCCGCGCGCGCAGGCCAAGAACCCGGTGATGTTTGTCGTCTACGTCGGCAGCATCCTCACCACCATCCTGTGGATCATGGCGCTGCGCGGCCAGGCCGAAGCGCCGGCGGGCTTCATCCTCGCCGTATCGGTGTGGCTGTGGTTCACGGTGCTGTTCGCCAACTTTGCCGAGGCGCTGGCCGAGGGCCGCAGCAAGCAGCAGGCGGCTTCGCTGCGCGGCATCAAAACCACGGTGCAAGCCAAGGTGCTGGCAGACCCGCACCGCCGTGACCGCGTGGAAGCGCGCGTGGCCACCGCGCTGCGGCGTGGCGACATCGTCCTCATCGAAGCCGGCGACATGGTCCCCGGCGACGGCGAGGTCATCGAAGGCGTGGCCTCGGTGGACGAAAGCGCCATCACCGGCGAATCCGCACCGGTCATCCGCGAATCGGGCGGGGATTTCTCGTCCGTGACCGGCGGCACGCGTGTGCTGTCGGACTGGATCATCGTGCGCATCACCGCCAACCCCGGCGAGAGCTTCCTGGATCGGATGATCTCGATGGTGGAGGGTGCCAAGCGCCAGAAGACCCCCAACGAGCTGGCGCTGACGATTCTGCTGGTGAGCCTGACCATCATCCTGATGCTGGCCACCGTCACGCTGCTGCCGTACTCGATCTTCTCGGTGGAAGCGATGAAGGCGGGCTCGCCGATCACGATTACCGTGCTCGTGGCGCTGCTGGTGTGTCTGATCCCGACCACCATCGGCGGCCTGCTCTCCGCCATCGGCGTGGCGGGCATGAGCCGCATGATGCAGGCCAACGTGATCGCCACGTCGGGCCGCGCCGTGGAAGCGGCCGGTGACGTGGATGTGCTGCTGCTCGACAAGACCGGCACGATCACGCACGGCAACCGTCAGGCGTCGCGCTTCATCCCTGCGCCGGGCGTGACGGCCAAGCAGCTGGCCGAGGCGGCATGGCTGTCGTCGCTGGCCGATGAAACGCCGGAAGGCCGCAGCATCGTCACGCTCGCACGCAACCTGGGCGAGGCGTCCATCGATGAAGCGGCCCTTGCGAAGACGCAGCCCGTGTACGTCGCCTTCTCTGCGCAAACGCGCATGAGCGGCATCAACGTCTCCCATGCAGGCGACGCCCGTCAGATCCGCAAGGGCGCAGCCGATGCGATCCGCACGCATGTGACGCTGCTGGCCGGCAAGTTTCCGGAGGCCGTATCGACTGCCGTCGACGACGTCGCGCGCCAAGGCGGCACGCCGCTGGTGGTGTCCGACAACGACCGCGTGCTCGGCGTGGTGGAGCTGAAGGACATCGTGAAGGCCGGCATCCGCGAGCGCTTTGCCGAGCTGCGCCAGATGGGCATCAAGACGGTGATGGTCACCGGCGACAACCGCCTCACCGCCGCGTCTATCGCAGCTGAAGCGGGCGTTGACGACTTCATTGCCGAAGCCACGCCCGAGACCAAGCTCGCGCTGATCCGCGAGCAGCAGGCGCAAGGCCGCCTCGTTGCCATGACCGGTGACGGTACCAACGATGCCCCCGCGCTGGCACAGGCCGACGTGGCCGTCGCCATGAACAGCGGCACGCAGGCTGCCAAGGAAGCCGGCAACATGGTCGACCTGGATTCCAGCCCGACCAAGCTGATCCAGATTGTCGAGATCGGCAAGCAGATGCTAATGACGCGCGGCTCGCTCACCACGTTCTCGATCGCCAATGACGTGGCGAAGTATTTCGCGATCATCCCGGCCGCGTTTGCGACCACGTACCCGCAACTCGCCGCGCTGAACGTGATGCACCTGGCGACGCCCGCATCGGCCGTAATGAGCGCGGTGATCTTCAATGCGCTGATCATCGTGTTCCTGATTCCGCTGGCGCTCAAGGGCGTGAAGTACCGCGCGCTGGGGGCCGCCACGCTGCTGCGCCGCAACCTCTTGATCTACGGCCTGGGCGGCCTGCTGCTGCCCTTCCCGGGCATCAAGATCATCGACATGTTCCTGGCCGCAATGAGCTGGGTTTAAGGAAGGAGTGCATTCATGGCAACCACAACTCAAGCGCGTCAACCTGTTCAGGCCGATGTGCCGCAACAAGGTGGGCTGCTGCGTGCGGCGCTGGTGGTGTTTGTTGGGCTGTCGCTCATTACCGGTGTGCTGTATCCGGTGGTGGTGACGGGGGTTGGCAAGGCGCTGTTTCCGGCGCAGGCCGGCGGCTCGATCATCGAGCGTCATGGCAAGGCCGTTGGCTCGTCGTTGATCGGGCAGAACTTTGATACGCCGGAGTATTTCTGGGGGCGGATCTCGGCGACGGCGCCGAACCCCTATAACGCGCAGGCGTCAAGCGGCTCCAACCTGGGGCCGAGCAACCCGGCGCTGACGGAGGCGGCCAAGGCGCGGATTGCGGCGCTCAAGGAATCGGACCCGACGAACACTGCGCCGATTCCGGCGGATCTTGTGACGGCATCGGCTAGCGGGCTGGACCCGGAGATCAGTCCTGCTGCTGCGGCGTACCAAGTAGAGCGTGTGGCCAAGGCTCGCCACATGTCGCCTGATCTGGTGAAGAAGGTGGTGGCTGAGAACACCAAGGGGCCGGTGCTTGGGGTGTTTGGCGAGCCGGTCGTCAACGTGTTGGAGCTGAATCTGGCGTTGGATGATTTGAAGTGAGGGTTTTGAGTCGGGCCTTGTTGGTATGTCCCCGGTTTTCGTGCCCTGCCGGGGCTGAAACAAGGGATGCACCACAAGAACAAAAAGCACCCAAAATACAAACCATGCCAGCCGACCAGCGCCCGAACCCCGATCAACTCCTAGCCGAACTCCAATCCGGCCAAGAGCAGTCCGCCCGCGGCAAACTCCGCATCTACTTCGGCGCCTCGGCCGGCGTAGGCAAAACCTACGCGATGCTGGCAGCAGCCAAGGCCGCTCGCGCAGCCGGCATCGACGCCGTCATCGGCCTGGTCGAAACCCACGGCCGCGCCGAAACCGCCGCGCTGGTCGCCGACCTCGAACACCTTCCCACCCGCCAGATCGAATACAAGGGCCGTACGCTGCCTGAGTTCGATCTGGATGCCGCGCTGGCGCGAAAGCCCGCACTCATCCTCGTCGATGAGCTTGCCCACTCCAACGTGGCGGGCTCGCGCCACCCCAAGCGCTGGCAGGACATTGAGGATTTGCTCGCCGCAGGCATCGACGTCTGGACCACCGTCAACGTCCAGCATCTCGACAGCCTGAACGAGGCCGTCGGCAGCATCACCGGCATCCGCGTGTGGGAAACCGTGCCGGATGCGGTGTTCGATGCGGCCAACGAAGTCATCCTCGTCGACCTGCCCGCCGATGAACTGCTGCGCCGCCTGGCCGAGGGCAAGGTCTACATGCCCGAGCAGGCGCAGCATGCGGCGCGCAATTTCTTTCGCAAGGGCAACCTCATCGCCCTGCGCGAACTCGCCCTGCGCCGCACCGCCGACCGCGTCGACGATGACGTGCAGGCCTATCGCCGCGCGCGTCGCATTGAAAACGTCTGGCGCACGCGCGAGACCGTCGTTGCGTGCCTGGACCCGCAGGGCGATGGTGAACAGGTCATCCGCAGCGCCGCGCGTCTGGCCGCGCAACTGGAATGCGACTGGCATGCGGTGGCGGTGGTGATGCCGCATCTGCGTGCCGCCGATGCGCGCACCGAGCGTTTGCATGCCCTGCTCAAGCTGGCACAAGACGCCGGTGCCAAGGTGGAAACGCTGGCCGGCACCAACGCCGTCGAGGCAATCACCGGTTATATCCGCCGCCACAACATCACCAAGGCGGTGATCGGGCGGCCGCCGGAGAAGCGCTGGCGATCGGCGCGCGCGGTCGTCGTTGCGCTGCGGCTGGCGATCGGGCTGGAGCGCCGCCTGCCCAGCGGTGACTTTGCCGAAGCGCTCGCACGACATTGCCCCGAGGTCGACGTGATTCGCGCCGCGGCGGACCCGGCGCATATCCAGCTCACGCCGCGCGCAGCAGAGGTCGGCCGTGCTGATGTGCGCAGCGAAGCCCAGCGCGCGGCCGATGCGCAGGCCGGTTGGCTCAAGCCGTCTTACGTGGCCGCGTGCGTGTATGTGGGCGTGGCGACAGCGTTGTCCAGCCTCGTGCGGCCGGTGTTCGACCTGGCCAACATCGTCATGCTGTTCCTGGCGGCGGTGGTGGCGGTGGCGATGCGCCATGGGCGGGGTCCGGCAGCGCTGGCTTCGGTGCTGTCGGTGGCGCTGTTCGATTTCTTCTTCGTGCCGCCACGTTTTTCCTTTGCCGTGAGCGACGTACAGTACCTGCTGACCTTTGGGGTGATGCTGGCGGTCGGCATGCTGGTGGGCCAGTTGACGGCAGGCTTGCGTGAACAAGCGGAGGTAGCGGTGCAGCGCGAGGCGGCGGCACATGCGCTGTATGAGGCCGCGCGGGAGTTGTCTGCCGCGCTCACGCTGGACCAGATCGTCAGCATCGGCGGGCGCTTCGTCAACGCAACGTTTGGCGGGCGCTGTGCGTTCTTCTTCGTCGGGCTCGATGGGCGGCTGGGTGCACCGCAGGTCGCCAAGCCGGAAGGCAGCACCGATGCACCGTCCGGCATGCCAAACCTGGACCGCGTGCTGGCCGATTGGACGTACCAGCACGGCCAGCCTGCCGGTACGGGCACGCACACGCTGCCGTCGGGTTCGGTGCTGTATCTGCCCTTGAAAGCGCCGATGGCCATTCGCGGTGTGCTGGCCGTGGAGCCCGAAACCTTCCACGTGCTCGCACAACCCGACAACCGCCGCCAGATCGACGCCTGCGCCACGCTCGTCGCCATCGCCATTGAGCGCGTGCATTACGTGGAAGTGGCCCGCGACGCCTTGGTGCGGATTGAATCGGAGCGGCTGCGCAATTCACTGCTGGCCGCCGTGTCGCACGATTTGCGCACACCGCTCACGGGCCTGGTGGGGATGGCCGAAACACTATTGCGCGCGCAGCCGCCCCTGCCCCCGCTGCAGGCAGAAGCTGCGGCCGCCATTGGGCAGCAGGCGCAGCGCATGCGTACGATGGTCACCAACCTGCTCGACATGGCGCGCCTGCAGAACCAGGACGTCAAGCTGCGGCTGGAGTGGCAATCGGTGGAGGAACTCGTCGGCGCGGCGTTGCAGGCGAATCCATTGCCCGATCATCGTGTGGTCGTGGATCACCTCGCAGCCCTGCCGCTCATCCGCTGCGACGGGCCGCTGATGGAGCGCGTGCTGTCGAATCTGTTGGAGAACGCGGGCAAATTTGCGCCGGCCGGCACCGAGGTGCGTATCTCTGGCGAGATTGTCCACGACGAAGCACGCGGCAACGAACTCCGCCTGCGTGTGCGCGACCACGGCCCCGGCGTGCCGGCGGGTTCGGTGCAGACCATCTTCGAGAAGTTCACGCGCGGTGAGAAGGAATCGGCCACCACCGGCGTCGGCCTGGGTCTGGCCGTGTGCGAGGCCATCGTGAGTGCACATCACGGCCGCATCTGGGTGGAGGCACCGGCTGACGGCGGCGCGTGCTTCGTCGTCGCCCTGCCCGCCGCCGAGCCGCCGCCTGTGGAAGACGCCGAGCCCATCGCCTAGCCTGGCTGCACCGTTGCAGGGCATATGAACATGCCGAAAAAGTCGTTCGGTTACATACGCCGCTATGACAGGATCACGTCACACGCCCGCCACCCGCGGGCGGATTTCATTCACGACAAGATCCACGAGGTTTCTCCATGTCCCTGTTCTCCCGCCTTGCGCGGGTGGCCGTACCGGCCATCGCCTTTGCCGTTGCCACCGCCGCCCACGCCGATACCAAGCAGATCAAGCTCGGCACCATGAGCGGCCCCGATGCGCAAATCTGGGAAGTCGTTCAGAAGGTTGCCAAGAAGGATGGCCTCGACGTCAAGATCATCGAGTTCAACGACTACGCTCAGCCCAACCCCGCGCTCGATTCGGGCGACCTGGACGCCAACGGCTTCCAGCACCAGCCCTTCCTCGACAGCCAGATCCAGGCGCGCCATTACAAGATCGTCAATGTTGGCCTGACCTACGTGGCGCCGATGGGCTTCTACTCGAAGAAGATCAAGTCGCTGGCGCAGCTCAAGGAAGGCGCCAAAGTCGGCATCCAGAACGACCCGTCCAATGGCAACCGCGCGCTGCTGCTGCTGCAGAAGGCAGGCGTGATCAAGCTCAAGGCGGGCGCCGGCACGAACGGCAACAACGCGACGCCGCGTGACGTGGTCGAGAACCCGAAGAAGATCAAGCTGATTGAGTTGGATTCGGCGCAGCTGCCGCGCTCGCTGGATGATCTGGACGCCGCTTCGATCAATACCGACTACGCGGTCAAGAACGGCCTGACGCCGACCAAGGACGCCATCGCACTGGAAGATCGTCAGGGTCCGTACGCCAACCTGATCGCCGTGCGTGAAAAAGACAAAAACCAGCCGTGGGTGAAGACGCTGGTGCGCGCCTACCAATCGGAAGACGTGCGCAAGTTCATCGACACGCAGTTCAAGGGTGCGATCTTGCCGGCGTTTTAAGCGGCGGCTGCTAAGTCAGCGGTTACTTTCGCGGGCTGACCCGAGATTGAAGCGTGGCATGCCGGGAGCCTGTCCAGTCTTCCGGTGCGCCGCCGCGTTTTGTTGCGCTGCGGCATTATGTGACAGGTGCAATCGTTTTCGTCACGCGTGGCGCCGTGGCAACGCTTGTAGCCTCTCGTTACATTAAGTAGTTCTACGTTATTGCAACGCAACAAACGATTCGCTATAGTAGGAACTGTCTCCTCCACCCTCCTTGGTGGATTGTGGCCCGAGCACCTGGTGCTCGGGCTTTTTTCTTTGGCGCGCGGCTTTTGTTCTTCTTCCGGCCGCCTTGCATCTCGGCCGGTTCCGGCTACCCTGAATTCTCGATTTTTCTGCGTGTTTCCCTCGGCGGCGTTGCCCGATAGCAACGAGCACGGATTTTTCAAGCGTGCGCTTCGAGCCACGCTTCAATCACTGCCACGCACGTCGGCGGAGAAAGATCAAAGCGCTGTTTGAATCACGTTTTCGCTGCGAATGTGCGCGCAACGGTGTGCTTTGTGCCGCTAACATCGCGAAATTTCGTCAGTTTTTGTCCTACAAGGGTTTCGGCGAACCCCGGACAGTCTGACCGCACCCCCTCCACTAAACTTCACCTTGCTCTCTCTTTAGAGAGCACTCCCCCCCTTTTGAGCCCGCCCCTGTTGCGGGCTTCATTTTTTTCGGGCACGATTTCCTCCATCCCGACGCTGTCGACACCGGCGCCGGAAGCTCAAAAGGTTGGGGGAATCTCTCAAGGCCCGCGCAGTTGAAAAGCTGCGCGGGCTTTGTTTTTTCCGGCGCCGCGTGCTGACTTCGCCTGACAAGGCTCCCCGGCGGTGATTCAATGGCGGCTGATGGTGCCGTCACACAGCGCAAACGGGATGCGCCTCGGCCCGATACCCACAACAACAAGGACTGGCCGATGGAAGGTTTCGCGCAACTCGCCGTGCTGGTGGTGGATGACCACCCCGTGCAACGGGCTGCCGCCCGGCAACTGCTCCATACGCTGGGCGTGCAGCAGATCCTGACCGCGTGCGACGGCCGCGAGGCGCTCTATCTCCTGCAGCTTTGCCACGTCGATCTGGTGCTGTGCGACATCGACATGCCCGCGATGAACGGTCCCGAACTGATGGAGCAGATGCACTTGCGCGGCGGCCGCATCTTTCCACGACAGGCGCCCGTGTGGGCGTGGGTCAGTGCGATGGATGCGCCAATTGTCGAGTCGCATGTCAGCCTGGCCGATGCGATCGGGTTGACGCGCACGCGCGGCGTGCAGAAGCCGCTGCGCCCGGCACACGTGCTGCCGCTGCTGGAAGAAGCCGCCGCGCGCGAACGGGACCGGGCGCCTGCCGCAACCGCCGGCTTGCCGCAGTTTTCTGACGACGAACTTGCCGCGCTTATCCACGAAACGCCCGAACAGATCGAGGTCGTATTCCAACCCCAGCACGATCTGGCCAGCAACCAGATCGCCGGCGCCGAGGCGCTTTGCCGCTGGATGCACCCGGTGCATGGGCGCGTGTCGCCCGCCGCTTTCGTGCCGCGCCTGGAAGCGCTGGGGCTGGCGGACGGCCTGTTCTTCCACGTGTTGGAGCATTGCGTGCGCGTGCAGCACGCGTTGGCTGCGCATGCGTATCCCGTTTCGATTGGCGTGAATGCGTCTGCGCAGACGCTGAGCCGGGCCGGCACCGTAGACCGCATCGATGCCATCGTGCGCGGGGCGCGCATTGCGCCGACGGCGATCGCCATCGAACTGACGGAAGACTCGCCCGCGCCTGATGCCGCACAGCTCACCATCGCGCTCAACCGCTTGCGCCTGCTGGGCCATCCTCTGGCCATCGACGATTTTGGCGTGGGCATTGCCACGCTCAAGCTGCTGGCCGATCTGCCTTTCACCATCCTCAAGATCGATCGCTCGTTTACAGCCGCGGTGGACCAGACCAGCCAGCGCGGCGTGATCTGCCGCACGATGATCGAGCTGGCGCGCGCGCTGCATCTCGAGTGCATTGCCGAAGGGGTGGAAACCGAAGCGCAGCGCCAGACGCTGCGCGCTTTGGGCTGTGCGACCGGGCAAGGCTATCTGTGGGCGGCACCACTGTCCGTGACCGCGTTTCTTGCGCACGTGCAGGCGGCGGCTTAAGGGCGAACGCCACCGCGTCATTCAGTTTTCCTCAACCCAGATAGAAGCAGCTTCTGCCCCGAAAGGTTACGCGGAGCCAAAGTAAGAAAAGTCTGATCCCGCAGGGCATATCCGGTGAGTAAGGTACCGGCTCCTTTCAGCGGCGCTCCTGACTTCCATGACGGCTCCGATCTCTTCCACCCTATTGCTCGCCGCGCCGGCCATGTCCTCCACGGCGACGCGCCTGACCTGACGGCGTGCGCATGTGCCCTGTCCTCTCGATCGTGCTGGCAGACGATCATCCGGTGATTCTCATGGGGCTGGCGGCGGCCATTGGGCAGTTTCCACAGCAGCAGGTCGTCGCGCAGGCACACGACGGGCGCGAGCTGATGCAGGTGCTTGCGCACATCGACTGCAACGTCATCGTTACGGACTACAACCTGGGTGGCGAACCTGCCTTCGATGGCATGCAACTGCTGGCGCGCCTGCGTGAGCAGCATCCCAGGTGCGGCATCGTCGTCTGCACGATGGTCCGCAATCCGGCGCTGTTACGCGCCATGCGGCAGATTGGCGTGGCTTGCATCGTCAGCAAGAACGATGACCTTGTTCATGCCGGACACGCCGTCATGGCGGCCGCGCGCGGCGTGCGCTATGACAGCCCGCGCATTCTGGAAGAGACGGGACTCGGTTCCAACGACCGGAATGGGTTCGAGCGGCTGAGCGCACGTGAGCGGGAAGTGCTTCGCCTGTATGCCGCGGGCACGGCCGTGTCGGACATCGCACAGATGCTCGGTTCGAGCGTGAAGACCGTCAGCACGCAGAAGGCCGTGGCATTGCGCAAGCTGGGCCTGGTGCGCGAAATCGATCTCTTTCAGTACGCCCGCGCCAGCGGGCTGACAGCGCCCCGCTGAGCGCCGGTCATCAACTTGCCTGGCGATGCATCGGCACGGCTTGCGCTGGTGCGATGGTGGTGCCGGATGCCAGCGCGGGTGCTGCGTCCACACCCATCAGCCAATTGAACAACGGCGTTGCCAGCAACGTGCCCACCAGTTGCGCCAGCATGTAGCCCGGGACATCGCCGGGGCGGATGCCGGAGGGGCCGTCGGTCAGCGCGCAGGCAAGAGCCAACGCGGGGTTGGCCAGCGATGACGACGACGTGAACCAGTACCCGGCCGCGATATAGGCGGCCACCACCAGCGGCAATTGCTTTGGCGCATGACGGCCGCATGCGATGCCAACCCCGATCAGTCCGAACGTTGCCAGCGCTTCGCTCCACCACAGCGCGGGCCCTGTGGCGGCGTGCGTGCCTGCTGCCCACGCCGGCATGCCGAACATGGCATGCGCGGCTGCCACACCCAGCGCGGCGCCCACGGCCTGTGCAGCCAGATAGGCCAGCGCCTCATGCCCACGCAGACCGCCCCGCAGCAACGCGGACAGCGTGACCGCCGGGTTCAGGTGCGCCCCCGACACTGGCGCGAACACCGTCAGCAGCGCCAGCAAACCGGCGCCACCGGCCAGCGCTTGCGCCAGCAGCGTCCAGGTGGCATCGCCGCCGGAGAGCCGGCTTGCGTGGATGCCCGTGCCGATCACCACCGCAATCAGCAAGGCCGTACCAAGCCCTTCCGCGACGATGCGGCGAGCCAGGGACGGTGGAGCAGACATGGCCGAAGCCGCGGTACGAAGGTGGGAAACAGTGGCCATGCAGGAAGAAGGCGAGCAATGCCAAGCGCATCGCGCGGGAGTGTGGAATGTCCACTGCAGCCGATCAATGCACGCGGGCGCGCTTGTGTCGCGCGCCCGAGTATCGAATGGTGGAAGTGGTTTGATGGTGCGGCTCAGGCCGGACTTGCCGCGCTAGCGGCCGCCAGTTGCCGCTGCTGTGCCCCGAGCCGCGCAAAGCCCACGGCCGCTGCGCCGAGCGCTGCCAGCATGGCGATGCATCCCGCCATCGTGCCGCGCGCCATGCCGTTGGCGCCGCCGGCAGCGGCAAAGGTGAAATACAGCCCGCCGATACAGGCGACGCCCAGTGCGCCTGCCAACTGCTGCGCGGTAATCAGCAGCCCCGCCGCTGCGCCGGCCTGCGTACGCGCAACGCCCGTCAGCACCAGGCCGATCAGCGGGACGACGACCAGGCCTTGCCCTGCCCCGTACAGCGCCACGGCAATCCCGATGCGCATCATGCTCGGCGCGGCGGGGTGCGCCCATTCCGTACCGAAGCCCGACAGCAGCACCAGCAGCCCCAACGCCATCAGGCCGAGGCCCGCCAGCAGCGCGCGAACGCCATGGCGCCGCACCAGCGCATTCGCCACCCGCGACGTCATCAGAAAGGTGATCGCCAGGGGCAGGATGGCAACGCCCATGCGCACCGCAGACAGCTGCCGCCCGTTCTGCAGATACAGCGTCAGCACCAGGAAGAACGCCATCATCCCGATGTAGTGCAGCGCCGACGCCGTCAGGCCCGTCATGAAGGCGCGATGCTGCAGCAAGGAGGGCGGCAGCAGCGGCGTCCCGCCGGCGCGGTCGACACGGGCCTCGAGCTGCTGGAACGTTGCCATGCCCAGTACGCCTACGACCAGCAGTGCCAGCGTCCACCCCGGCCAGTGCAGTTCGCGGCCGAACAGCAGCGGCACCAGCACGGCTGCTACGCTCACGGCCATCCACACGACGCCGGTGGTATCGAGATGCACCTTTGCTGCGTCGGCGCTCGGGTGCGGAATCCAGCGCCAGCTAAGCAGCGCGGCAGTCAAACCGACCGGCACGTTGATCAGGAAGGCCGAGCGCCAGCCCAGCCCGGCGATGTCGGCGCTGGTGAGTGCGCCGCCCACCAGCAACCCGGCCGCCCCGCCGGTGCCCATCACCAGGCCGAAAATCGACAGCGCGCGGTCGCGCTCGGCGCCGGCAAAGAGCGCCTGCACGCTCGCCAGCACCTGCGGCACCATCATCGCGGCCGACAGGCCCTGCGCGAAACGCCATGCGATCAGCGCCGCCGCGCTGCCTGCCAGCCCACAACCGGCCGAGGTGGCGGTAAAGGCGACGAGACCGAGCAGGAAGACGCGCCTGCGACCGAACAGATCGCCCAGACGGCCGCCAGTGATGAGCAGAATCGCATAGCCAAGCTGGTACACCGCCAGCACGGCCTCGAGTTGCGCGGGTGTGGCATGCAGGCTTGTGCGGATGCTCGGGATCGCCACATTGGCAATGAACGCATCGACGATGAACATGAATTGCGCCGTCACCATCACACCAAAGGCAAGCCAGCGGCGGGGTTCGGATACGGAGGAAGCAGAAGAAAGGCAGGTCACGATCGGCTCCGGAAAGAGGGATGAACGCAGCGTAGGTGCGCGAGCCGATTCGATGCAGAGCTAGGATTAACCTAGGATTAGCTTGTCCCTCCCACCTGCGCATGCCAGCGTGTGTAATACCGCCATGGACGATTTCACCGCCGACCTTGCGCCCTTGCCCGCCGCGCCCCGCAACGAGCTGGGCGAGTTCCTGCGCAGCCGCCGCAGCCATCTGCGTCCGCAGGACGTGGGGCTGCCCGAGGGCAGCGGGCGCCGCCGTACCGCCGGCCTGCGCCGGGAAGAAGTCGCGCAGCTCGCCAACATCAGCATCGATTGGTATGTGCGCATCGAGCAGGGGCGCGACGTGCGGCCCTCGGTGGCGACCATCGAGGCGATCGGGCGGGCGCTGAAGCTGTCTTCGGATGAGCGCGCGCACATGCGGGGCCTGGCGCGCGCGGAGTCGGTCTTGACGGGTGCCGCGGCTGCGGCGTCCGGGCGTTCAGCCGCCGAAGCAGTGCCCGATGTCCTGCGCCGGGCCGTTGCCGGCATGGTCTTGCCCGCCCACGTGCGCAGCTATCGCACGGAGCTGCTGTGCTGGAACGAGGCGACCTCGGAACTCTTCATGGATTTCGGCACGATGCCACCGGAAGACCGCAACTCGCTGGTCTACATGTTCCTGTACGCCAATGCGCGCGAGCGTTTTGTCGAGTGGGAAAACGAGGCGCGCCGCATGCTGGCGAAGTTTCGCGCGGTGTACGACCCGCATGCAGACGACCCGGTGCTCGTGGCGCTGGTCGACCGGCTGCGCGCCTGCAGCCGCGAGTTCGATACGTGGTGGCGTCAGCACGAAGTGCGCGCCCAGCGTGCAGAACATAAGCTGATCCGCACGCCCGGCGGCCAGGTCGTCCGCTACGACTACATCGGCCTGCCGGTAATGGAAGACCCGCGCCTGCGCATGGTGCTGTACGTGCCCGTCGGGGACGGGGCCTGAAAGCTCAGGCCGTCAAGGCCGAGAGGATGGTGCCGGTGTCGCGCACGCGGCCCAGTCGCGGGAATACGTTCTCCACCGACGACCGATGCATGGCCGCATCGTTCGAGCTCATCGCATCTTCGGCCAGCACCAGCGCGTAGCCGTGCTCCCACGCGGCGCGCGCGGTCGATTCCACGCCCACATGCGTCGAGATACCGCCCAGCACGATGGTGGTGATGCCGCGACGGCGCAGTTGCAGATCAAGTTCAGTGCCGTAGAACGCGCCCCATTGGCGCTTGGTGATCTGGATGTCGGTGGGTGCGACTTCCAGCTCGGCGGGCTGTTCCCACCATTGCGCCGGCAGACCGCCCGGCTGTGTGGGCGCGGGCCGGTCGACGGGCTGGCGCGGCGCATCGGCGTAGTCCGGCGCCCACCCCACGCGCACCAGCACCACGGGCGCAGCCAGCTCGCGAAAGCGCTTGGCGAGCCTGGCGGATGCGCCCAATACCTGCTCGGCGGAGTGCGGCCCCTGGGCAAACGGCAGGATGCCGCGTTGCAGGTCGATCAGCACCAGCGCGGTGGTTTTCGCAGACAAGGCAGACAGGGTTTGCAGCGGTTCAGACATCAGGTGCTCCAGGTCAATCGGAATCACGGACGGCGGATGACACACGTTGCCGTGGCGTGCGCGAGCAATGTGCCGTCCTGCGTCTTGAGCGTGCCCTCCGACACGCCGATCGTGCGCGAGAGATGCAGCACGCGCCCAACGGCCACCAGCGGTGTATCCACCGGCACGGCCTTCACCATCTTCACGTTCAGGTCAACCGTGCCGTAGCCGACGCCGGCTTCGAGCATCGAATGCACGGCGCAGCCGGTCACGGAGTCGAGCACCGTCGCCGCAAAGCCGCCGTGCACACCGCCCAGCGGATTGAGGTGGCGCTTGTCGGCCTGGGCACCGAAGTGCACGGTGCCCGCTTCGATGACATCCATCGTCATCGGGATGGTTTCGCTGATGGACGCGCGCGGGAGATCACCGTGCGACATGGCCTGCAGCAGTTGCAGGCCGGTCATTTGGGACGGATGCATGGGCGGGGTCTGGTGGAGGTGAGATGAGACGAGGTGACTCGACACTCTACCGCGAGGCCGATTGCCGGGGCTGCAATGCATTGCATTGGGCGACGCAACAACCGCGCGTCTGCGCATGCCCCAATACGGGTAGACCCTAGCGTTGCGCGCACGCCGACGCGAAAGGCTCCAGAAAGGTGCCCCCTTCTACGCTCGCCCAGCGATTGCATCGGCGGCCTGACCCACTGCCGTTGCGCGTTTCCCGAAGCCGGCATCACGACCGGACACCATCACCCACAAAGGAAGGAGACTTCAATGTCCCGCATCAAGTTTGCCCTTGCGGCAACTGCAGCTGCCGCGGCCACGCTGGCCGCCAGCGCCGCCCATGCCCAGTCAAACGTGACGCTTTACGGCCTGATCGACACCACCATCAGCACCGTCAACAACACCAACGCCGCGGGCGCGCGCACCACCGGTTTCCAGGTGCCCTGGTTCTCGGGCAGCCGCTGGGGCCTGACCGGCAAGGAAGATCTGGGCGGCGGCACGTCGGCCATCTTCAAGCTGGAATCGGAATTCGAGACGCCGACCGGCAACATGGACACCCCGGGCGTGTTGTTCAACCGCGACGCCTGGGTGGGTCTGTCGAGCGAATCGCTGGGCAAGCTGACCTTCGGCCGCCAGAACGCGATTGCGCGTGACATCTCTGGGATCTACGGCGACCCGTACACCAGCGAGAAAGTCGGTCTGGACGAAGGCGGCTACACCAACGTCAACAACTTCAAGCAGCTGATCTTCTACGCAGGCAGCGCCACCGGTACGCGCATGAACAACGGCGTGGTGTGGAAGAAGATGTGGGGCGGCCGCTTCCTGACGGCCCTGGGCTATCAGTTTGGTGAAGTGCCGGGCCAGTTTACGCAAGGCACCACCGAATCGTTGGCGCTGGGCTACAACGGCGACAACTTCCACCTCGCAGGCTTCGCGCAGCAAGCCAAGGTCAACGGCTTCATGGACCGCTCGTACTCGGTGGGCGGCAACGTGATCTTCGGCATGTTCCGCGTGAACGCCGGCTACTTCCACTACACCGGCGAGCAACCGGCCGCACTGGGCAACCGCAAGGACGACGCCTACACCGTGTCGCTGAAGATCGCTCCGCAAGGCGCCTTCGACTACGAAATCGGCTACCAGATCATGAAGGCCGGCAACGCCGCGTTCAGCGCCGATGGCAACACGCTCAACGCTTATGCCAACGTTGCGGGTGCCACGGCAGCGGGCAGCGGCCGTAAGAACACGCTGTACGGCTCGGTGTTCTACCACGTGTCCAAGCGCACGGAGTTCTACGTCGCGGCTGACTACATGAAGCTGAAAGATCAGTACATCGTGGGCGGCACCAACGGCCACAACAGCCAGACGGAGTTCGCCGTCGGTATGCGCACGCGCTTCTAAGCGCCTGTTTGGCTTGAGCTAGCGGCGCTCGCGCACCTGATCGACAAACCTGTTGGTGTAGGTGCGCGAGAGGTCGATGTGCTTGTCGCGCGCGTTGGCATTGCTGGCGGCGAGGACGCGCAGGACGGTGGGTGGGCCGTCGTCCGGCATGCGTCCGTCGGTGCTGAAGGTGGGCAACGCGGCGGCAAGCGCTTTTGTGTACAGCTCGGGATGATCGCGCCGGAATTCAGGCGGCATGCGGGCGGCAATGTCTTCTGCACCGTGCGTGTGCATGTAATGCAGGGTGCGCACGAATGCGTGGGCCAGTTTGGCAGCGATGTCCGGATGCGCTTCCAGCCATGCGGTCTGCAGGTACAGGCACGCGGCCGGGTACGAACCGCCGAGCGCCGCTCGTGTGCTCTCGAGCGTGCGCAAGTCGAGCAGCACGCGGGCCTCGCCGCTGTGCACGAGGCGCGAGACCGTCGGGTCGGTGGTCATGCCTGCATCGATGCGGCCGTTGCGCAGCGCAGTGACGAAACTGTGTTCCGCGCCAACCGGCAGCATGGTGTAGTCGCCGGCCGAGAGCCCCTGCTGCACCATCAGGTAGCGCGTGAGAAAGCTCGTGGATGCACCCAGCCCCGTCACGCCCAGCGTGCGGCCGCGCAAGTCACGCATCGACTGCATCGTCGCCGGCAAGCGTGTCGACACGACTTCCGCTTCGCCCGGCACCTGGCTGAATACGACAATGGCGCGCACTTCCTTGCCCTTGGCCTGGAGGTCGATGGTGTGGTCATAGAAGCCGACCACGCCTTGCGCAAAGCCGGTGAGCAGTTCGCTCTCCGCATCAACGCCGGCGGGCTGCGAGAGCAGTTCCACTTCGAGCCCTTCGTCGCGGAAATAGCCCAGACGTTGCGCCAGCGTGGCCGGCAGGTAGATCATCTTGGCGGTGCCGCTGACCATGAGCGTCAGGCGCGTCGGGTCTTGTGCGAGAGCATGCGAAGTTGTCACTGCCAGAAGGGCAGCGAGCCACGGCGTGATCCAGCCCCGGACGCCGTGTGCGCGGGCGGTCGTGCAGGTAAAAACACCCATTGAGTTGTCTCCGGCTCTTTTGTAGATATCGGTATCGCGCGGTCCGGATCTGGTGAGTGATGCCTCCGGCGCGCGTAGGCAGCCGCCACCATTCTAGGAAGCGGCAACCCACAAATCGCTTTCATTTTCCAGACGCGCTGTTTTCGCATGAAGCTGCTCCTGATCGAAGACAACGCCCCGCTGGCGCACTGGCTGTCCGAAGCCCTGCGCCGCGCCCAATTCACCGTGGATCACGCCAGCGATGGCGAATCCGCCGATACCCTGTTGCTGACGCAACACTACGACGTCGTGCTGCTCGATCTGCAATTGCCTACATTGTCAGGGCAAGGTGTATTGCAACGTTTGCGCGGCCGGCGCAACCCGGTGCCGGTGCTCATCCTGACAGCCAGCGGCGGGATCGACGACAAGGTCGCCTGCCTGGGTGCCGGCGCCGATGACTACCTCGTCAAACCATTCGAGATTCGCGAGCTGATTGCGCGGATTCAGGTGCTGGTGCGGCGCAGCACGCCAGATCAGTCTGTCGAGCTGCAATGCGGCGACCTGACATACCACACCGGCAGCCGCACCTTCAATCTGGCTGGCCAGCCCCTGGTGCTGCCCGCACGCGAGCACACGGTGCTTGAAATCCTGATGCTCAAGCTGGGTCGCACGGTGTCCAAACCGGCGCTGGTGAACGGCGTGTTCGGCATGGACGATGAAGCCAGCCCCGAGGCCATCGAGATCTATATCCACCGTCTGCGTAAGAAGCTGGAGCATTCCGCCGCCACCATCGTCACGCTGCGCGGCCTTGGTTACCTGCTGCGCGATGCCTCCGCCGCGCAGTCCTGATCAAGCGCCGGCGCAGTCCGCCCCGGCGCGTGCCCGCAGCCTGCGTGCGCGGCTGGTGCTATGGCTGGCGTTGCCGCTGGTCGTCTATGTGGCGGCCGATGGCTGGCTCGACCTGGCCGCCGCACGCCACAACGCCGATCTCGTACACTTTCATGCGCTGGACACGGCCGCCCAGATGATCAGCGGGCAGATCGAATGGGACGAAGGCCGCCTGCGCGTGTCGGTGCCGCCGGCTGCGCTGGCCGTGTTTGCCGCGCCCGAAACCCCGGTGCGCGATCAGGTGACGTACCAGGTCAGCACCGAGCACGGCCGCCTGCTGGCCGGGCGGCTCGACTTCGGCACGCGCCCCGCGTTTGACGCCGCCGGCCTGGCCGATGCCGGCACCTACACCGATACCGTGGAGGGCCAGCCGGTGCACGTGGCCGCCGTGGTGCGCACCATGTACGACGCCGGGCGCACCGAACGCGTCGTCACGCACGTCGCGCAAACCATGAACGGGCGCGACGCGATGATCCGCCAGCTGTGGTGGCCCGCCACCGTGCGCCAGCTCGCGCTCGTGGGGCTGGCGCTGGCGATGATCCTCATCGGCCTGACCCTGGAGTTGCGGCCGATCTTGCGGCTGGCCGGTAATGTGTCGGCACGGGCGCCCACCGACCTCGCGCCGCTCGACCCCGACGGCCTGCAGCACGAGCTGCAGCCGATTGCCGGCGCGTTCAACCAGTACCTGCAGCGCATTGCCGACAACGCGATCACGCAGAAGCGCTTCATTGCCGATGCTGCGCACCAGATGCGCACGCCGCTGGCAATTCTCGATACGCAGATGCAGGTGGCGGCGCAAACGAACGCCGATGCCGCGCTGCATGAAGTCCTGAAGGCCGCGCGAACCAGCACACGCAACCTGGCGGACCTCATCAACGACTTGTTGCTGCTGTCTCAGGCCGAAGCATCGGCCGCGACGAGCGAGGCCGTCGACCTCTCGCATGTGGCGCGCACCGTGCTGGAAGACCTGGCGCTGCTGGCCGATGGCCGCCGGATCGATCTGGGGATCGAACCTGCCGAGCAGCCCGTATGGACGTCGGGCAACCGCACGCTGATTGCCGCCCTGTTGTTCAACCTGGTCGACAACGCTGTGCGTTACACGCAGGAAGGCGGCCACGTGACGGTGCAGGTGTCGGCGGACTACGGTTGGGCGATGCTGACCGTGACCGACAACGGCCCCGGCATTCCCCCCGAGGCGTACACACGCGTGTTCGAGCGCTTTACGCGTCTGGACGGCACGCAGACCCAGGGCACTGGCCTGGGCCTGGCGATCGTGCGGCAGATCGTCGATCGCATGGGCGGCCAGATTGCGCTGGCGCCCGGGCCCGGTGGCATCGGGCTGGCGGTGACGGTCTGGCTGCGGCGGACGAGCGCGCCCGCTGCAGGGTAAATCACCGCCCCTGCCTTACGGCTTCCGCACTTACTGCACCGACACAAACACCGGGTTCGAGTAGAACCACAGATCGTTGTAGTTGCGACCGTTGATGGCCTTGAAGTGCGCGGCGTTTTCCGTCACCGCGGTCTTCTGGTCGGGCATCGGTCTCGAACCCATCGGCCAGGAAGGTGTCGGCCATTCATGGTCACCTCGATCAATGATGGGTTCAACCCGCGGAATCATTTCGCTGCGGTTTTCAACTGCTCCGCCATCTGCAGATGCTCACGCAGGGCCGGCAGGTTGTGCGCGAAAAATGCCTTGATGTCGGGGTCCTTCGCGTCCTTCGAGGCCTTGTCGAACAACGAGACGGCTTCCTTGTGGGCCTTCACGCCCACCTCGTCGGCGTAGGCCTTGTCGAATTTGGCACCCTCCAGTGCATTGAGCTTGTCCACCTTCGCACGCTCGTCGGCGGGCAGGCTCTCTGGCACTGCGATGCCCTTCTTGCCGGCCAGCGTCTTGAGTTCGTCGCCAACGGTGGTGTGGTCCTTCACCATCCTTTGTGCAAAGGCGCGTACGTCGGGATTGCCTGCGCGTGTAATCGCCGCCTGGCTCGCCTGAACCTCTAGCATCCCGGCGGCCGCAGCCTTGGTGACGAAGGTGGTGTCGGACTTGTCCACCGCCGCCCGCGCCACGCTCAGCCCACCGCCAAAGCCAAGTGCACCTGCCAGAAACAACGCGGCAACGCGCTGCACTCCAATATGCTGTGTCGATCTGTTCATGAGTCGTCCTCCTGCGCGCATGCGCATCACTTTTCGTTGCTGACGGCCTTCGAAACAGCGGCCGGCGTGTCGTATTCGTCGTCGGGCATGTCGCGCACCGTCTTCAGTGTGCTGTCATCTGCGCCGTTGGCCTGCGCGGTCTTCACCAGCGCCTGCTTCTTCGCCGGGTAGGACGCGCCCTTCAGGGCCTTTTGAATGCCGATCGGCGAGTGCGTTGCGTGTTCATCCCCGCCGCCGTGGCCGCCGCGCTCATGCGACTTGGCACCGGCGCGTTCGGAGGATTTGCCGGCGCTGCCGTGTCTGGCGTGCCCGCCGCGCTCCTTGGCCGATGCGCTGCTGCGTTTGCTCTGCGACGTCGATTTCGAGTGCGACGCGTGCTTGCTCTTGTCGCGCGTGGGTTTCATGGCACCTCGGCTGGTCGGTTGATCGGCCGTCACCGGAAATGGCGCGGCCAACGACCGTTTCGCAGCAGTGAACATGCCTGCGGTGCGGCGGGGTGGAAAGAGCTGGGGGGGCGGGCGACAGCTTAGTTACGTAGGCCCGACATCGTGCTTCAGTGCTGTGCTACTGCAACTCCGACGAGCGCCTACGCTGCAACGCCTTTGCGCCGGGCCGCACGCGGCATCGGCAGCGGTGCCTCGCCCAATGCGCGGCTGACCGCATTCGGTTTGTCGACCAGATCCTGCAGCGTATAGCCGTCGAGCACCTCAAAGTACGCCCGCAACGCCGCGTGCAGCACGCCACGCAGGCCGCACACGCGCGTGATGACGCAGTGGTTGTCGTCGCCGTGGAAGCACTCGACCATGCGGAAGTCGGGCTCGGTGGCGCGGACCACATCGCCGAGGTTGATTTCGGCGGCCGGGCGGCCGAGCGTGATGCCCCCCGCGCGCCCCCGCACGGTATGCAGGAAGCCGTCCTGCCCAAGCTGCTGGACGATCTTGATGAGGTGGTTCTTGGGAATGTCGAAGGCATCTGCAATGCGCTGGATCGTGACGAGCTCGTCCGGGTGCACGGCCACGTAGATCAGCGTGCGCAGGGCGTAGTCGGTGTAGTCGGTCAGTCGCATGGCGGGCGTGCGGCGTTGCCGCAGGTAGAAACATTCATGAGAGGCACATCTTATCGGGAAGTTGCGCACAAGATGCGCCGGTTTGCCGCAGGTCAATTTGTTGCATCACAAATATACGTTTAATAGAATTCAATGCAAGCGGTTGCCTGAGCACCAGGCCATCCAGAAAAAAGCGTGACGGCGCCCCCCGTCTTATTTGTTGCATATTTCACGCATATTTGGAGTCCAGCATGCTGTCCGACAAGTCCAAGCCCTACATCGATGCCAGCGTTCCGGTGCTGCGCGAGCATGGCTTGACCATCACCCAGACCTTCTATCGCAACATGTTCGCCAGCCACCCCGAGCTGACCAACGTGTTCAACATGGGCAACCAGGCCAATGGGTCGCAGCAGCAGTCGCTGGCTTCGGCGGTGTTTGCGTACGCCGCCAACCATGGCAACAACGCGGCGCTGGCGCCCGTGGTCAACCGCATCGTGCACAAGCATGCCGCTGTGGGCATCAAGCCGAGCCACTACCCGATTGTCGCGCGCCACCTGCTGGGCGCAATTGCCGAAGTGCTGGGCGACGCCGCCACACCAGACCTGCTCGCCGCCTGGGACGAGGCCTACTGGCTGCTCGCCGCCGAGCTGATCGCGGCTGAAGCGCGCCTGTATCAGCACACCGGCAGCGGGCCCGACCATCGTCAGCCGGTGCGCATTGTCAGCCGCCGCCAACAGGCCGAAGATGTGGTGTCGCTCACGCTCGAAGCGGTGGGGGATGCGCCGTTGGCCGATTTCCTGCCGGGTCAATACATCTCGGTGCAGGTGGAGCTGGCGCCGGGCGCACTGCAGCAGCGTCAGTACAGCCTGTCGGATGCGCCGAATGGCCGCACATGGCGCATCTCGGTCAAGCGTGATGCGGGTGACGCCGATCGCCCTGCGGGCACCGTGTCGAGCTGGCTGCACGCCAATGCGCGCGAAGGCGACGTCCTGCTGGTCAGCCAACCCTACGGTGACTTCGTGCCGCAACTGGCGACCAGCAACCCGATCGTGCTGATGTCGGCCGGTGTTGGCATCACGCCCATGATCTCGGCGCTCAACACGCTCGCGCAGCAGAACAGCGCGCGCAAGATCGTATTCAGCCACGCCAGTCGCGCGGCCTCGCATGTTGCCCACGCCGACGATCTGGAGCGTGCCGCACAAGCGCTGCCTGCATTCGAGGCGCACGTATTCCTGGAGTCCGGCGAAGACGCGGAATTCGCGCAGCGCCCGGCCCACCCCGGCCGCATGACGGTCGACACGTTCGTGCGCGACCACGGGACGGAAGCGGACTTCTATCTCTGCGGCCCGCTGCCGTTCATGCAGGCACAGCGTGCGGCGTTGCTCGCCAGCGGCGTGCCGTCGGAGCGCATCCACCGCGAAGTGTTCGGCCCCGATCTGCTGGACGACATCCTCTGACCTGAACCACGGAAATCACCATGCCCCGCCAAGCCCCGTTGCTCACCATCGGCCAGCCCGACCCGGCAAGCCGTTTGCCTTACACGGGGCGGGCCGTCTTCGCGCTCGGCTTCCGGCCGTTCTACCTGTTGGCAGCCGCCTTTGCCGCGCTGGGGATGGCGTTGTGGGCAGCGTTGCTGCTGGGGGTGCTGCCGGCGGCGCAGGGCCCCGCCACCATGGCGCCGCTGTTCTGGCATGCGCACGAGATGGTGTTCGGCTTTGCGGCGGCAGTGGTGGTGGGTTTCCTCTTCACGGCGGGCAAAAACTGGACGGGCCTGCAGACGCCACAAGGCGCGCAACTCGCTGGGCTGGCGGCGCTGTGGCTGGCGGCGCGTGTGCTGATGTGGACGGGCCCCGTGCCGCTTGCGGTGGCGGCGGATGTGGCGTTCCTGCCGGCATGCGGCGTGGCGTTCCTGCGCGTTCTGCGGCGCGCAAAAAGCGCACGCAACTACGGCCTGGCGATCGCGCTGCTTGTGCTCGGTGCCATCAACGCGGCGTTCCATGCGGCGCTGGCTTGGGACGCGCCACTGGCTGCATTGCGCTGCCTCGACGGGGCCGCTGGGCTGGTGTGCCTGTTTGTCACGGTCATTGGCGGGCGCGTCATCCCGATGTTCACGTCAAACGCGGTCCCTGGCGTGCACGTGCGCCGCGTAGTGTGGGCCGAGCGCGCTATCGTGCCGGCGACGGCGCTCGCCGTTGCCATGTTGGCGACGCCGCTTCAAGGCATCGTTCCGGCCATCGTGTTTGCGGCGGCAGCAGTCGTGCAGGCCGTCCGCTGGGCCGGCTGGGACACGCGCCGCACGCTGCGCACGCCCATCGTCTCCATCCTGCATGTGGCGTATGCCTTCCTGCCCATCGGCTTTGCCATGTTGGCTGCCGCAGCGCTCGGTTGGGGCGACCGTTCCACCGCGCTGCATGCGCTCACGGCAGGAGCCATCGGCGGCGCCATCATCGCAATGATCACGCGCACCGCGCTGGGCCACACCGGCCGGATGCTGCGCACGGGCCGGGCAGAGCATTTCACCTACGCTGCCGTCGCGCTGGCTGCACTCGTGCGCGTCGCAGGCCCGGCGTTGCTGCCGCGCGAGGTGTGGATCGGCGGGGCGAGCCTGCTGTGGGTGGCGGCGTTCGCGACGTACCTGTGGCGCTACACGCCGTGGCTGATGGCGCCGCGCGCTGACGGCCGGGAAGGCTGAGCTTCACCCCTGCCCTTTCCGCCTCCGGCGGCTTCCGTAGAATGGCGCAGCCCCTTCGCACACTGCGCCCACGATGGATGTTCATTTGACGATCCACGGCCGGCACGACCTTGCCGGCCAACTCTATCGACAACTCCGCACCGCCATCCTCGATGGTCGGCTCGTGCCGGGCGAGCGTCTGCCCTCCACGCGCGACCTCGCGCTGCAGATCGGTGTGTCGCGCAAGACCACGCTCGACGTATTCGAGCGCCTCATTGCGGAAGGCTATCTACAGCCGCGCGCCGGCTCCGGCACGTTTGTGGCCGAAGCCACCGAAGGATTGCGCGCTCGCACGCCGGCCGCCTCGCCTGCGGCGCAACTTGCGTCGCCCACGCCAGCCCCACGCATCTTCGACACGCCGTGGAACAACATGCCGGCGGTGCTGCCCCAGCCGCGCGAGAATATCCTCCACGATTTTGTTGGCGGGGTGACGGAGAAGCGCCTTTTCCCGTTCGACGTGTGGCGCCGCTGTGTTGCGCATGCGCTGCGCCAGCAGGCACGCGGGCGTGGCGGCTATCAGGACCCTGCGGGCGACCAGGCGCTGCGCCTGGCCATCTCGCGGTATCTCGCATTCAGCCGCGCGGTGGTGTGCGCGTGGGCCGATATTGTCGTCACCCAGGGCGCGCAGCAGGCCATCGACCTGATCGCTCGCGTGCTCGTGCGCCCCGGGGATACGGTGGCGATTGAAGACCCGGGTTACCCGCCCGCGCGCATTGCGCTGCAGGCGCTGGGTGCCAAGGTCGTGCCGGTGCCGGTCGATGCGGAAGGCCTGGTCGTCGATGCGCTGCCCAAGCGCGCCAAGCTCGTCTACGTAACGCCGTCGCACCAGTTTCCGCTGGGCATGCCGATGAGCCTGGCGCGCCGCGCGCAACTGCTCGACTGGGCGCAGCGCCATGACGCGCTGATCATCGAAGACGATTACGACAGCGAATTCCGCTTCGACGGCCGTCCGATGGAATCACTCAAAAGCCTGGACGCTGCCGGTTGCGTGGCATACGTGGGTACGTTTTCGAAGACGATCTTTCCGGAGCTGCGCATCGGCTACGTGGTGCCGCCGGCTTCGCTGGTGGCGCCGCTGCGGCACGCCAAGCAGGTGGCCGATTGGCACAGTGAATCGCTCATGCAGGCGGCGCTCGCCAAATTCATGCTCGACGGCGACTTCGGCAAGTACCTGCGGCGCATGCACAAGGAATACGCCGTGCGCCGCAATACGCTGCTGCGGCATCTGCGTGGTCCGCTGGCACCGTGGCTGACGCCCGTGCCGTCGGCGGCGGGCATTCACATGGCGGCGCAGTTGCAGACGCCCTTGCCCGAAGCCGAACTCGTCAAGCTGGCAGAGAGCGTGGGTGTCGGGCTATACGGCACCGCGAGGATGTTTGTGGCGCGGCCGCCGCAGCCGGGGCTGCTGATCGGCTACGGCCACGTGAACGTTGCGGAGATCGACGCGGGCCTCGGCAAGCTGGCGGAGGTGCTGGCCAAGGTGGCTACCTGATATTCGCGAGGATTGGCGATTCCAAGGTGCCACTGCGGTGCCTACACTGGCTTCAGTTCTCAAGCACAGGAGCCATCTCATGGAACCCCGCCTCGACTTCTATCAAAGCAATCCCGCCGCCATCCAGGCGGTCATGGGCCTGGAAAAAGCGCTCGCCAAAAGCACGCTGGAAAAACCGCTGACTGAACTCGTGCGCCTGCGCGCCTCGCAAATCAACGGCTGCGCCTATTGCGTCGACCTGCACACCGCCGATGCCCGTAAGGGCGGCGAAGACGACCGCCGCCTGGCCACCGTGTCCGTCTGGCATGAAACGCCGTTTTTCACCGACCGAGAACGCGCCGCGCTGGCGTGGACGGAAGCGGTCACCCTCGTCGCACAAACGCGCGTGCCCGACGACGTCTGGCAGGCCGTGCGCGCACAGTTCTCCGATGCCGAGCTGGTCGACCTCACGCTGCTGGTCAGCACCATCAACACGTGGAATCGCCTGGCCATCAGCTTTCGCAAGCTGCCCGCCTGAGCGGCGCATATACTGCCTCCCACGGCGCGCGCCGCACACGGAGGCCACATGCTGCACAACGTCCGCACCCTGAGCATCAACGTCGAGCGTCACTTCGATGACGTGGCCATGTTCCTGGCCGAGCCGCTGAACTTTCCGATCTGGGCGACCGGGCTGTCGGAAGGGCTCGCCCCCGCTACGCAGGGCTCGGGCGCGGCCCCCGATGAATGGATTGCCAAGGCCGCGCCCAGCAGCGACGAAGGCAGCGTGTTCATCCGCTTCAGCCCGCCCAACACCTTTGGCATTGCCGATCACTGGGTCCGCCTGCCGGACGGATCGATCATCTACGTGCCGCTGCGCGTGGTGCGCAACGGCGCGGGCACCACTGTCTCGCTCACGCTGTTTCAGCAACCGAACATGGACGACGCGCAGTTCGACGCCGATGCCGAATGGGTGCAGCGGGACCTCGTGAAGCTGAAGACGGTGCTGGAAGCCGAATAACCGCTCAGGCCTTTTCCGCGCGCGGTGCTTGCGGCACCGTTTGCGGACCGGACGCGCCGGCGGGTGCAGCGGATGCCGGTGCTGCAGGTGATGCAGCCAGCGACGGGTCGCCCTGCGCATCCGATCCCTTCACCTGGCTCACCCAGAACACGCAGAACAACCCTGCCGCCACGGCCAGCCAGCCGTTGAGGCCATAGCCCTCGATGCGGCCGCTGGCGCCACCGGACAGCAGCAGCCCGCCAAGCCACGCCCCCACGCCAGTGCCCACCGACATCACCGCGCTGTTGGCCGAGAGGAACGCGCCGCGCACCTGCGGGGCCGGCACCGTGGTCATCAGCGCCTGCATCGGCACCATGCGGCTGGAGAGGATCACCATGAAGAACGGGAAGAACAGCAGCATGCCGATGAAGGGCCAGTCGGGCAGATGCGTCATCACCAGCACCGGGATGAACGCCAGCAGTGCGGCGCCCACGAACACGCGGCGGCGGCCGTAGCGGTCGGCCAGCTTGCCCACGGCGCGTGAGCTGAAAAACGATGCCGCGCCGCCCGCCACATACAGCCACGACAGGTTTTGCGGCGGCACCCCGTGGTTGGCCACCAGCACCGGCGAGATGAACGGAATCACCAGCATGTGCGAGCCCATCATCACGAAAGTCAGCACGAACGCACGCAGGTGGCGCGGGTTGGTGAGCAACCGCCACAGGCCCGAGAGCACCTCGCCCAACGTCTGGCTGCGATTGCCTGCCAGATGTTCGGCCAGCGGCGGAATGGTCCGCCGCGCGCCCAGCCAGATCAGCACCGTGAGCGCCGTGAGCAGGAAGAACGGCGCCGACCAGCCGAAATGCGCGCCAATGGCAATGCCCGCAGGCACGCCTGCCATGGCCGCCAGCGCAAACGACGACATCACTACGCCGGTAGCCGCGCCGCGCCGCGCGGGCGGAATCACGTCCGACAGCACGGCCATGATGATCGACCCGAGCACACCGCCCGTGACGCCCGCAAACGCCCGTGCGAACAGCAGCATGCTGTAACTGCCCGACAGCGCGCAGGCCAGGTTGGCCAGCGTGAAGAGGCCGTAGACGGTCAGCAGCAGACGGCGCCGGTCGAAGCGGTCGACATAGGTGGCGGCCAGCAGGCCGGAGGCACCCGAGCACAGCGAATACACCGACACGGCCGTGGCGAACGCCGCCGGACCGATGCCAAACGTATGCATGATCTGGGGACCAAGCGGCATCATCACCATGAAATCCATGATGACGGTGAACTGCGTGAGCGCGAGTAGCCAGAGCAACCGGCGCTCGCGCGAGGAATCAAGTAGAGGCATGAGGGCGAACGAAGAAAGAGAGGAGGCGGCGCACGCGGCTGCCAGCAGAAGGCAGTAGGCCGGCGCGCCGTGTTATGTCGAAAAACATATCTTACGATAGTTGTCGCGACATAAGAAGTCAAACTTTATTCAGCGGGATTCTGCGCCTCGTCACGTGGCCAAGGCGCGCGATGCGCTATTTCGCGCGCAGCATCCAAAGCACGTCCAGCACGTGCTGCGTCGATCGCTCGACGTGGCCGGCCCGGTGCGCGATGCCAAGTTCACGCCACAACGCCGGCCGCAGCGGCCGCATGGTGATGCGCACATCCGACGGTACGGCGGACGCCTCGTGCGGGAGCAGCGTGGCGCCATAACCGGCGGCAACGAGGCTTTTGATAGCGTCGTTGTAGTTGAGCTGGATGCGCGGCACGGGGTGATAACCGTCCGTGGCGAACCACTCGGTCGTCTGGCGCGAGAGACGTGTGGTGGCGTCGTTCAGGATCAGCGGCTGCGCGGCAAGCCACGCGGGCGTGATGCGTGCCGGACTCGTCCAGTGCGAAGGCAGGAACGCCATCACGGGATCGCGCCGCCACGGCTTGATCGCCAGCCCCGCCACCTGCGATTGCGGCAGCGCCACAAGGCCAATGTCGAGCGCGCCATCGGCCAGACCCGCCAGCGTTTCCTGCGAAGTGAGCACTGCCACCTGCACGTCGATGCCAGGGTGGTCTTGCCGGAGCACCTCCAGCGCCTGCGGCAGCAGATGCGCGATGGCGCCGGTGGAGGCGCCCAGCCGTACGCGCCCGCTCAGTCCCTGCACCTGGCGTTGGATGTCGTCCAGCGCCTGCTCGGCATCGGCGAGCAGCTTGCGCGCGCGCTCCACCATCACCTCGCCAATGGCGGTGGGCTGCACCTGCCCGCGCTTGCGTGACAGAAGTTGCGCGCCCACGCGATCTTCCAGCTCGGCGATATGCAGGCTCACGGTGGGCGCTGCCAGATGCAGGGCCCGCGCCGCGTCGGCAAACGATCCGCGGCCGGCGACTTCGACGAGGGTGCGCAGGCGGTCCAGGCTGATCTCTCGCATGATTCAGAAAAGCTGAATGTGAGGGTTGGGAAATTCAACTTTTCATATTCTAGGTCGCGCTCGAAGATGGGGGCTCGCATTCATCACCAACTTCTTTCCCTGGGAGCGCCCCGCCATGTCCACGCCCCTCGTCTTCATCGACGGCGACCAAGGCACCACCGGCCTGCAGATTCACGAGCGGCTGCGCGGCCGTGTCGAGCGGCAGGACCTGAAACTGCTGACGCTTCCCGCCGACGCCCGCAAAGACGGGCAACGCCGTGCCGAGGCGATCAACGCCTGCGATATCGCCATCCTGTGCCTGCCCGATGCGGCCGCGCGCGATGCGGTCGCAGCCATCGTCAACCCGCGCGTGCGCGTGATCGACGCCAGCTCCGCGCATCGCACCACGCCGGGCTGGGTGTACGGCTTTCCGGAGATGAGCGAGGGGCAGGCCGATCGCGTTGCGGCGGCGTCGCGCGTGACCAACCCGGGCTGCTACCCGACCGGCGCGATCGGGCTGCTGCGTCCGCTCGTGCAGGCGGGCCTCGTGCCGGCGGATTACCCGATCAGCATTCATGCCGTATCCGGCTATTCGGGCGGTGGCCGTGGCGCAGTGGAAACCTACGAGGGGCAGGAGGCAGCAAACGCGCTGCCGTTCCAGGTGTACGGGCTGGGTTTGGCGCACAAGCACACGCCGGAGATCCAACTGCACGCCGGGCTCACGCAGCGGCCGATGTTCGTCCCGGCCTACGGCGCGTATCGCCAGGGCATTGTGCTGACGGTGCCGCTGGAGCTGCGTCTGCTCAACGCCGGCGTTGATGCGACTGCGCTACATGCATGTCTGGCAGACCACTACGCTGGCGCGCCGCATGTGGACGTGATGCCGCTGCAGGCACCGTCCGCCTTGCCGTATCTCGATCCGCAAGCGCTCAACGGCACCAACGACATGCGCCTGGGCGTGTTCGCCAACGACCACGGTCAGGTCTTGCTCACGGCGGTGTTCGACAACCTCGGCAAGGGCGCCTCGGGCGCGGCGGTGCAGAACCTCGATCTGATGCTGGCGCAGTAGTGGAAAATCGAATGGAAGGCATCGCAACATTTAATTGGTCGATTGTGGGCGACTTCGCTATCGTCAACGCCGCCCGCGTACGAACCGCCTGTTGCTGTTTGCGCCCGGGGCCGGACCAACCCATTGCCTGAATGCAACATGTCTAAGACCACGTATTACGCGCCGCATGGCGGCCATCCGCCGCAGACGGATCTGCTGACCGATCGCGCGATGTTCACCGAGGCGTACGCGGTGATCCCCAAGGGGGTGATGCGCGACATCGTCACAAGCTGGCTGCCGTTCTGGACCCAGACGCGCCTGTGGGTGATCGCCCGCCCGCTCTCGGGCTTTGCCGAGACCTTCTCGCAGTACATCGTTGAAGTGAACCCGGGCGGCGGCAGCGACAAGCCCGAGCAAGACAAGAACGCCGAAGCCGTGCTGTTCGTCGTGGAAGGCGAAGCGGAGCTGACGCTGCAGGGCAAGAAGTACACGCTCACGCCGGGCGGCTACGCCTTCATTCCGCCGGGCGTTGACTGGACGCTACATAACGTCAGCGATGCTGCGGTGCGCTTCCACTGGATCCGCAAGCACTACCAGGTCGTCGAGGGCATTCCCCTGCCGGAAGCCTTCGTGACCAACGAACAGGACGTCGAACCGATCCCGATGCCGGGCACCAACGGCGCATGGGTGACGACACGCTTTGTCGACATGAGCGATATGCGCCACGACATGCACGTCAACATCGTCACGTTCGAGCCGGGCGGCGTGATCCCGTTTGCCGAAACCCACGTGATGGAACACGGCCTGTACGTGCTCGAAGGCAAGGCAGTCTATCGCCTCAATCAGGACTGGGTCGAAGTGGAAGCCGGCGACTTCATGTGGCTGCGCGCGTTCTGCCCGCAGGCCTGCTATTCGGGTGGCCCTGGCCGCTTCCGTTACCTGCTGTACAAGGATGTGAACCGTCACATGAACCTGACGTTGAACCCGTCGCGTTAAGCGTCGCATGTGTCAGATAAAAAGCCCGCCGGTGGTTTGCCGTCGGGCTTTTTTATGGCTGTCGCTTTTGATTCTGAGATTGGGCCTACTTGCGCGTCGCCACGATGAACAGGCGCGGAAACGGCAGCAGCACCGTGCCTTCGTCGAGTGCGGGATAGGCCTGGGCAATCATGTCGCGATAGCGCGTGAGGAATACGGGGCGCTCGTCCTCGCTCAGCGCTGCGAGGAATGGCCGCAGCGCGCTGCCCTTGAACCATTCGACCACCGCATCGACGCCGCCTTGCAGCGGATGCATGTACGTGGTGCGCCACACGTCCACGCGCGCGCACAGCGGCGCGAGCAGCGCGTAATAGCGGCGCGCATCGAAGCGCTCCGTGCGCTCTACACCCTTGAGCTTGCCGGCCCACGGCCCCTCAGCAGCCACTTCGCGCATCAGGCGGTGCGCCGGTTCGTCAAGGTTGTCCGGCATCTGCACAGCTAGGTGGCCACCCGCCGCCAGCTTGCCGATCAGCTTCGGCCGCTGACGAACGATCCGTATGTCCTCGTCTGCCGCGACGATCATCCGCTGGCCAAGCGGCGCCGCATCCGGTGGCAAGCCTTGCAGCCCCACCCGCTCATCTTTGCCGGCGAGGTCAGCGGCAACCGCAGCCTGCTCGACGGCGCGCTCAAGGCGAGCGGCGTGATGCTGCATTCGTTCTACGAAGTGCAGCGCAGCTCAACGGCGCTCGGGTTGGTGGCGGAAGGGCTGGGCGCGGCGGTGGTGCCGCGGCTCGCGCTTCAGAAGAGCGCGTATCCGATGATCCGCACAGTCGAACTGGTCGAGCCGGAAGTGTCGTGCACGCTGGTGCTCGTCACGCGCAAGGCGGCGCAGCTGTCGCCTGCGGCGCGTGCCCTATACGACCGCATCGCCGAGGGGGCAACGCCGGCGGCCTGATGCTGGCGCAGAGGGGGCGTGTCGTCCAGCGCCCCGCTCATGCAACCGCGGCCATTCACGCACGCGAGCCGTCGTTGCCGCCGGGGTAGCTCGTATCGCCGCGCCATGCCAGCACATCGTGTGCGTTGGCTTGCCGATCCGCGCCTTGCGCATACGGATCGAAGCGATCGTACTTCCACGACAGATAGCCATAGGTGTCGGCCTGGCGATCCGCACCTTGCGTGAACGGGTCCGTCTTGTCGACGGCGCCTTGCGTATACGGATCGAACTTGGCCTGCGCGGCGGCAGCCGGTTGCGCGATGAACAGTGCGGCAGAAGCGGAAAGCGTGGCGAGCAAGGCCAGAGTAATGCGGCGGGTATGCATGGTGAACTCCTCGTACAGTGAACGTGCCGCCGGAGGCGACATCCATTGGATCGCTGGCGGAGCGTGGCCGCTCGGATCCCACAGGTTGGTCGCGGTGCACATGCAAACCTGACACTGCATCGACGAAAAAAATTGCCGCACCAGCCTGTACCTGCAGATACGCAGGCCACGCGGCAACGGATGCAGCCTCGCGAAAAACGCGTGGACGTTGGTGCGGTCAACGGGCTGATGGCGGCGGTCATCGAGGGCCACCTGAGCGATCACGTGATAAAGGAACCTGCCGAGGCGCAGCGCCAGGAAGATCCCGATGCAGTGATGCAGGTGATCAAGTCGTATCTGCAGTCGTGAGCGCCGGGCCTCTTGCGCCGTGCGGCCGATCCCGCTAGGCTGCCGCAACGCCATCGGCCGTGCCGCTTCACCGATTCCCAGAGACCCTCGTCTTCATGTCACGACTTCACGCCACCCTCCTCGCTGCCGGCCATCGCGCTCGCGTGGATGACGTGTGCGTGCAGCCCGGGCCCCTCCCTCCTCCTGTCGTCTCGTCGGGCTACGACGTGATCGGCGCACCGCCGCCGCCACATCTGCCCGCGCTCGGCTGACTCTCAGCCGCTTCGTTTCCGGTTGACCTGAACGAGGGCTCGGGCACACGCCCGAGGCAGGCGCTTGCCTGCGCGCCGGAACCCGACATCTCTATTCGACAGGTGAGTGGTATGCGTTCCATGCAAGCCGCGCTGGCAGGCTCCGGCGCGACGGTTCTATTCGTGCTGCTGTGGAGCAGCGGCGCAATCTTTGCGGAGATCGGTGTGCAGCATGTCCCCGCGTTCGCGTTTCTGGTTGGGCGCTTTGCGCTCGCGTCTTTGGTGCTGGCGGGCCTCCGCCTCCGGCGCGGGCAGTGGTGGCCGGCGCCGGGATCACGGCTGAAGGTAGCCGCCACCGGTGCATTGCTGACCGGCGGCTATTCGATTTGCTATCTGCTCGCGCTCGACTCCGGCCTCACGCCCGGGCTGCTGGCCACGGTGCTCGGCGTGCAGCCGCTGCTCACGCTGCTGGTGACCGAGCGCACGTGGTCTGCACGGCGGACGGCCGGCCTGGTGCTCGCGCTGGGCGGCCTATCGTTCGTGGTGGGCGGAGCCGATGCGCATCAGGTGCCGATGGCCGGTCTCGGCTACGCATGGGCCGCGCTCTTCAGCATGACGGTGGGCGCCATCTGCCAGAAGCGGCTGGACCAGTTGCCCATCGATACGCTGCCGCTGCAGAATGCGGTGAGCCTCGTTCTGTGTGCGGGGTTTGCTTTTGCGCTGCCCACGCAATCACTGGCCTTCACACCCGGCCTGCCCGGCATCGCCGCCTTGTTGTGGATGGGCGTGGTGATGTCAGTGGGTGCGCAGTTGCTGTTCTACCGGCTCATGCAGCGCGGCAATCTCGTCAACGTGACAAGCCTGTTCTACCTCGTGCCGCTGGTGACGGCGCTGCTGGATAACCTCGTGCTGGGGCATCGCCTTGCGCCCGTTGCAGTGGCGGGGATGGCGATGATTCTGCTGGGGTTGGCGGTGGTATTCCGGGTGCGGCGGTAGATTGGTGTGCGGTTGCTGCTAGGCGGTCGGCAACCGCACCGTCACCCGCAACCCGCTGGCACGATCATCCGGCTCGCCGAGGTCAACCTCCCCGCCGAGTCGCCGCACCACCGTACTCACGATCGACAACCCGAGCCCCGAGCCGGTCGCCTCGTTGCCGAGCACGCGATAGAACGGGTCGAACACGCGTGCGCGTTCGTCGATGGGGATGCCGGGGCCGGTGTCCTGCACGGCAATCGACACAACCTCCGCGTCAATGGCCACCGACAGGTCGATGCGACCGCCTTCCGGTGTGTAGCGGATGGCGTTGTCCACGAGGTTGCGCACCACGACGAAGAGATCGAGCTCGTTGGCATGCACGCGCGCATCGGCTTCGGTGGTGACGCCCATGTCGAGCTGCTTGGCGTCGGCAAGCGGCATGAGGTCTTCCAGCACGCTGCGGAACACGCTCTGGACGGAGACGGTGCCCGTTGGCACGCCGGTGGCCTCTTGCGCGCGCGCCAGGGTGAGGAGTTGTTCGAGCAGCCCGCGGCTACGCTCGATGCCCTGGCGCAGCGTGCCAAGCCGCGCCTGCGCGTCGGGCGACATCGCGGCCTGCCCGAGCCGCTCGGCCTGCAGCGACAGTGCGGAGAGGGGCGTGCGCAGTTCGTGCGCGGCATCAGCGACAAAGCGGTGCTGGGCATCCATGGACTGTTGCACGCGCGCGAGCAGGCGGTTGATCGCCACCACGAACGGGCGCACCTCGTCGGGCACGGCTTCGGGCGCGATGGCGTGCAGTTGGCGCTCGTCGCGTTGGTCCACCTCATGCGCGAGCCGCTTGATGGGCGCGAACATCTTGCGCAACACGTGGGCGACGGCCAGCAGCAGGATCGGCACAAGTATCAGGAACGGCATCAACGTGCGCAGCGCGCTGTCGCGGGCGGTTTCGTCTCGCACGGCGGTTTCCTGCGCCACAGCGATGCGCTGGCCGTTGGCGAGCGTGCGGACCCACACGCGGTAGTCGCGTTTGCCCAGGCGTGCGGTCTGCATGCCGTCGGTCAGCACGGGCGGGCTGGCCGCAGGCACCGCGCCGGCCGGCGGCAACACCTGCACGATCACGCGCGCCTCCGTGTCCGAGACCTTGGGCGCGTCGGCCGCCTCGCCTGGTGCGGGCAGGTGGCCGGGGTCGAACATCGCCCCGACCTGGCGTAAGACGTCGTCCTGCAATTCATACGCTTCGCGGAAAGCCGAGGCAAACGCAAAGCCGCCGGCCAGCACCGCCACCGCCACGATGATCACCGACAGCCACACCGATAGCCGCTGCTGCACGGATGCAGCCGCAGATGTGGCTGCTGTCATTGGCCCCTCGGCACCATCCATCCCACTCCCCTGACGTTCTTGATGGCCTGCGCGCCGAGCTTTTTGCGCAGTGCGTGGATGAGGAATTCGACCGCGTTGCTCGCTACCTCGTGGCCCCAGCCGTAGATGCGCTCTTCCAGCTCCGTGCGCGAAAGGATGGCGCCCGGCCGCAGCATGAGCGCCTGCAGCAATGCAAACTCGCGCGCGGACAGGCGTACCGGCTCGGCATCGCCCATGCGCGCTTCGTGCGCGGCGGGATCGAGCGTCAGCACGCCATTGGTGAGCACGGGGCTCGCTGCCCCACCCTTGCGGCGCAGGACGGCGCGCATGCGGGCGAGCAGTTCAACCATCTCGAAGGGCTTGAGGATGTAGTCATCGGCGCCGCCGTCGAGACCGCGTACGCGCTCATCCACCGCATCGCGCGCGGTCAGGATCAGCACCGGGACAGGATTGTCGCGGGCGCGCAGGCTGCCGAGCACTGCATGGCCGTCCTTTCCGGGCAGGCCGAGATCGAGCAGCAGCAGGTCGTAGTGTTGGTGCGCGGCCACATCCAACGCGGTCTGACCGTTACGCACCCAGTCCACCGCGTAGGCGGCGTCCTGCAGCGCGGCTTCCACGGCCGCGCCAATCATCGGGTCGTCTTCAACTAGGAGGACTCGCATTCAGTGTCGGGTGAACGGTCAGACCGATTGCAGCGCACCGCGCCGGGCCTGCCAACTCGGCGGATTCTCCAGAGCGATGGAGGAAGATTCCGCACCAGTCTGCCGAGGCAGACTTAGACGAGCCATAGCCGCCCGGTGGCCGATGCCTTACTGCGCCAGCTGCCGCAACTTCCATTCCCCGCTTGGCTGTTTGCACAGCCACGCGGTCCACTGCTCTTTGCTGCTGCCGCGCGCGAGTTCGCTCTGCAGGCGTCGGCACGATTGGCCGGCGTCGGTCTTCGACTCCAGCGGCGTAATGGTCGCGTCGATGGCGGGCTGCTTGCCCGTCGCCGCAGACGTCCATTGGGCGGGCGTGTTGTCGGCGGTGTTCCTCAGCACATCGCCGATGGCCTTGGTGAACGACTTCAACTCCGTCGGGCTCATCGAACCAATGATCGTGCTGGCCAGCACGTTGCGGAAATAGGCAAACGACGGCGTGGCAGCAGCAAACAGTGCAGCGCCCGCGAAGGCGAGTGCAAGACGGCGGCGATGCGACATGGGGTCCCCCAGGATGTGAAGAAAAAGGTGCCTTCATCCTAAACCATGCCGCGTCGGGCTGTGGGGGTGCGCGCAGCGGAGCGTAGCTGCGACCGCCCCGCCGCCGTCAAGCCTTGGGCGCCTTCACGAGCACCACCGGGCATTCAGCATGGGCGAGCACCCGGCCTGCCACCGAGCCCATCAGCGCCTCGACGAACACGCCCCGACCATGCGAGCCCATGACGATGGCCGCCGCTCCCGCACCTTGCGCGTGATGCACGATGCGCTCCGGTGGAAAGCCCACGAGTGCGTGCCGCTCGAACGGCACGCCAGCCGCACCCAGGATCGCGCAGACCGAGGCCATGGCGCCGGTGCTTTCCTCCGCGTACCACGCATCAACCTCTGCCTTGCCGACGAGCGATTTGATGTCGCCGGAGAGGTCCGGCATGCAATGCACGACGTGCACCGTCACGTCGCTGCCGAAGAGCGTCTTGTCGGCAATGCAGCGGGCGGCCGCATCGGAGTAGTTCGATCCGTCCGTTGCCAGTACCAGGGTTTTCATGTGGCCTCCTTGCCGTGTGTGCCGCCGCGCCCGTGCGCGGCTGGTATCTGTTTCCACGGTAAGCGCTGCTGAAAGCGGCGCGTTGATAGGAGTCAACGGAAGCACCCGGTGCGATTACGCTGTCAGCGCTTGCACAGGAAGGCAGGCAAAATGCGCAAGTTGACCCAGACGCCGCGCCCCACATGACGACCACACCATCCCTTTCCGATTACCCGCTGCAGTCGACCGACAAGCTCCGCTACGGCGACACCGACCGCCAGGGCCACATCAACAACGCCGTCTTCGCCACGTACCTGGAAACGGGCCGCGTAGAGATGCTCTTCTCGCCCGACAACCCGCTGGCGGCGCCCGGCTGCGAGTTCGTCATCGCGCAGCTCGTGCTCGACTTCCGCAACGAAATCCTCTGGCCCGGCTCCGTGCAGATCGGCACGCGCGTGGCGAGCGTCGGGCGCAGTTCGGTCAAGCTCGAGCAGGCCATCTTCCAGAATGGCGAATGCGCCGCGACATCGCAATCGGTGATCGTGCAGATCGACGTTGCCACGCGCCAATCAAGCCCCATTACCGACAGCGCCCGCCAGCGTTTGGCTGCGCTTACCGCCACCCCCGCCGGCGCTGAAGCGGAGTGACGCGCGCTGTACGCAAACGAACGCCCGCAGAAAATTTTTAACTTTGCTTGCACTTGCGCCCCTTGCCGGTGGGAAGATGGCTCTCCCGTTCAATCACGCGGAGGTGACCATGGGACTGTTGGATGAAGTGGGCAAGATCGCCGGCGCCGTCGCCGCGGTTGAAGCCGCCGAGAAAGTCGATCCGGATGCCGGCCTGCTGACCAAGGCCGTCGCCGCCGTCGCCGGTTTCAAGGGCGCGGGCGCGCTGGAAGAGATGATCGAAAAGAAGGACGAAGCCAAGGCCGAAGGCGCCGAGGCCGCTCCGGAAGATGGGGCTGCGCCACAGGCTTGATTGCTTGCAGGCTCAAAAGGATTTGGGGGACCCCGCCGGTTGGCGGGGTTTTTGTTTGTCTCGAGCGTTGACGAATCAGGAGAACACGGCCAGTCCGTGCTTCTGCACCAGCTGCAGGAGGCGTGCGGCCATGCCGCTAGGTTTCTTGTCACCTTGCTCCCACTGGCGCACCGTCGAAGCAGTGGTGTTGAGATATGCAGCGAATACGCTTTGGCTGACATTCACGGATTTTCGGATACGCGCGATTGTCTTCGCGTCGAATTCCGGCACAGGCTCGATGCACAGGTCGTCGTATTCGCGCATGGTCTTCTTATCGATGAGCTTGGCGCGATACAGGTCGGAGGCGAGGCTGTGAATGGCCTCAGATGCGTCGCTCTTGAATCGTGTCTTAGTCATTGCAAATTTCGTCGATGCGGGGCAGCGCACAAACTTAGCGAGCAATGAGAGTCATCGCTATCGGAATTGGCCGCAACTCATGGCATAGCGCTTCTTTGGAGAAGACCGTGACCATATAATCCCCACCGTCACCGCACCAACGGTGACCGGGTTTCGCAGCCCGTCCACGCTCACCACAGACGGACAGCCGCCTTTCGCGCGGCGTTTTCATGTCCGGTGCTTGCGCACGCCTATGCTTCTTTTGCGGCGGGCCGGGCAGGGAGACCTTCGGGTCTGCCGGTTTCCTGTGGTGGCCGGTCTGCGAACCCTGTCGTCAGGCCCGCCACCCTCGTTTCGCAGCGAATGGCGGGTCTCCTGCAATCACCACAGGAGGCCACATGGCTACCGCACTCAGCGGGCATCGCCCCGCGTCTTACCCTTCCCCACCGCCTTGGCGCTGCAGGCTTCCTACACAACCGGGAGGTGCCGCATGTCGCTGACCAAAAACCGCCTCTACCTGGATGGCGCGGTGTCAGCGCGCGCGTTTCTGTGCCGCACGCACAGCGTCATGCGCGACCCTGGGCATTGCCGGCCCGGCAGGCTGCGCGAGCAGCTCACGTATTTTTCGGAACACGCGTATCCGCCGGCATTCGTGAAAGGCTTTATCGATGCCATCGACGCGTATCTTTCGATGTCGCTCGGGGGGAGCGACGTAGATCCGCACACGTGGGAGGTGCTGGCCGCCATCGAGCGCCGGCGGGTTTCCGCCGCATAAGAACAGTTGGACACATCCCCGAGACTGGCGGGGATGCCGGCACCACGCCGCAACGCCGTGGAAGGCGCTGTGGCATGCTGGGCCCTCACATTTGAGAAGGACACAGCGGGAGCCATCTTGAAGCTCGATCACATTGCCGTCGTTGCGCAATCGCTTGAGCAAGCGCAGGCCTATGCCTCGCAGCGGTTCGGCGTGGAGCTGCCTGCCGGCGGCAAGCATCCCTTGATGGGCACGCACAACCTGGTCACGCGGATTGCGCCCGGCGTCTTTCTGGAGTTCATCGCCATCGACCCGGAGGCGGCGGCGCCCAACAGGACGCGCTGGTTTGCGCTCGACCGCCTGACGCGGGAAGGCACATTGGAAGAGGCGCCACGGTTGTTCGGCTGGGTCGCGAGCGTTCCGGATCTGGCGCGCAACGTAAGCGAATCACCGCAGCACGAATTGCTTGAAGTGACGCGTGGCGATTTGCGATGGCACTTCTTTCAACGCAGCGACGGCGAAGCGGAAGCGGGCGGTTGCTGGCCCGCACTCATCGATTGGGCCGGCGGCCAAAGCCCGGTCGGCAGGATGCAGGAGGTTGGGCTGCGCCTGAACCAATTCCAACTCACACATCCGGAGATGCCGGGCATCCGCGCAAAGCTTCAGGGGCTGGGGTGGGATGCTTCCGAACCGGAGAACCGATACGTCGAATTGTCGGAGGCGGCACGGCCGGCTTTGACGCTTGTGCTCGATACGCCGAATGGGCTCGTGCAGATCGAAGGCGGCGGCCTGTAACCGCTGGCCACGGGTCAGGCGGCGCGCCGCTCGCCCACCCGCTGCCGCGTAGAGAACCCGTCGCGCACGCACTGCGCCAACGCCAGCGCCGCCGCACTCGCGCCTTGCGCAGGCAGCAGCAGGCTGATCGCAAACATCGGCAGTTCCGGAAGGCCGGCTTCAGGCCCGAGGATGTCGAGGTCCGCCGGCACCGTCGGCGTCAGCCATGCCGTGACGGCCAGCCCGGTGCGCACCGTGGCGGTGGTCGCTTCAATGTTGCCGCTCTCGAACACCGTGCGCCATTCGATGCCGTGCTCGCCGAGCGCCTTGAGCACGCGGGCGCGGAAGGCGCAGCTCTCGTCCACCATCGACAGCGGTAGCGGGCGCTTCGCATGCACGTTGCCGCCGCGCGGGCCGACCCACACCAGACGCTCCACGCACAGGCAGTCGCCCGTGGCTTCGTCCACCGGCGCTTCGACCACGGCGACGTCCAGCTCGCCGCGCGCAATGCGCTCCGTCAGCTCGGGCGAGGTGCCGCAGACGATGGTCAACTCCACCGACGGCCACGCTTCGGTAAAGGCCTTGAAGATCGGCGGGAAAACGGTGCCGACCAGGTCGTAAGGCACGCCCAGGCGCACCGGCCCCTGCAGCGGGCGCGCCGCCATGTCGGTCCAGATTTCGTCGTTGAGGGCGAGCAGGCGTTTGGCGCGGCCGAGGAAGCGTTCACCTGCGTGGGTGAGTTCGAGCCGCCGGCCGTCGCGCTCGAACAGGCGGCACTCGAAGGCATCTTCGAGCCGCTTGATCTGCTGGCTGATGGCGCCCTGCGTGAGGTGCAGTGCGTTGGCCGCCACCGTCATGCTGGCGTTTTCGGCCACGGCAATGAAGGTACGGACGAGGGTGATGTCGAGGTTCTTGGCCATGGCGGCATTCTAGAAGCTAATGCATTGCCGCAAAAACCGCATCGTTGCTAATGGCTTGTCAGCGCACGGGGCGGACGGATCGGTGGCCCGCTGTGTGCGGCCTGCCCCGCTGCCAGGGTCGCGCGCAACCGTGTGCCAGTGCGGAATTGCTGCATTGCCGCATGTCGCAATCGCCACCAAGGCAACGGTCTGCCAACTGCAGCGTGCGGGTTTGCTGCATGCCGTCGAGCGATGCCTCTAATGCGGGTAAGCCCGGTCGTTTGAAACAACCCGGCGCGCCTACGATGTGAAGTCGTGACCGGCAACAAGCCGGCGGCGTCGCTCGCCCATTAGAAAACCATCCGGAGACATCCATGGCCAACGATTTGCCCACCTCGGCCCTCACCTTCGATTACGTCATCGTCGGCGCCGGTTCGGCCGGTTGCGCGCTCGCCAGCCGGTTGACCGAAGACCCGGACGTGACGGTCGCGCTGCTCGAAGCCGGCCCGCACGATCATCACCTGTCGGTCTGGGTGCCGGCCGGTTGCGCGGCGTCACTGCCGTTCAAGAACAAGCGCAACTATGGGTTCCAGACCGTACCGCAAGCGGGGCTTGGCGGCCGCCAGGGCTATCAGCCGCGAGGGCGTGGGCTGGGCGGCAGCTCGTCGCTCAACGCCATGATCTACATCCGCGGCACGCCCAGCGACTACAACCACTGGGCGGCGCTCGGCTGCACCGGTTGGAGCTGGAACGATGTGCTGCCCTACTTCAAACGCTCCGAAGGCAACGAACGTTTTGCCGGCCGCGATGACGACGCGCTGCACGGCGGCACCGGCCCGCTTCACGTGAGCGACCTGCGCACCGGTAACCCCATCGCACAACGCTTTGTCGATGCCGGCGTGGCGGCAGGCTATCGCCGCAACAACGATTTCAACGGCCCCGACCAGGAAGGCGTCGGCCCGTACCAGGTCACGCAATACAACGGCGAGCGCTGGAATGCCGCGCGCGCCTACCTGCATGGCGGGGACAAGGCCGACGCCACCTTCAGCCGCAATCGCCGCCAGTTGACGGTGTTGCCCGACACGCAGGCCCTGCGGATCGTGTTCGACGGCAAGCGCGCGGCAGGCGTGGTAGTGGAGCGGGCGGGCCGCACAGAAACGCTGCGCGCGCGCCGCGAGGTGATCGTCTCATCGGGCGCGTTTGGGTCGCCGCAGTTGCTGATGGCCTCGGGCGTGGGCCCGGCGGAGCATCTGCGCTCGCTGGGCATTCCGGTCGTACACGACCTGCCCGGCGTCGGCCAGAACCTGCAGGACCACCTCGACATCATCCTGCACAAGAAGGTCTTCAACCTGGACCTGATCGGCTATTCCGCGCGCGGCAGCGCCCGCATGCTGAGCGAGATCCTGCGCTACCGGCGCGAGCGTCGCGGCATGCTGGCAACCAACTTTGCTGAAGCCGGCGGCTTCATCAAGAGCCGGCCCGATCTGGCCGATCCCGATCTGCAACTGCACTTCGTGGTGGCCATGGCCGACAACCACAACCGCACGTTCAACTACGGCCACGGCTATTCGTGCCACGTGTGCGTGCTGCGCCCGAAGAGCCGCGGCGAAGTGCGCCTGGCCTCGGCCGACACACGCGATGCGCCGCTGATCGACCCGCGTTTCCTGTCCGACCCCGATGACATGACCGGCATGCTCGCCGGCTTCCGCGCCGTGAAGAGCATCTTCGCGCAGCGCCCGCTGGCCGACCTGGGCGGGCGCGAGTTGTATTCCGGAAACATCCGCGGCGACGGCTCCGACGACGAAGCCGTGCGCGCCCTCATCCGCCAGCACGCCGACACCATCTATCACCCAGTCGGCACCTGCAAGATGGGTAGCGCAGACGATGCAATGGCCGTCGTGGACCCGGAACTGCGCGTGCGTGGCCTGACAGGCCTGCGCGTGATCGACGGCTCCGTCATGCCGACGCTGATCGGCGGCAACACCAACGCCCCGATCATCATGATTGCCGAGCGCGCTGCCGACCTGATGCGCCAGGGCGGACGCCTGACGTTGAATGTGGTGAGCGGCATCCCCGCGCAAGCAGTACCGGCCGAGGTGCATTGAGCAACAAGGCACATCCTGGCGCAAACGCACGCACACCGGTGGTTTGGCCGTTGGAGCCCTAGATGGCGCCTTGAATTTCTGTTGCAGAGAGGAAAAAGGAAGGGAAACTGTCTGAGCGAAACGAGTTTTTCCCTTCCCCTCTCTGCGACATAAATTCAACGAGTCTTTCGCCATCTCGGGCGCGCCTTTCTTTGGCAAGACAAAGAAAGCGAGTCAGCCCCGGCAGGGGATGAAACAAGGGATGGACCAACAACACCCATAGCCACCCCGCGTAAGCAAGACATTAGTTGCCAGCACTATCCGTAGGCGTATTAAACGAATCCCGCAGCAAATAACTCATCGGCACCTCCAGATTCACCCCGTTGGGCGGAATCGGCTGCTGGAACCACTTCTTGTAGAGCTTCGGCACCTCGCCATCGACAATTAGCCGCGTCATCGACTGGTCGATCAGCTTCTTGAACTCCGGGTCCTGCTTGCTCAGCATGATCGCGTACGACGATACGAGCTGCGTCTTGCCCGCCAGGCGGTAGTCCGCCGGGTTCTTGGCCGTGGCGCGCATGCCCGAGAGCAGGATGTCGTCACCGGCAAACGCGTTGGCGCGGCCATCGGCCAGCATCGCAAACGCGCTGCGCAGATCGTTGGCATCGACCACCTGCATCGTCATGCCCGTCTCGTTGAGCTTGCGTGCGAGGTCGGCATTGGTCGAGCCGCGCGCGGCCACTACCGTCTTGCCGTTGAGGTCTTCCCATTGCTGGATCGGCGAGCCGGTCCTTACCAGCATGCGGCCCTTGGTGATGTAATGCGGAATCGTGAAGGCGACCTTCTCACGGCGCTCGCGTGAGTTGTTGGTCGAGCCGCATTCCAGGTCGGCCTTGCCCGAAGCGACCACGTCCATGCGCGTGGCGGCTGTCACCGGCACGTACTGCACCTTCAGGTCAGGGCGCTTGAGCGAGGTCTTGATCGAATCGATCAGCCGCGAGCAGATGTCGATGGCGTAGCCGACCGGCTTGCTGCCATCGAGGTACGAAAAAGGAATGGAGTCTTCCCGATACGCCACATGCACCGTGCCCGAGTCGCGGATGCGATCGAGCGTCGGGGTAGCGGCAACGGCGTTGGACGGGAAGAAGGCGGTGGAAACAGCAGCGGGAACGGCAAGCGCGGCCAGCAGCCACGTGCGCGCAGCGAACGGCATCGTCAAAGGTCCTAGGAGAGGTTCGGGCTTCTAATGGCCAGCCGACCGCATCGGGGCCCTATCGACGCGGCGGTGCGCGCAATCGATTGCCAGGCGACGTCCGCCCGGCTGCGCAGCATTGGCTGGGGCGCGCCGTCACTCCCCCGGGGAATGCCAAAGCGTGAAGCAATGTCACGCGCCGCCATGGGCGCGCATTATGCGCTGAATGCGGGTATACCCTCAAGCACCTGTTCGGTGCGTGGATAAGCGGCCGGAGGTCGCGATGTGGTTTTCAGCGTTACACGAAAGCGTGCGCTCACATTTGACTGCATCCCCAGGGTGTGCTACACGGGCCACGCGCGTTGCAGCACTGCGCCCAGTTCCTGCGCGTGTCCGTCGAGCGTGCCAAACACGCGGCCATGTTGATGATGGAAGCGGCTGGCGATAAAGCGCTCGGCGTCGTCCGGGTGGGCGTACGCCAGCATCAGCGCAGCCTGTGCCGTAAGTGCCAGCCCCTGCGCGATGCGGCGTGCGGAGGTTTCCTGGATGTCGCCCGGCTGATGCAGCATCGCCTGCAGCGCGGCCAGCTCCGCACGCACGGCACGGTGGCCGTGCGCGCGCTCGCCAATGTCGTGCACCAGGCGCAACGCATCGTCCGGCGTGCGGGCGATGGCGCGCAGCACGTCCAGGCACATCACGTTGCCCGAGCCTTCCCAGATGGAATTGACCGGCGCCTCGCGGTACAGGCGTGCCATCGGGCCTTCTTCGACATAGCCGTTGCCGCCCCAGACTTCCATTGCCTCGCCGGTTGCTTCGACGGTGCGCTTGCAGACCCAGAACTTAGCCGCGGGCGTGACGATGCGCTTCCACGCTGCGGCCAGCGGATCGACATCGGCACGCTCGAACGCGTTGCCCAGTTCCATCATCAGCAACGTCGCCGCTTGCGATTCGAGCGCGAGATCGGCCAGTACGTTGCGCATCAGCGGTTGGTCGGCCAGCAGGCGGCCGAACGCCATGCGGTGGCGTGCGTGGTGCAGCGCCTGCATCAGAGCGTGGCGCAGGATGGCCGCGCTGCCGATCACGCAATCCAGCCGCGTGTGTGTCGCCATCTCGATGATGGTCGGAATGCCGCGTCCTTCCTCGCCGATGAGGATGCCTTCTGCGCCGCGGAATTCCACTTCGCTGCTCGCGTTCGAGCGGTTGCCGAGCTTGTCTTTCAGACGCTGGATCTGGATCGGGTTCTTGCTGCCGTCATCGCGAAAGCGCGGGACAAAGAAGCACGACAGCGGCCCGTCTTCCGCGCCCATGCGCGCGACTACCAGGTGCGCATCGCACATCGGTGCAGAGAAGAACCACTTGTGCCCGGTGATGGCGTACGTCGCGCCACGGCCCTCGCCACGCAAGGGCGTTGCCACCGTGGTGTTGCTGCGCACATCGGAGCCGCCCTGCTTTTCGGTCATGCCCATGCCGACGAGGATGGCGGTCTTCTGGCGCCACGGCAGGTCACGTGCGTCATGTTCGCGGGCGTAGAGACGCGGCCCCAGATCGGCAAACAGCGCGGTCTCGTTCTGCAGCACGGGGATGCTGGCGAATGTCATTGTCGCCGGGCACAGCGTGCCGGATTCGATCTGCGCCTGCATGAAATAGCCCGCGGTGCGGGCGGCCCATGCGCCGGGGCGCGGGTCGGCAAACGGCAGGGCCTGCAGCCCCTGGCTGCGCATCAGGCCGAGCAGCGCATGCCACGCGGGGTCGAAGCGGATGGCGTCGATGCGCTCGCCAGTGCGGCTGTGGGTGTGGAGTTCCGGGTGGTAGGAGTTGGCCTCGGCGGCCCACTGCAGCGTCTCGGGCGCGCCGAGTTGGTCGCCGAAGGCTTGCAGCGCGCTGGCGTTCCAGCCGCCGCCCAGACGTTCGAGCGCGCCTTGCAGCGTGGCGTCGGACGTAAACGGGTTGAAGCCGGTCAGGTCCGGGACTTGGTTGAAGACGCGGTGCGTGGCCTCGGTGGGCATTGGGGGTCTCCTGGGTCACCTTTGTTTGTGAACACATGGTAGACCCGTGGCGGTTCGGCTGCGTAAACGGACTCCGTGGCGGGTGGCTGGTTGGTCGACCGCTCGCCATTGCGCGCCGCCCACCCTCGTAATGGAAATACAAATGCGAAGAGGCGGGTTTATTTAGACCGCCACTCCACAAGCGCTTATTCATTCGAAAATTCCAAAATGATCGGCGTCCGATATTTGAGTGATAAATGGTCTCTGTGTCTCAACGCCCGGTCATGCCGTCTCAATATGCGTTCTATTAACGAGATAGCGCCGCGATATAAAGGGAAAAAAAGCCTAAAAAGCCTTGTGTGGTAACGGTTTCACCGGCGACCAGTATTGACGGATGGGGAGGCTTTTCTTAGCATCGCGTCCGGATCAATGTGCCAGTCAAAATAAATAAGAAAGGCTGCGCTGGTCTGACGGGGGATTTCCAAGGGATAACACGCAGCCATTGCACCGATTGTCGGTGCCGGTATGCAAATCCCACGCGCTATTCCCTCGTGACGGGGGAGTGCCTGGCAGCAGTCAGGCTCTGAATTTCGCAAGAACGCTCGAGAGAAAAAGCTCGCAAGACAGCGGGCCTGAACGAGGGAGAAATGCGCGTGCTCACACAAAACAGCCCGTTTGGCCGGCGTGGGGTTGCCGGATGGTCGATGTTCCGGCGTCTGGAGGCGCAGGGGCGGGAATGGCTGCGCCAGGGCCTGCTGGCCGTGCTGGCGATCTGGCTGACGGTGTTGTCGCAAGGAGCGCTCGCCGCTGCCTGCACCGTCTCATTCTCGACCAACATGAATGCGCAGAAGTCCTATGTCTTTACGGCTGCGGACACGAGCAACTGCGACCCCTTCCTGTCCGGCATTGCTTACGATTCTTCCGGCGGTACAAACAGTTCATCCGGCCCGCTCTTTCTTACGGCGACCGCCCAAGGCGGCAAAGTCGCCATCTACAGCGGTTCGGTACCGCCATCGGGGGATCCGTATACCAATGGTTTCGTTTACACGCCGCCGAGTAACTTCAGCGGCACTGATACCGCCACGTTCTACACCAGCAATGACAGCGTCACCTGGGTGCCTAACGGTATCGTGAGCATTGCTGTAATCCCAACTGCGCCGACGGTGACGGGCATTGCGCCGAACACAGGGACGACCGGCGGCGGCACCTCGGTCAACATCAGCGGCACCAATTTCACCGTCGCCACGGCCGTCAAGTTTGGCGCGACCAACGCCACCAACTTCACCGTCAACAGCGCCACGCAGATCACGGCAACATCACCGGCGGGCAGTACTGGCGTTGTTGATGTGACGGTGACCAACGGCGGCGGCACCAGTACCACCAGCGCGGCTGACCGGTTTACCTACGTGCTGCCGCCAACCGCCGGTCCGACCAGCATTACCGTGGCGCACGGCAGTACTAACAACCACGCTACGGTGGACGTCACCGGTGCAACCAGCGTGGCTGTCGGCACGCAGCCGACCCACGGCACGGCCACGGTCTCGGGCGGGTCGATCACCTACACGCCCAACCCGTCGTACTCAGGCATGGACTCGTTCACCTACACGGCTAGCAATGCGGGCGGCACGACGGCGCCGGCCACAATCACCGTCACCGTGTCGAATGCGACGGTCAACTACGCGCCGTCCTCACCCGCTGGCGGCACTGTCGGTGCGGCCTACAGCCAGTCACTGGCGTCGGCCAGTGGCGGCACGGCGCCGTACACCTATACGATCGCGTCCGGCGCGTTGCCGCCAGGGCTGACGCTGACAAGCAACGGCATGCTATCGGGTACACCAACCGCCGATGGCAGCTTCAACTTTGCGGTAACCGCCACCGACAGCAGTACGGGCACGGGCCCGTTCTCTGCCACCAGCAGCACGCTGTCGCTGGTGATCGGCACGCCAACTATTACCGTATCGCCGGTTTCGTTGACGAACGCGACGGTGGCTGCGGCTTACAGCCAGACGATAACGGCCAGCGGTGGCACAGGGCCATACACCTATGCCATCACCTCCGGTGCGCTGCCCGCCGGGCTCACGCTCAGTTCGGGCGGCGTGCTGTCGGGGACGCCCACGGCGGGCGGCACGTTCAACTTCACCGTGACCACCACCGACAGCAGCACCGGTACTGGCCCATATACGGGCAGCCGTACCTATACGCTGGTCGTCAATGCACCCACGTTGGCGCTCACCCCGGCATCGGGCAGTCTCAGTGCTTCAACCGGCGTGGCGTACAGCCAGACCTTCACAGGCAGCGGCGGTCTGGCGCCATACACCTATAGCCTTGCGGTCCATAGCGGGACGATGCCGACCGGTCTCTCGTTCAACACCGGAACCGGCGTGTTGTCCGGTACGCCGACCACCACGGGCGTGGTCAACTTCTCGGTGACTGCCACCGACCACGCAACGGGCGCGGGGCCGTACAGCACGTCTGGCACCTACACGCTGACCACCTCGGCGCCCACCATTACCGTGTCGCCCACCACCCTGAGTGCGGCGACTGTCGGCGCCGCCTACGGCCAGACTGCCGCGGCCGGCGGGGGTGCCGCGCCTTACAGCTACGCGCTGACTGCCGGTGCGCTGCCGACGGGCCTGAGCTTGAACGGCAGCACTGGCGCGATCACTGGTACGCCCACGGCGGGCGGCACCTTCAACTTCGCGGTCACGGCTACTGATGCCAACAGCTATACCGGCTCGCGCGCGTACACCCTGACGGTCAACGCAGCTACCGTCTCGGTCAGCCCGAGCACGTTGCCGGGCGGCACCATCGCTACGGCATACAGCCAGACCATGTTGGCCAGCGGCGGCACAGGTCCCTACACGTATGCCGTCACGGCAGGTTCGCTGCCGACGGGGCTGACGCTGTCCAGCAACGGCACGCTGTCGGGTACGCCCACGGCGGGTGGGGTGTTCAACTTCACCGTCACCGCGACTGACAGCAGTACCGGAACCGGCCCTTACACGGGTAGCCGTGCCTACTCGCTGACGATTGGGTCGCCCACCTTGACCATCACGCCGGCCTCGGGCTCTCTCAGCGGTGTCGCAGGCACCGCTTACAGCCGCAACTTCACGGCAAGTGGTGGTACGAACCCATACACCTATGGCTTCGTGGTGAATAGCGGCACTGTCCCCACGGGCCTTACGTGGAACGGCACCACCGGCAGGCTGGCAGGGACCCCAACCACGGCCGGCACGGTCAGCTTTACCGTCACCGCTACCGACAGTTCGACGGGGACGGGTGCTCCGTTTGCGGTAAGCGGTGTCTACACGCTTACCATTGCCGCGCCTAGCCTGACGGTATCGCCGGCCACGCTCCCCAACCCGGGGATTGCAACGGCGTACAGCCAAACCATAACGGCGGCCAACGGCACCGCGCCGTACACCTATGCTGTTACGGCGGGCGCATTGCCGGCTGGCCTGAGCCTGAACACCTCCGGGTTCCTGTCGGGTACACCCACCGCAGGCGGAACGTTCAACTTCACCATCACGACAACGGATGCCAACAGCTTCACGGCCAGCCGTGCTTACAGCGTCACCATCGGTGCGCCCACGGTCACGGTGAATCCGGCGGCCGCAACGTCGGCCCAAGTCACCACGGCCTACAGCCAGACCTTCACAGCTACCGGCGGTACCGCGCCCTACACGTACGCCGTCACCACCGGCACGTTGCCTGCGGGCCTGAGCTTGAACGCCAGCACTGGCGTTCTGTCGGGCACGCCCACTACGCTGGGCAGCAGCTCATTCACAGTGAGGGCCACCGACAGCAGCACGGGCACTGGCGCCCCGTACAGCGGTACGCGCAGCTTCACGATCACGGTGGGCCAGGTGATCGGCACCGCGCCGGCAATCACGGCCACCACCATGTCGACGGCACCGATCACGCTGCATGCAACGGCCAATGCAACCGGCGGTCCGTTCTCGTCCGTCACGATTGTCAATCCGCCTGCCAGCGGCACTGCCGTCGTCAACGGTCTGGACATCGTCTACACGCCGACCCAGACCACCTCCGGCGCAGTCAATTTCACTTATGCGCTGATCAACACGGCCGGCACGTCCGCGCCGATTCCGGTAACGGTCAACGTGAACGCCGTGCCGATTGCGGTGGCGCAGAGGCAGGCCATCACGTCGTCGGGCCAGGGGGTGAGCGTGGACTTGACCGAAGGCGCCACGGGTGGCCCCTTCACGGCGGCGACGCTGGTGTCGGTGGTGCCCTACAACGCGGGTACGGCCAGCATCGTGCAGAAGGCGATCCAGACACCGGCCGGCCTGAAGCCGCAGGCAGTGGCGGCATCGACGTACGTGCTGAACTTCACCCCGTCAGGCACCTACAGCGGCCAGGCCGTGCTGACGTACACGCTGTCCAACGCGTTCGCCACCTCGACGGCTGCAACGGTGCAGGTGAGCGTGGCGCCGCGCAAGGACCCCTCGGCCGATCCTGATGTGGCAGGTCTGATCAACGCGCAAGTGCAGGCCGCGCGCCGCTTCGCCACCACGCAGATTGACAACTACAACCGCCGCCTGGAAGCGCTGCACGGCACTGGCCGGCCACCCTCGAGCAACGGTTTGACGGTCGCCATGCCGGGCCAGCGCGCAGACATGCAAGCGCGTTGCCAGGATGTGGCCGGCATTTCCGCGCACGATGCCTGCATGCGCGGTGACGGTCAGGGCGTGCGGCCATTCGCACGCGGCAAGCGCAACGCCGATGCGGCCAGCGGCAGCACCGACAAGTCGACCGCCGATGCCGGCCCCGATCTGCCCGGCGCTGATGCCGCCAGCGCGGGCCCGGACAACACCGACCCGAATCTCGCGTTCTGGAGCGCCGGTACGCTGGACTTTGGTTTTGCCAGCGCTGGCACGCAACGCTCCGGTTTCCGCTTCACCACAGGCGGTGTGACGGCCGGCGCGGACTACCGCGTGTCCGATCAGCTCTCGATCGGGGGTGGGTTTGGTTACGGGCGTGACTCCACCGACATCGGCAACGCGGGCACCAGGAGCACGGGCGACAGCTATAGCCTCGCGCTGTACGGCAGCTATCGCCCGCTGCCTTCGTTGTTCGTCGATGGTGTGGCCGGCTTCGGCACGCTCAGTTTCGACTCGCGCCGCTGGGTGACGGACTCCAACGACTTCGCCACCGGCAAGCGCAGCGGCAAGCAGGTTTTCGCCTCCGTGTCGGCCGGCTATGAGCATCGCGATCGTGCGTGGCTGATCTCGCCTTACGGGCGCCTGTCGGTCTCGCAATCGACGCTGGATCAGTTCACCGAATCGGGCGCCGGCATCAACGCGCTGACGTATTTCGACCAGACGGTGACGACGGTATCCGGCACGCTCGGCCTGCGTGCGGAATACACGCAGAAGACCAAGTGGGGCACGTTCCTGCCGTTCGCACGGGTGGAGTACCAGCACGACTTCAATGGGCAGAGCAATGCAGGTTTGGCGTATGCCGATCTGGCATCGGCAGGCCCTGCTTATTACGTGCCGGGTACACCGTTTGGGCGCGATCGAATGCAGATCGGGTTGGGGACAAAGTTCCGGACTGGCCCGCTCACGTTTGGGTTGGACTACAGCGTGATGGCGGGCATGGGGGGCTTGCAGCAGGGGGTTCGGTTGACGTTTGCTGCACCGTTCTGAAGCAACAAGCGGTAAGCGCTAACAAAAAGCCAGCCTTCGGGCTGGCTTTTTTGCTGGGCGAAATGTCAGCGCATCAGGGTGAAGTCGAGGATACCGCCGGCTTTTCCCCAGTCAGCAAGTAATGCATCAGTTCCCGCACCGGCCGAATCGCCTGCCCAAATGGGAGCTTGCCCGCACCGCGGAAAAACAATCCGCGCTCCACATCCCCACGCAGCGCCTGCGCAAGCTTCAGGTCAATGCAGAACTGCCCGACCTTGCCAATCCCATCCCGCAGCCCGCAGGTCTGCAAACAATCGAACCCCTGCAGACAATCCCGCACCTTGGCCTTGGCCTGCAGCGCGCTTTCGCGTGAGAGATACCGCGACAACCACGGCGTCATCACTGCCCGCGCCGGCAACCCAGCCACGCTGACAAACTCGCCGATATCCCCTTGCTCCGCGCCCGTCAGCACCCGCTTGAAGCGCACGTGCGCATCGCCCTCCTCCGTCACGGCAAATGCAGTGCCGAGCTGCACCGCAGCGGCGCCCTTGTCGAGCCAGTGCTTCACCTTGGCATGCGAATCGATGCCGCCCGCGAGGATGATCGGAATCTGCTCCGCCGCCAGTCCCAGCTTGATGAACAATTCACGGCATTCATCCAGCACGCGCGCAAACGAGAACCGCTCGTCTCGCAGATCTTCGATGCGAGCTGCGCCCAGGTGGCCGCCCGCATGTGTCGGATGCTCGATCACCACCGCGTCGGGCAGCCGCGCCTTCTTCATCCACCGTTTGAGCACGACGCCTACGCCGCGCGAGTCGGAAAGAATCGGGATGAGCGCCACCTTCGGATGCTCGGCCGTCATCTCCGGCAGGTCGAGCGGCAGGCCCGCGCCCATGACGATCGCATCGGCGCCGCTCTCGCACGCCTGGCGCACCAGCGCAGGATGCGATTCCACCGCCTTCATCACGTTCACGGCGATCATGCCGTTGCCTTGGCTGCCTTCACGCGCGGCGCGAATCTCGCGGTCCAGCGCAACGAGGTTGGCGGCGTTGATGGCGTCCTTGTCGCGCGATTTCTCGGTTGCGGCGACGAGATCTGCGTGGTGATGCCGCAAGTCGATGCTGGCGATGGTGCCGACGCCGCCTTCGCGCGCCACGGCGCCGGCCAGCCGGTGCGCCGAAATACCCACGCCCATCCCGCCCTGCACGATGGGTACGAGGCTGCGCCCCGCGAGTGTGAACCGACGCTCCAGCATGACAACTCCCAGCGGCCGTGCCGCAATGCAATAGAAAAGGGATTGAGGGTCGCACAGGTGAAACGCGGCGGGGTTGCGCAAGATCAAGGCGGGCCGCGCCGGTGCGCGCCGCCGCACATTGCGTGGCGGTTTGGACTGAAATGACCCGTCGACCGTCATCTCACTGGTTTTCGTGCTGGCAACGCCGGCAGCCCTGTGCTTAAATTCAGCCTCGTTGGATGAAACAGGGGTGCCGTACGGATGGGCCGTGCGGCTGAGAGAGTCCCTTCGCACCCGATCCGGTTCGTACCGGCGTGGGAAGTTTCAGAACACCGCGTAGTCTCTGGCAGCCACCCCCTCAGTTCTTCGGGTCACGCCACCTCTCCCGGTTTCGTCCACTGCCTGCTCCACCAGGCCACAGAATCAAGGACGAGACCATGCCCCAAGCCAAAAACGCCCCCGCCGCATCGTTCGACTCGCTGCAGTCCGAGCTCGACCAGAAGTTCGCCTATCCGGCCTCCAGCAAGACGTACATCGTCGGCAGCCGCCCGGACATCCGCGTGCCGATGCGCACCATCAAGCAGACCGCCACGCGCACCGACAAGGGCGAGATGCTGAACCCGCCGGTGCCGGTGTACGACACGTCGGGCCCGTACTCCGATCCCGATGTGCACATCGACCTGCAGGCGGGCCTCGCCCCGCTGCGCGCCAAGTGGATCGACGAGCGTGGCGATACGGAAATCCTCTCGGGCCTGTCGTCCGAATACGGCCAGACGCGCGCCAACGACCCGGCCACGGCGCACCTGCGCTTCTCGCACATCTCCAAGCCGCGCCGCGCCAAGGCCGGCGCCAACGTGAGCCAGATGCACTACGCGCGCCGCGGCATCATCACGCCCGAGATGGAATACGTCGCGCTGCGCGAATCGCTGAACCTGCAGGCACTGCAAGACAAGCCCGAGTACCGCCAACTGCTCAAGCAGCATCCGGGCTTCTCGTACGGCGCGAACCTGCCGCAGCGCCCGGAAGACATCACGCCGGAATTCGTCCGTGCCGAAGTCGCCGCGGGCCGCGCGATCATCCCCGCCAACATCAACCATACCGAGCTGGAGCCGATGGCCATCGGCCGCAACTTCCGCGTGAAGATCAACGGCAATCTCGGCAACTCGGCGGTCACCTCGTCGCTGGCCGAGGAAGTGGAAAAGATGGTGTGGGCGATCCGCTGGGGCGCCGACACGATCATGGATTTGTCCACCGGCAAGCACATCCACGAGACGCGCGAATGGATCCTGCGCAACTCGCCGGTGCCCATCGGCACGGTGCCCATCTACCAGGCGCTGGACAAGACCGGCGGCGTGGCTGAAGACCTGACGTGGGAGATGTTCCGCGACACGCTCATCGAGCAAGCCGAGCAAGGCGTGGACTACTTCACCATCCACGCGGGCGTGCTGCTGCGCTACGTGCCGCTCACGGCCGACCGCATCACGGGCATTGTCTCGCGCGGTGGCTCGATCATGGCCAAGTGGTGCCTCGCGCATCACAAGGAAAACTTCCTGTACACGCACTTCGACGAGATCTGCGAAATCATGAAGGCGTACGACGTGTCGTTCAGCCTGGGCGATGGTCTGCGCCCCGGTTGCATTGCCGACTCGAACGACGCCGCGCAATTCGGCGAGCTGCACACGCTGGGCGAGCTCACCAAGAAGGCGTGGGAGCACGACGTGCAGGTCATGATCGAAGGCCCGGGCCACGTGCCGCTGCAGCGCGTGCAGGCCAACATGGACGAAGAGCTGAAGCACTGCTTCGAAGCCCCGTTCTATACGCTGGGCCCGCTTGTGACCGACATCGCCCCGGGCTACGACCACATCACCAGCGGCATCGGCGCGGCCAACATCGGCTGGTACGGCACGGCCATGCTCTGCTACGTCACGCCCAAGGAACACCTGGGCCTGCCGGACAAGGAAGACGTGCGCGAAGGCATCATCACCTACAAGATCGCCGCGCATGCAGCCGACCTTGCCAAGGGCTGGCCGGGTGCGCAGCTGCGTGACAACGCGCTGTCGAAGGCACGCTTCGAATTCCGCTGGGAAGACCAGTTCAACCTCGGCCTCGATCCGGAGAAGGCACGCGCCTTCCACGATGAAACGCTGCCGGCCGAGGGCGCCAAGATCGCGCACTTCTGTTCGATGTGCGGTCCGAAGTTCTGCTCGATGAAGATCACGCAGGAAGTGCGCGACTACGCGGCCACGCTCGACGCCAACGCCACCGCCGCCGCAGTTAACCCAACTGCGGGCATGGAAGAGAAGTCGATCGAGTTCCGCAAGAGCGGCAGCAAGATCTACAGCTAACCCACCGGTGCAATGCCAACCTCAACTTCATTCGACGTAACGATCCTCGGTGGCGGCCTCGCCGGCCGCCTGTGTGCCTGGCAACTCGCGCAGACGGGGGTGCCCCCCGCGCGCATTGCCTTGGTGGAGCGCGGTCCGCGTGACGGCAGCGGTGCCGCGGCGTACGTTGCCGCGGCCATGCTGGCGCCGCTTGCCGAAGCCGCCGTGGCCGATCGTTTTGTCGTGGACTTGGGGTTGGCAAGCCTGGCGCTGTGGCGCGATTGGTTGCCCAAGCTGCGCACGCCGGTCTTCTTCCAGGAGGCCGGCACGCTGGTGGTGTGGCATGCGGCGGACCGTGGTGAGGCGTCGTTGTTTGCCAACCACGTGCGCAATGCCGCGCCGCCCGAGCGCGTGGCCGCCGATCTGCGTGCCGTGGACGCGTCCGGCATTGCCCAACTCGAGCCGCTGCTCGCACAACGCTTCACGCAGGGGCTGTATCTGGCAGGCGAAGGTCAGCTTGACCCGCGCGGCGTGCTGGATGCGCTGGCGACCGAGCTGGAAGCGCTCGGCGTGCAACTGCGCTGGAATACCGAGGTTGTCGATCCGAGCCCCGACGCACTGGCTGCCGCCGGGCTGGGTGCGCGCCTGGTGCTCGATTGCCGGGGCCTCGGTGCCAAGCCGCAGTGGCCGCGACTGCGTGGCCTGCGCGGCGAAGTGGCGCGCATCCATGCGCCGGACGTGTCGCTCACGCGGCCGGTGCGCATGCTGCATCCGCGCTACCCGCTCTACATCGCGCCCAAGCCGGGCAATGTCTACGTGATCGGCGCGACCGAGCTGGAATCCGACGACATGTCGCCAGCAAGCGTGCGCTCCACGCTGGAATTGCTGTCTGCGGCCTACGCCGTGCACCCCGCGTTTGGCGAGGCGCGCGTGCTGGAGCTGAACACGCAGTGCCGCCCGACGCTGCCGGACCACCGTCCGGCCGTCCGCTGGGATGGCGCTGGCACGTTGTCGGTCAATGGCCTGTACCGGCACGGCTACATGATCGCGCCCGCCGTCACCCAAGCCGCGGTGGCAGCGGCGTGCGACGTGCTGGACGGCTGTGCCTTCGATACGGACGACTGCGAATGGCCCGAGCTATTCGCCGCCGCTGCATCGCCTGAACCTGTTTTGTCATGACGCTGAACGTCACCCTCAACGACCTGTCGCTGGCCCTGCCTTTGGGCAGCACGCTGGCCGACGCCATTGGTGCGGCCACGCCGCAACTGCAGATCGCGCCGCCGTTTGCCGCATCCGTGAATGGCGATTTCGTGCCCAAGGCGCGCCATGCGCAGCACGCGCTCAAGACAGGCGACCGCATTGCACTCGTGCAGCCCGTCGTGGGCGGCTAGGAGTCTTCGATGACCACTACGAACCTTTCCGCCGTGGCTGATCCGCTGCGCCTCTACGACGAAACCTTCGCCTCGCGCCTGCTGCTCGGCACGGCGCGCTACCCGTCGCCGCAATCGCTGGAAGACGCCGTGCGTGTGTCCAACCCGGCCATGCTGACGGTGGCGCTGCGCCGCCAGAGCGCGGGCTCGCCCGAGGGCGGCGCCGGCTTCTGGAAGATGCTGCGCGAACTCGGCGTGCCCGTGCTGCCGAACACCGCTGGCTGCTATTCCGCCGACGAGGCTTATACCCTCGCGCAGATGTCGCGCGAAGTGTTCGAGACCGACTGGATCAAGCTCGAAGTCATCGGCGACGACTACACGCTGCAGCCCGATACGCTCGCGCTGCCGGCCGCTGCCGAACGCCTCATCCGCGACGGCTTCAAGGTGTTGCCGTATTGCACCGAAGACCTCGTGCTGTGCCGCCGCCTGCTCGACGTCGGCTGCCAGGCGCTGATGCCGTGGGCTGCACCCATCGGTACCGGCCGCGGGCCCACCAACCCGTATGGCCTGCGCCTGCTGCGCGAGCGCCTGCCCAACGTGCCGCTGATCGTCGATGCGGGCCTGGGTGTGCCGTCACACGCCACGCAAGTCATGGAATGGGGCTACGACGCCGTGCTGCTGAACACCGCTGTCGCGCAGGCGGGCGACCCGGTGGCGATGGCGCAGGCGTTTGCGATGGCCACGCAGGCCGGTCGCCTTGCGCGGCTGTCGGGCCCGATGCCTGAGCGTGATGTCGCGCAGGCCAGCACGCCGGTTGTTGGGTTGCCGTTCTGGCATGCGGAAGAGAAGCAGGCATGAGTGCATCCGCCTTGCGTTTTTCCGCCGCGTGGCCGGAAGCTGCAGCCCTTGCTGCGCAGATCGTCGATCGCCATGTGGAAGCCTTCGGCCGCGCGCCGCACGCCTGGAGCGTGACCGACCACGCTGACGAAGCCACGAGCACCGCCACGGTCCTGCTGACGACCGATACGGCGCAAGCCGAACGTGCTCGCTCTGCTGGCGCCGCTGTTGTGTTGACTGCAGTGGAAGGCGATCAACGCATCGACACCGTGTACGACCGCCTCGGCACGTACCGCTTCACGTCTGCGGCGCAAGGCGATGCATTCGATGTGCGCTTCGTCGCCATCTTCGGTGCGGCACTCGCGCTGGCATTCGAACCGCGCGATGCGCTGTGCGTGGCGCGCGCGTGGATTGCCGAAGGCAATGCCGATGCCCTCGCTTGGCCCACGCAATTCGATGCCCTGCCCCGCGTGCTCGAACCAGCGTTGCCTTGCCCGACCGCAGCGGACCTTGCCTTTGCGCCGTGCCCGACGCAGCTCGGTATCTACGCCGTCGTGCCGGATGCGGATTGGGTGGCGCGCCTCGTCGCGCTCAAGGTGCCGACGTTGCAGTTGCGCTTCAAGTCGGACGACGCGCAAGCCGTGGTCGACCAGGTGCGCCGGGCAGAAGCCGCCGCACGCGGCAGTGCCACGCGCCTGTTCATCAACGACCACTGGCAAGTCGCGCTTGACGTGCACACTCAGGCGCCCGACAGCGGCATCTACGGCATTCACCTCGGCCAGGAAGACATCGACGAAGCTGACCTGGTGGCGATCCGCTCGGCCGGTTTGCGCCTTGGCATCAGCACGCACGGCTTTGCCGAAATGCTGCGCGTCGCACCGCTGAACCCGAGCTACCTTGCACTCGGCGCTGTGTTTGCCACGCCCACCAAGACCATGCCGACCGTGCCGCAGGGCCTCGGCCGCCTGTTCGCCTACGCGGCGGCCATGCGCACGCGCGAGCCGGCACCGCCGCTGGTGGCCATCGGTGGCATCGATCTGCCAGCGATGCCGCGCGTGCTGGAATCGGGCGTGGGCTGTGTGGCGGTGGTGCGCGCCATCACCCAGGCGGCCGATGTGCCGGCTGCGGTGGACGCACTGCAAGCGACGTTCGCGGCGCACGTGCGCGCGTAAGCATCGTCCGCCGCACCTCTGTGCGCCTGCGCCGCGCACCCGCGCTTTTGCTGACCTATCCTGTTCGTGCGCCGCTGCGGTTGTCGTCGCAGCGGCTTTCCAACACACGCTGCAGGAGACAAGACATGGCGGTCCAGCCCATCCCCGAGGGTTACCACAGCGTCACCCCGTACCTGAGCATCAAAGGCGCCGCGCGCGCGCTCGATTTCTATAAGCAAGCCTTCGGCGCCACCGAACTCGTTCGCATGGATGGCCCCAACGGCACCATCGCGCACGCTGAAATCCGCATCGGCGATTCCCCCATCATGATGTCGGACGAAGCGCCGGACACGGTCTGCGCCAGCCCCGACACGCTGCAGAGCACGTCGGTGGGGCTGATGATCTATGTGCCCAACGTCGATACCGTGTTTGCCAATGCCCTGAAGGCCGGCGGCACGGAAGTGCGCCCCGTGGTGGACCAGTTCTACGGCGACCGCTCCGGCACGCTTAAAGACCCGTTCGGTCACGTGTGGACGGTGTCCACGCATGTGGAAGACGTGGCGCCCGACGAGATGGCCAGGCGCATGGAGAAGTGGACGAAGGAGCAGGCGGCAGCGTCGGCCTGATATCGGCGGTGCAAAGAAAAAAGCGCGGACGAGAGCCGCGCTTTTTTTTTGTTCCTGCGTTCTCGACTAACTGCCGCGTCGAACATATCCCATCGTTGTTCATTCGTGCCGGCCTCAGGGGCGATGAAGTCAAAGAGTGTTGAGTCTCGTCGATTTCGTGCGCGCCGCTCCGACACTGGTGGATCTGTGTGCATTTGCATCTTCCACCCTGAGTCCTGCACGATGACTATCCCTGAACAGGCTCTGCCCGAAACTACCGTCACCGCCCGCCGCCGCTCGTTCTACGGCATCAAGGTGACGGATATCACCCTACCCGGCGGCCCATGCCGCAAGGTCGTCTATCCCGCACCGCTGCCCGGCGTCATCATCTTCGTCCATGGCGTCAACTCCACCGGCGAATGGTTCGACGCCGCAGAGGAAGGCCTTTGCAAGGGGCTCAACGCCCGCCTACAACGCAACGACGAGCAGGTCGCCTACCCCAAGGAGAGCGGCAAGCTCCGCCCCATGCGCTATACAGCCGAGCTGACGGAAGACGGCTATATACGCCGCGACCTCAAAGCCAACACCTTCATTGAACCGGGCAGCGGCACCAGCCCCGTCATCCGTTTCCGCTGGGGCTACAAAGCCAGCAGCGAAGACGTCGTCCAGGAAGATGGCACCGTCCGCAACGAGCTTGCGAGTGTGGGCGGCAATATTCTGCTCGACGAGAAAAACGCCTGGGGCGGCGGTCCGTTCGTGAATGGCGCCTCCGCTCTGCCGGATCTGTTCGGCAAGGGCACTGACAGCGAAGTTTTGGGCGGTCTGTTTGAACTTCAGCACTTGCAGACCAGTGACCGCCAGATCTATAGCGCGCCCACGCGCCACTACCAGGCCTTTGCCGCGTGGCGGTTAGCCAAACTGGTCGCTCGCATCCGCGAGCTGCACCGCGACATCTTCGAACGCGATTGCCCCGTCACCGTCGTCTGCCATAGCCAGGGCAACATGGTGGGCTTGGCCTCTGCCTACTTCGGCGCCAACCATATTGAATTCGGAGCGAACAAAGAAACCGGCGCCAAAGGTTGGGGCGTAGCCGACACCTACGTCCTCGCCAACCCGCCTTACAGCCTGCGCGGTAGCCGCCTGGATAACTTCAGCCAATTTGACGGCGCAGGCCGCGTCACCTACGACGCGCGCGTTGCAGGCCTCAAGGGCTTCTTCGACATCGTGCGCCACTTCCGGGCCCGGGCCCAACACTACAGCCACCACGCCGTGGATCAGCTCGGATTCAACGCGTGCCCCAAGAATGGCGACACCCCGCGCACTGCCGCACAGGACAGCGCTGACCACCAGACCAGGGGGCGCGTCTTCCTCTATTGCTGCCCGCACGACCGCGTCATCTCTGTCTCACCGGTGCAGGGCATGGGCTGGCTTGGCTTGAACGACAAGGATGTGCAAGCCACCGGGGCTCAGCGCATTCTGTTCCAACGCGTCTGGGCGCAAACCAAGCCGGGTACCCCGTACAAGGTTGGGGCAGAACCCGGCTACCGTTACCGCTATTGGCACGACACCATCGGCGCCACGCCGGCCGATGTGGGCAGCGGTTGGGATGACACCACCGGCACCTTCAAACCGCGGAACACCAAGCCCACCTTCTGGACGCCGTCCCCTGACACCGCGGGCGTTTCCTTCGCCAGGATCTGGGGCGATTCGCGCAAGAGCATTTGGGGCAAGCTGGTCGCCAGCGCTGCCGGCGTTCCAATCCAAGCCATCATGTGGGGCGGCCAAGCCGTGAAGGGCGCCACCAACGTCAATGCCGACCCAGCGGATGACTGGGCCGTGCTGGTCAATGCCCCCAAGGTGCCCGGCGGCGGCATCGTGCCCCAAGCCGTCTACCTGCCGCACGGCGCGCCTCGACCCGGCGAGACCTCACATCCGGATGGCGTGCGCACCATCGGCCCCTTCAACGCGCACAAGGAATCCGCCAGCGATGCGCTGAACCGCAAGCGGAGCATTCCAGAAGGCCAGTTCGACCCCTACGCCGAGCAACGCAAGACCGGCCACGGCAATGCCGCCAGCGAAGCCGCCATGCGCTACGACCAGAACGCCGGGGTGCGCCAGCGCGCGCGGCGCGAACTCTACAACGACGACGGCTTCCTCAGAAAGGGCGTGCTCTTTGCGGAAGACGACGTCGAGAAGATGAACGCCGCACAACACCACACCTTGCGCGGCACCACGTTTGGCGCTTTCGAACAGCAAGAGCGCACGGCGCTGATGAAGGACGGCGAAGACGCGCAAGCCACCAACCACTCCACCATCCTCACCAACGCCATGCATGCCGAACATGTGCTCGCGTATGACGTGGACGTGGGCTTGTGCCACTTCGATGAGTTGTTGATGAACCAGTTGCGGCGGATGGCGGATTGGCGGTGGTGTGAGCCAGTAGACAAGGACGAATACCCGCCGGGGCGCGATCCCAAGAACGACAGCGAGTTCACGTACTACGGCACGAAGGCAGCGCTCTACGACAACGGCCCGTTGGAGCAACACAAAAACCTAGCGGCTATCAAGGGCGCTGTCAGGGCTATTGGCATTGACGACGCGCGAAATCCCGGGCGCTTAGATGCGTACCACACGTCGCCAGACGGACCACGCTACGCCTGAGGAACCCACATGCGCGATTCATTTCATCTCATCGCTTATCGGCGTGCCGTCACCCACGTGCTCGCAGCCGCCTGCTTGTTGCTTTCTGCCTGTCAATCCGGAGTCCAGATGCCCAATAACAAAACCTACTACCGCCAACCCATCGCCTGGCCGCGCATGCAAAAGCAAGCACAACAAGGTGATCAGGGCCAGGCCCCCGCCGCAGTCCTGCTGGGGGTGCAATGGCTTAACCCGCTGATGTGGCGGGACTACCCAACCCAATGGAATCTGCTGTGGGCACAAGGGCTCGCACAGCCCAATGACGACGACCTGCAGGCGAAGCGCTTCAAGCTGGGCGATGCAGTGGGGCAGCTGACGCTCGGCTTGTCGCGCCATGAACGATTGGAGGATTTTCCACATGTAAAGCGCGACAGATTCGAGTCGGCATTGAGCAAATTGATTACCGCCCCACTGCTCACCTTCAACGACTACCTGGAGGACGCGAATTATTTCTATTCCCTCAAGCGGGGTACCAGCCGCCCTAACTACTTCTGACCTGCCCCCGGTTTTAGTACGAAGCACAGTTAGAGTCCGAGGTTAAAAACTCTTGCTCATGCCCCTGCGCAAACTGCATCGGGGTCAGGTAG